>CAIOLO010000108.1 GCA_903859155.1 uncultured beta proteobacterium
CGAAGTGGTGTCCTTCGGCACGCCGGCGCAGCTGAAGGCGACGCACTCGCTCACCGCCGAGTACCTCTCCGGCCGCAAGCGCGCCGACGGCGGCATCGCGCCCAAACCGGTTCGGCCGGACGCGGCGCACATCGCATTGCTCGGCGCGACCGAGCACAACCTGAAGCACATCGACGTCGCCATTCCGCTGGGACATCTGGTGTGCATCAGCGGCGTTTCGGGCTCGGGCAAATCGACGCTGGTGCAGGACGTGCTCTATGCGGCCCTGCGCAAAGCCAAAGGCAAGCCCACCGAAACGCCCGGCGCACATCGCGCACTCAGAGGGGCAGAGCTGATCGAGGACGTGGTGATGGTGGACCAGTCGCCCATCGGCCGGACCACGCGCTCCAACCCGGCAAGCTACGTCGGCGCCTTCGACGCCATCCGCAATCTGTTCGCGCGCGAACCGATGGCGGTCGAGCGCGGCTACACCGCCGGCACCTTCAGCTTCAACTCCGGCAACGGGCGCTGCCCGACCTGCGGCGGCAACGGCTTCGAGCACGTGGAGATGCAGTTCCTGTCCGACGTGTACCTGCGCTGCCCCGACTGCAACGGCCGGCGCTTCCGTGCCGAGGTGCTGGAAGTCACGCTCGCTGGCAAGGCTGGCGGGCCGGCATTGTCGCTCGCCGATGTGCTCGAACTCACCGTGGCCGAAGCGCTCGCCTTCTTTTCCGATCACGCGCAGGTGCAAGCCGTGCTCGCTCCGCTGGCCGACGTCGGTCTCGAATATCTCAAGCTCGGCCAGCCGGTGCCCACGCTCTCCGGCGGCGAAGCGCAGCGTCTCAAACTTGCCGGGCACCTGGTCGAAGCGACAAAGGGAGCACCGGCCGCAGGCGGCCTCGCGCGCAAGGGCAAGCTGTTCCTGTTCGACGAACCCACCACCGGGCTGCACTTCGACGACATCGCGAAACTGCTCGGTGCCTTGCGCAAGCTCATCCTCACCGGACATTCGGTGGCGGTGATCGAACACAATCTGGACATGATCCGCGCCGCAGATTGGATCATCGACCTCGGGCCGGAAGGCGGCGATGCCGGCGGTGAAATCGTGTGCACCGGCACACCGGCGGACTTGAGAGCGCACGCCGTGTCGCACACCGGACGCGCGCTGCGGGAATACGATGCCGCACTGGGGCAATCGGCTGGAGAGCCTTACCAGCCGGGCGTCTCCGAAGATTTGCCTCTGCAACAAGCGCTCCGCACCCGGAATAACTGCATCAAGATCCACAACGCGCGCGAGCACAACCTGCAGAACGTGGACGTGGAAATTCCGCGCAACCAGTTCACCGTGATCACCGGTGTCTCAGGCAGCGGCAAGTCCACGCTCGCCTTCGACATCCTGTTCGCCGAAGGCCAGCGGCGTTACCTCGAATCGCTCAACGCCTATGCGCGCCAGTTCGTGCAGCCGGCCTCGCGGCCCGATGTCGACGCCATCTACGGCATTCCGCCGACCGTGGCCATCGAGCAGCGCACCAGCCGCGGCGGCAGGAAGAGCACGGTGGCCACGCTCACCGAGATCTATCATTTCCTGCGCCTGCTGTACGTAAAACTGGGCACGCAATTCTGCCCCGCCTGTGAGGTGGCGATCGAGCCGCAGAGCGCCGATGCCATCGCCGCGCGCCTCGCGCGCGAATACAAGGGCGTGCGCATCGGCCTGCTCGCGCCGCTGATCGTCAACCGCAAGGGCTTCTACACCGACCTCGCCAAGTGGGCGCGCGGCAAGGGTTACACGCACCTGCGCGTCGACGGCGGATTCCTACCCACCGACCGCTGGCCGCGCCTGGACCGGTTTCGCGAGCACAGCATCGAACTGCCGGTGGCCGATCTGAGCGTCAGCGCGGCCAATGAGAAGGCGCTGCGCACGGCGCTTGCCGCCACCCTTGAATTGGGCAAAGGGGTGGTGCTGGTGCTCGCCCCCCTGGATCGGCTGGCGACGGCCTTCGAGAAAGCGCGCGCCGCGGGAAAATCCGCGCCGGTTGAAGTGGAGCTGCAGCAGCGCTTCTTCTCCACCAAACGCGCCTGCCCCTGCTGCGCGCGCAGCTTCGCCGAGCTCGATCCGCGCCTGTTTTCATTCAACTCGCGCCACGGCTGGTGCCCCGCGTGCTATGGCACCGGCCTCGCCTTGTCCGGGTTCGACGCGGAGCAGACCGGCGAGGAGATTTATTGGAACGCGTGGTTCGAGGGCGTGGCCGAACCCTGCGGCCACTGCCATGGCGCGCGGCTCAACCAGGAGGCCCTCGCCGTGCGCTACCTGGGGCGCTCCATTTCCGCGCTGGCGGCACAGCCTATCGACCGGCTCGGCGTGGTCTTCCGTGACCTGCACCTGGCCGGACGCGAGGCCGAGATCGCGCGCGACATCCTTGCCGAACTGCAGTCGCGGCTTGCGTTTCTCGCCGAGGTGGGACTGGGCTACCTGGCGCTGGATCGCGCCGCGCCCACGCTCTCGGGCGGCGAGGCGCAGCGCATCCGCCTTGCGGCCCAGCTGGGTTCCAACCTGCGCGGCGTGTGCTACGTGCTCGATGAGCCGACCATCGGCCTGCACCCGCGCGACAACCGCATCCTGCTCGATACCCTGGAGAAGCTGCAAAAAAAGGGCAATACGCTGGTGGTGGTGGAGCACGACGAGGACACCATCCGCCGCGCCGCCCAGGTGCTCGATCTCGGACCCGGCGCCGGCAAACAGGGCGGGCACGTCATGGCGATGGGCACCGCGGCCGAACTGATGCGCAATCCGGATTCGGTCACGGGGCGCTACCTCGCCCACCCCACGCGCCACCCCTCCAGGGCACGCCACCCGGTGCTGCGCGATACCCCCTCGCTTGCGATCCGCGGCGCCACGCTGCACAACCTCAGGAATATCGATGCACGCGTGCCGCTGGGCCGCTTGACAGTGATCACCGGCGTTTCCGGTTCCGGAAAATCGACGCTGGCGCGCGACGTGCTGCATGCCAATGCGGCGCGCAGCGTGGCCGTGGCGCTGCGACGCGCGAGGCGCGCAGCGGGCGGCGCGGCGTTCGGCGGCTGCCGCGAAATCAGCAATCTCGGCCTGCTCGGGCGCGTGCTGGAGGTCGACCAGACACCCATCGGCAAGACGCCGCGCTCCTGTCCTGCGACCTATGTCGGTTTCTGGGACGCGGTGCGACGCCTGTACGCGGAATCAAACGAGGCGCGCATGCGCGGCTGGTCCGCATCCCGATTCAGCTTCAACACCGCCGGCGGCCGCTGCGAGGCCTGCGAGGGACAGGGCGTGCGCCGCATCGAGATGAGTTTTCTGCCCGATGTCAAAGTGCTGTGCGATGTCTGCCGCGGCGCGCGCTTCAACCCCGAGACGCTCGCGGTGCAATGGAAAGGCAAGTCCATCGGCGAGGTGCTGGCCATGAGCGTGGACGAAGCGGTGGGGTTTTTCGCCGCGCACGCCGCCATCCACCACGCGCTGCGCCTGCTGCAGGATGTCGGCCTGGGCTATCTCACCCTGGGACAGCAGAGCCCGACTCTCTCGGGCGGCGAAGCGCAGCGCATCAAGCTGGTCACCGAACTGGCCAAGGTGAGAATCGATGCACCGGGCAATGCCGCCGCGCGCCCGGGGCGCGGCGGCGCGCAAGCCTCCACCCTGTATGTTCTCGACGAACCGACGGTTGGCCTGCACATGGCCGATGTGGAAAAGCTCACGCGCGTGCTGCACCGCCTGGTGGACGCGGGCAACACGGTGGTGGTGATCGAGCACAATCTGGATGTCATGGCCGAAGCAGACTGGATCATCGACCTCGGCCCCGAAGGCGGCGATGCGGGGGGGCGGATCGTGGTCCAGGGAGAACCCGCGAGTATCGTGAAGGCCGCGGCGCGCTCGCACACCGGGCGGGTGCTGGCGGAATTCCTCGAAGGACGGACGGACTGACCCCATGCAGCTGGACCTGTTTCGAATCTCCAGGCCGCTGCTTGTTCCGGTTGCCCTCATCGTCGGCACCGCCCTGACGCTCGCCGCCGCTCCGGCATTGCCGTTATCACTGGTCACCATCGGCCCGGCACTGCCGTGGCTGGTGCTCATCACCGGCACGGGCCTGAGCGTGATGTTCAATCGCGGCCGCGCCTTCATCGCGTTTCTTTCCCTGCTGGCCGCCTATGCCGGAATCGGGATTGCCGCGTTCCTCGGCCCGCAGGGTTTTCTCGAGCACGCGGTATTCACGGCGATCACGCTGCTGGTGCCGGCCAATATCCTGTTCGCGCTGCTGTACGCCGAGCGCGGCGTCTACCAGCACCGCAATTACCGCTGGTGGCTGATAGCGGCGAGCGAAATCATCGCGGTTGCCTGGGTCGCCAGCGCCGGACGCAATCCGCTCTCCGGCACTTTCTGGCAGGACCTGCTCGAGCACTGGCTGCTGAACTCCCCGCCCACCCCGCTGGCGGGCCGAATTCTCATTGCCACAGCTTTTGTCGCCGCGGTGTGGCGTGCCTGGCCCGCGCCGCCGGCCGGCGCACCGCGCCCCCTGGATGTCGGCATGGCCTCGCTGGTGGCCGCGTTCTACATTGCCTGCGAATGGTTCGCCACGGCGCATGCGTTCGGCGCATTCATCACTACCGCTGGCGCACTGCTGCTGGTGGCGCTGATGCAGGAATCGCACCGCCTTGCCTTCTACGACGAACTCACCGGCCTGCCCGGCCGGCGTGCATTGGAGGAACGCCTGCCCGGGCTGGGACCCCAGTGCGTCATGGCGATGATCGACGTGGACCACTTCAAGAAATTCAACGACACCCACGGCCACGACATCGGCGACCAGGTGCTGAAACTGGTGGCTGCGCGCCTCGCGCAGGTGAGCGGCGGCGGCACCGCCTATCGCTATGGCGGGGAGGAGTTCGCCGTGCTGTTTCCGGGTCGCCCGCTCGAGGACGCACTGCGCGCGCTCGAGGCACTGCGCGCATCGATTGAAAACTACGGCATGAAAGTTCGCAGCGACGACCGTCCTCGCGACGGCCAGGCGGGCAGCCAGCAACGCACTGGCCCTGCCGGCATCCTTTCAAGTCCGGACAAGGTGCTCTCGGTGACGGTCAGCATCGGCGTCGCGGAACGCAAGGCGATGCAGAATCCCGCGGAGGTTTTGCGCGCCGCAGACAAGGCGCTGTACAGGGCCAAGGAGGGCGGACGCAACCGGGTGAGCCGCTGATTCCGCATTCAGAATCTCAAAAAGAATATCGCAATCATCCGTAAAACCACGTCAATAATTACATTTTGTCAGTAAATGTTTGACAAATGAACGCGCAATCGAAGCAATGACGGCACCGCGATTGCGCGTGAGACGCTCGGATCAACAATTGATCAATGAGGTTGCGCCACCGCCATCGCAGCAGGCTTGCCGGCCTTGGCCGCCTGCATCGCCATCCACACGCGCGACGGGGTGCAGGGCATGTCCAGGTGCGTCACCCCCGCGGGCGCGAGCGCATCGAGGATCGCGTTCATCATGGTGGGCAGCGACCCGGTGACGCCCGCCTCGCCGACTCCCTTCGCACCCAGCGGATTGGTCGGCGTGGGAACCGGATGGTCGAGCAGCGTGATCTTGCCGAGAAACCCGGCGCGCGGCATGAAGTAATCCATGAAACTGCCCGAGAGCAGCTGCCCGGTCTGCGGATCGTAGACGGCATGCTCGCCCAGCACCTGGCCGCAGCCCTGCGCAAGGCCGCCGTGCATCTGGCCTTCGACCAGCTGGTGGTTGATGATGTTGCCGGCGTCGTCGCAGGCAATATAGGAGAGCATCTCGATCTCGCCGGTGGCCTCGTCCACCTCGACTTCGGCGATGTGGCAGCCATTGGGCCAGGTCGGATCGTGCTTGCCCTGCACTTTTGAGTCGAGCGCAGCGGCGTTCTTCTTGACCAGCGCCTGCAGGCTCACGCCCCGGTCGGTGCCCTTGATGTGGAATTTGCCGTGATCGAATCCGATATCGTCTTCTGCGGCTTCGAGCTCCCTGGCCGCCAGCGCGATGCCTTTTTTGATCACTTCGCGCGAGCCCAGCAGCACGGCACTGCCGCCAAACTGCATGGAGCGCGAGCCGCCGGAGCCCCCGCCCAGCCCTTTGACCTTGGGGTCGCCCTCGATCACATGGATGTTTTCCAGCGCCACACCGAGAGCCTCGGCGGCCACCTGCGCGAACGCGGTTTCGTGGCCCTGTCCGGTCGATTTGGTATTGCAGTAGATGGTGATGAGCTTGCCCTCGGGGTTGAAGCGCAGTTCCACTTCGTCCACCGAAGAGCCGGCCGTCGATTCGATGCAGGCGGCCATGCCGCGCCCGAGCAGCTTGCCGCGCCCCCTGGCATCGGCCTTGCGCGCCTCCCAGGCGGCCGTGTCGCTCCAGTTGGCGGCCTTGGTCGCATCGGCCAGCACGCCCAGCGGATTGCCCGAGTCGTAGACGCTGCCATTCACCAGCTTGTAGGGAAAGCTGTCCTTCGCAATCATGTTGCGGCGGCGCAGTTCCGCCGCGTCGATCTTCAATTCGCGCGAGGCCTGTCCCACCAGCCGCTCGAGCATTGCGGACATGATGGGCCGCCCGGCGCCGCGATAGGCCGCCATCGGCGTGGTGTTGGTGAGGAACATCTGGTTGCGCCCACACGCGAGCGGCACGTCGTACAGGCCGGTCATCGGCGCGGTGGCGCGGAAATTGATGAACGCGCCGCTGGGGGTGGTATAGGCGCCCAGATTGGTGATGAACGAAAAGCGCATGGCCAGGAACCTGCCGTGCTCGTCGAGCGCAAGCTCGCCGGTGCTCACCACGTCGCGGCCCTGCTCATCGGTGAGGAATCCTTCGGAACGGCTGTTGCTCCACTTCACCGGCCTGCCCAGTTTCATCGACGCCAGGATCAGCACCGGGTATTCGGGATAGATCTGCGAGCGCACGCCGAAGGCGCCGCCGACATCGTAGGACTCGACGTGCAGCCTGTCCTCGGTGACACCGAGCACGCCGCACAGGCTCGCGCGCAGGCCGTTGACCCCCTGCGATACCGAATAGAAGGTGGTGTGATCGGCCGCGGCATCGTGGTGTGCGATGGCGGTGCGCGTCTCCAGGGGATTGGCGACCACGCGGTTGTTATACAGGGAGAGTTTCACCACATGCCGGGCGGCGCGGATCGCCTCGTCCACCTTCGCCTCGTCGCTGCCGGTGCCGAAATCGAGCACCCGGTTGCCCGGCACGTTGCCGTGCAGTTGCGGGCTGCCTGCCTGCATCGCGTCCACCGCCCGGGTGACATGCGGCAGGTCGCGATAGTCGAGGACAATTTTTTCAGCCGCATCCTGGGCAACGGCAAGCGACTCGGCCACCACGCAGGCCACCGCCTCGCCCACGAAACGGACCCTGCCCTGCGCCAGCGCCGGCCGCACTGTCTTGATCAGTTCTGTTCCGTCGCGGCTCTTGCCGGCGATCGAATTGACCGGCATGGGCTTGAATCCCGCTGCGGCGATATCCTCGCCGGTGAATACGGCCAGCACGCCCGGCAACGCGAGAGCCGCGGCGGCGTCGATGGAAAGGATCTCGGCATGCGGGCGGTCAGAGCGCAGGAACGAGGCGTACAGTTGCCCGGGAAGGTTGCGGTCGCCGGTGTAGGAACCGGTGCCGGTGATGTAGCGGCGATCTTCGAGACGACCTTTGAAATCGTGAGTGCTCATGAGAGTTTCGCTTGCAGGTTAGGGGTGAGGCGGAAATCCGCGGGGCGAAGGATATCAGCCCGGGCGCATCCGCTGGTTTTGTCGGCGCACCCCGGATCGCGAAACGCCGATCGGGCGGCCATGGCGGTGCCGGCCCGCGCGGGAGCAAGCCCGCGTCCCATGAACGCAAGCAAGTCTGGTTTTCCGTTGCAGGCACGCCAAGGTGCCTGTCGGAGAAAAGCGCGTTACCCGCAGACGGCGGTACCGGTCGCGCGTGTGCACCGGTCCGCCGGACTACATTGAGACACGATCCGCGAGACTCAATCCGCCGTAATGTTCGCCGTCTTGGCGATCGCCGTCCAGCGCGTGATGTCGGCCTGGTGGAACTTCGCGAACTCCGCCGTCGGCCGACCGTCCGGCTCGATACCCAGCCCGATCAGCTTCTCCCTGACTTCGGGTTCCGCCATGCCTTTGACCAGTTCGTCCCGAATCCGATTGACGATGGCCGCAGGCGCGCCCGCGGGCAGGAACAATCCCATCCAGATGGTGACCTCCATGTCATTGATGCCGGCCTCGGCCATGGTGGGAATATCCGGCCAGAAGGAATGACGCTTGTTCGCAGTCACCGCCAGCCCGCGGATCTTTCCCGATTTCAGCATGCCGATCGCGGGCGGCGGATCGGCGAAGGCAGTGGTGATTTCACCGGTCATGACGGCAGTGGTGAATTCGGCGCTGCTCTTGTACGGAATATGCTGAAAGACGGTGCCGGTGCGCAGGTTGAACAGTTCGCTGGTGAGCTGAAAAGTCGGCGCCGTGGATCCGTAATTCATCTTGCTCGGATTGGCCTTGGCCATCGCCACCAGATCGGCGACGGTTTTTACCGGCAGCCCGCCGCTCACTATCAGGATCAACGGAAACGAACCGATCATGGTCACCGGCGTGAAATCCTTGATTGGCGAATAGGGCATTTTGGAAAATATCGCCGGGGCGATCGACATGGGTCCGGTCGGACCCATCAATATGGTGTAGCCGTCGGGCGACGCATCGGCCACCGCACGGGGCGCGATAAAACCATTGGCGCCCGGCCGGTTTTCCACAATCATCGGCTGGCCGAAACCCTGGCCGAGCCGCGCCGCAACCACACGCGCGACGATGTCGTTGCCGCCGCCGGCGGCGAAAGGAATGACCAGGCGCGACGGTTTGGACGGATAGCTTTGCGCCATCGCGCCCGCGGCAGCGAACCCCAGGCATGCCAGCACCACAGTAAAACACAGCTTTTTCATCGTCTCCTCCGATTGAAAATCAAACCATGACCTCGTTGCGCCCAACCCACGGCGGGGCGGAACCGGCATTCTAGGGCCGTCCGAACAAACCCGGTGCGGCTGCGCGCGGCTTCATCCTTCAGAAATCGTGGCCGGAGCCCCGATACATGCGCGTATCGGCGGGAGCCTGGGTGCCGATAACGAGCACCTCCTCGTCGCCGATCACCTTCATGTTCCCGTGAGGAACGCCCGGCGGCGCATACAGCACATAACCGGGCTTGAACAGGTGCACCGTGCTGCCCAGGGTGATTTCGGCGGTTCCCTTGACACAGACGATCACCTCCTCCGACAGGGGGTGCGAATGCAGCACCGAGGTTTCGCCGGGTTTCAGCGTCAGGGCATGGACTCCCACCAGCCTCGCACCGGTCGGGGGGGTTGCGACCAGGCGTCTCTGGCCGGTGCCGGCCGGCAATCCCGGGATGTGGCTCGTTTCCGGATACTCCAGACCGTCATCGAGTTTGAACACCATGCCTTCGCGGGCGATCACCTTCGGGTCCTGCTTTAACGTGGGTTTCATTTCCAGTTACTCCTTATTGACAGACAAAGAAAAAGCGGGTGGCGCCTGCAGCCGGCCTTCAGCGCAGCCACCGGCGCGCCCTGCGGTTCATTCGGATGCCCCCCGGCATGGGCGCGCCGGTGGTTTTCGCGCTTCCGAGCCCGTCCCCGACCAACACCAAAACGCGCCTTCAAACCCGGCTGGATTGCTGCGGCACGAAATTAGAACACTGTTCTACTTTTTCAGAATAGTATTCTGAAGTTTTCAGCTTTACAAATTAATTTATTATTCGAAAAAGAACACCGTTCTTTTCCATTACCCTAGGGCACTACTCCACACGGAATCGACCATGGCATCCGCAGAAGAAAAGGGCGTCGCAACGCTGGAACGGGCGTTGACCATCCTGGCGACCTTTGAAGGCAGTCCGACGCTGCCGCTGGCGGAGATTTCGCGGCGGACCGGTCTCTACAAGAGCACCCTGCTGCGCCTGCTGGCAACCCTGGGAAAGTTCGGCTATGTCGGGCAGGAGGCAAACGGCAACTATCACGTCGGCGTGGCGGCGCTGTATCTGGGAGGTCTCTACCAGCGCTGGGTCAAGCCGGCCGAGCTGATCAATCCGGTGCTGACCCATCTGGTGGCCCAGACCGGCGAGAGCTGCTCGTTCAATGTGCGCGAGAACGGCGTGCGCGTGTGCGTCTACCGCGTCGACTCGCCGCAGAGGATCCGCGACCACGTGCATATCGGCGACATCCTGCCGCTGAACAAGGGCGCGGTCGGAAAGATTCTGACGGCATTCGATGTCGCGCGCGACGCGCCGGGCTGGGCGGCGCTGCGAACCCAGTGTTTTTCGTCCACCAGCAGGGAGATCGAATCGGACACCGCGGCGGTGGCGACGCCGGTGTTCAGTGTCAACGACCAATGCGCCGGGGCACTCGCGGTGACCGGGCCGGCCAGCCGTTTCTCCGCTGAGCGCATTCAGGAAATGCGGGCGCCGCTGCTGCGCGCAGCGCTCGAACTCAGCCGCAGCTTGGGCGGCGGCACGGCGCCCCTCGAATTCGCTTTGCATCACGCCCAGAACCACGACAACAAGTTCTTCGCCGCTGCGCCGCCGAAGGAGAAGGTGCGCGGTGCGCCACGCGCCAAATCCCGGCCCCGGGGCACGGCCACCAGATAGGAGAATTATCATGCTCGAAGGCTGTATCCCCTGGCCCGCCGATCAGGCGGCACGCAACCGCGCCCGCGGTTGGTGGGAAGGCATCACCATCCCCGAGATGCTGGCGCGCCGCGCCGGGCGACACCCGGAAAAAACCGCGCTCGTCAGCGCCCGGGAGCGCCTGAGCTACCGGGACCTGGTGGACATCTCGGATCGACTCGCCTGCCGCTTCCTCGAGGCGGGCATCGCGCCCCGGGACCGGGTGGTGGTGCAACTGCCCAACGGCCCGGAGTTCGTGCATACCTATTTCGCCCTGACGCGCATCGGCGCCATCCCCGTGACCGCATTGCGTGCCCACCGGCTCACCGAGATTCGCCACTTCGTGCGCGCCTCCGGTGCGGTCGCCTACGTCATCCCGGACCGCATCGGCAGTTTCGACTACCGCACCATGGCCACGGAAGTGCAGAAAGATTTCCCCGCCATGCACAGCGTGTTCGTGGCCGGCGAACCGGGGGCGGGGCAGCGGGATCTGCGCGAGATGATCGCGGCGCCGCTGTCGGCCGAAGCGGTCCGCGCCAGCCTGGCGGCACTGCACCCGGATCCAACCGAAGTCGCCACCATGCTGCTCTCGGGCGGAACCACCTCGCTCTCCAAACTGATCCCGCGCACCCACGACGACTATGTGCTCAACGCCCGCCTGTGCGGCCGTGCCGGCGGCTTCGGAGAGGAGACGGTCTTCATGGCCATCCTGCCCCTGGGGCACAACTACAACCTCGCCTCGCCGGGCATGCTCGGCGCCTTTTATCATGGCGGCACGGTGGTGCTGGCGCCCTCTGGCGACCCGGCAGAAGTGTTCTCCCTGGTCGAGCGCGAGAAAGTCACCACCATCGCCGCCGTGATTCCGCTGATTTCCAACTGGCTCAATTCGCCGGTACCCGACAACTACGACCTCTCCTCCCTGAAGGTGATCCAGAACGGCGGTGCGCGCCTCGCGCCGGAACTGCGCAGCCGGCTGCGAACCCGCTTCGGCTGCGTGCCCCAGGAAATTTACGGCACCGCCGAGGGGCTGATCAACATGGTGCCGCTGGATGCCGCGGATGAATACCTGCTGCACAGCTCGGGCATGCCCGTCTGCGAGGACGACGAGATCAAGGTGATCGATGACGAGGGCAACGAACTGCCCGACGGAGCCCATGGCGAACTGGCCACGCGCGGCCCCTACACCATCCATGGCTATTACGGAGCGCCGGACAAGAACATCGAGGCCTTCACCGCCGACGGCTTCTACCGCATGGGCGACATCGTGCGCAAGGAAGGCCGCTACGTCTTTACCGAGGGCCGCAAGAAGGACCTGATCAACCGCGGCGGCGAGAAGATCAGTTGCGAGGAAGTCGAGAACCTGATCTTTGCCCACCCCAAGGTGAAGGCGGTCACCCTGGTGGCCATGCCCGATCCGGTGTTCGGCGAGAAAGCCTGTGCCTTTGTCATTACCAGGGAGGGACAGCACCTGGAATTCGCAGAGCTGATCGCGTTCCTCAAGCAGCAGAATATCGCCAGTTTCAAGCTGCCCGAGCGGCTGGAACTGGTGAGCGAATTCCCCGTGAGTCCGGTGGGCAAGATTCTCAAGCGGCAATTGCGCGAGACCATCGCCGCGCAGATGGAGCAGGAAAACACCGGGGGCACGCATGCCTAGCGGCCGCGCCTGCAGCGGCGACAACGAAATCCACAAAGAAAGGAAGTAAAAATGGACAGAAGCAGAGTCATCGGTATCAAGAGCCTGGGCGATTGGCTTCAGGCAGTGGAGTCGATCGGGGAACTCAAGCGCATCAAGGCCAAGGTGGATTGGGACCAGGAAATGTCCGCCATCACCTATATGGCCGGCAAGACTATCGGCGGGCCGGCGCTGCTGTTTGAGAACATCAAGGACTATGCCGGATCGAAGCTGCTGTTCAATCCGCTGGGCAGCAGCCTGAACCGCGTGGCAATCACGATCCGGGAGCAGCCCAGCAAGGACGCGCTGGGCATGGTGCGCATCCTCAGCGAAAAAATGAGAAAGCGCATCGCGCCATTGCATGTGGATGCCGCGCAAGCCGAGGTCAACCAGAACATCGATACCGGCGACAAGGTCGATATCACCCGGTTTCCCGCGCCCAAGATGTGGCCGCTTGACGGCGGGTGCTACCTTGGCACCGCCGATGCGGTGATTACCTCCAACCCCGAGGACGGGCGCGTCAATCTGGGCTGCTATCGCCAGATGGTCCAGGGCCCGAAACAGGTGGGCTTTTATTCCTCGCCGGGCAAGGACGCCACTCTGGACAAGCAGCGCTGGTGGGACCGCGGCAAACCGGCACCCGTGGCCGCGGTCTACGGACTGGATCCGCTCCTGTTCCTCGCCTCCGCTACCTCCTTTCCCAAGGATGTGTCGGAATACGAATTTGCCGGCGGCATCAACGGCTCGCCGATTGAAGTTTTCAGAAGCGACATTACCGGTCTCGATCTGCCGGCGCACGCCGAAATCATCGTCGAAGGCTTTGCCTACCCGGACAGAACCGCGCCCGAGGGCCCGTTCGGCGAGTTCACCGGCTACTACGGCCGCCCGGGCGGCGCGACCCCGACCATCGACATCAAGGCGGTGCGTTATCGCAATAATCCGATTGTCACCAGCGCCCTCATGGCCGACGGCTGGTCGAATGAATGCGGCCTGGCGTGGTCCATGTCCAAGGCTGCCAAGGTCTGGACCGATCTGCAGGGAATGGGGGTTCCGGGAATCTGCGGAGTATGGTCACCACCGGAAGCCGCCGGCTGGGGAATGACGGTAGTGTCGATCAAGCAGCAGTATGCCGGTCATGCGGCACAGGTGGGCGCGCTGGCCGCGCAGTGCATGGGAGGGGCGTATTTCACCAAGTACATCGTGGTCGTCGATGACGACGTCAACCCCTCCGATCTCGGCGATGTGATGTGGGCGATGGTGACCCGCTCACGCCCGGCGCAGTCCATCGACATCCTGCGCGAGACCTGGAGTACCTACCTTGATCCGAGCCAGAATCCGCCGGAGATTCGCCCCTTTGGCTCCAAGTGCATCATCAATGCCTGCAAGGAGTACAAATACATTTCGACCTTCTCGCGCCGCAGCCTGTTGAAGAAGGAGGTCTACGAATCGGTGTGCGGGCGCTGGAGCGAGCTCGGATTCGAGAGCGAACCGCCGCGCATCAACAATTTTGAAAACTTCGAAGGCCAGGTGGACGACTGAGTCCAGTCGTACAAAGCACACTAGAAAACCGCAGCGCTCAGAGCCGAAGGGCACGGTTCACCCGTGCCCCGCAGTTCCCCGGCGTTCAGTCCGGCATTTTCAGCCGCGGCGCGGTCTTGTCGAGGAACTGGCGCAGGCGTTCTATCGACTCGGGGCTGCGCGTGTATTCCCCCACGATGCGCTCGAAATAAAGACCATCGTCGTAGTTCATGTCCTGCAGACGCGGCAGGCTGTTGGTGATGGCGAAGTTGGCAAGCGGCGCATTCTTGACGATCCTGCGTGCAAGTTCCTTGGCCTTGGCAAGCGCCTGCCCCTTGGGCACCAGGTAATGCACCAGGCCGAAGCGTTCGCCTTCCTCGGGGGTGAGCACCCGGCCGGTGAGCATCATGTCCTGCATGCGCGAAAAACCCAGCACGCGCGCGATGCGCACCGAACCGCCGCCGCCGATGTAGATGCCGCGCGTTCCCTCGGGCAGGCCGAAGAAGGTGGTTTCATCGGCCACGCGCACATGCGCGGCACACGCGGTCTCCAGCCCTCCGCCCAGCGTGGCGCCGTGCAATGCGGCTATGAATGGAATATTGCCGCGCCCGATGGCTTCGCGCGGATCGTCGCGGTGCGAATACGGATTGCGCGCGGTACGGTCGTCTGCCCATGTCTTGGCCGCCCACGATAAATCGAGCCCCGCGCAGAAATTTTCCCCATGTCCGTAGAGGATGCCGCATTTGGCCTCCTGCCCGGCGCGCAGCACATACTCCAGGAGCAATTTGGTCAGCTCCGGACTCATCGCATTGCGCTTGGTGGGGCGGTTCATGCCAATGAGGGCCACATCCCCCTCCAGTTCATAGGTAACAACATTCTCTTCGCTCATGCTTGGCTCCTGATGAATCTTCGCTTTGAAAAAAAGTTTTTCTTGAAACTCTTGAAATGCGACCGCCGTCGCATAAATCTCGCGCCGGCTGTTGGAAACAGCGCGGCGAGCTTTTGGCCGTGCTGTTGTTATATGCTAGCAGAACAGCCCCCGGTGAATCAGGTCATCAACCATGGAACACCGCGGACAGCGCCAGCCGGCAAGAAGATCATAATGATCGGCGACAAGCTGGTTGACCCGGTGGATTCTTTCCACGTGTAGAAAAAGGAGATTCCCATGTTCAGCCGACAATCCCGCCCGCTTCGTCTCAGGCTACTCATGCCGGCCATGGCGCTGGGCCTGGCCTGCGCCGCATCGGTCTGCGCGCAAAGTTACCCCGCCAGGCCGCTGCGCGTCATCGTGAGCTTTGCCGCCGGCGGACTCGTGGACACCCTGGCGCGCGCGCTGCAGCCCAAACTGCAGTCCTCGCTGGGACAGCCGCTGTTGATCGAAAACCAGGGCGGCGGCGGCGGAACGATTGCCGAGGCCACGCTTGCCAGATCCGCCCCCGACGGCTACACGCTGATGATGTCTGCCGACAGCCCGCCGGCCAACATGCACCTGTTTCGCGGTCTTTCCTACGACCTGCTGCGCGACTTGCGCGCGGTCAGCATGCTGACGCGGGTTCCGCTGGCGCTGTTGGTGCACCCCTCGGTGCCCGCCGGCAACCTGCAGGAGTTTGCGGCCTATGCGCGCTCGCAAAATGGCGCGGTCAATTATGCAAGTCCGGGCTCGGGCACCAGCAATCACCTCTACATGGAAATACTCAAGGGGGTGAGCGGCTTCGAAATGACCCATGTGCCCTACAAGGGCGGCGGACCCGCCATGAATGATCTGCTGGGCGGCCAGGTGCAGGCGATCCTGATTTCCGTGACGCTTGCCGTCCCCAATGTCCGCGCCGGAAAACTGCGGGCGCTGGCGCTGTCCGGGGACAAGCGTTCGCCGCTGCTGGCGCAAGTGCCGATCTTTTCTGAAACCGGGGTCCAGGATTTCAATCCGTATTCCTGGAGCGGCTTGTTCTTTCCGGCCAATGTGCCGCAGCCCCTGGTGCAGCGGCTGCACGAGGAGTTTTCCCAGGCCATGAAGGACCCGGAGGTGCTCAAGCGCCTGCAGGACCTGAGCGCCGAGCCGGTGATGAATTCGCCGGACCAATTCGCCGCGTTTTTGAAAATCGAGTCGGAACGTCTCGGGCGGCTGATACGCGAACGCAACATCAGCGCCAACTAGCGCCCCTTCCACTGCGGCGCGCGGCGGCCCACAAACGCTTCCACCCCCTGCTTGAAATCCTCGCTGCCGTAGCAGGCCGCCAGCAGATCGTCGTCATTCAGGTCGACAACCATCGCCACACGCATGCGGCGCATCTGCTCCTTGGTCACGCGCAGCGTCAGCGGTGCGAGCGCGGCCACAGTGCGAGCCAGCTCGTCAACGCGCGCATCCAGCGCCTCTGGTGTTTCGACGACTTCGTTCAGAAAACCCAGCGCCTTCGCCTCTTCGGCCCCGATCAAACGCGCCGTCAGCATCATTTCCGTGGTTCGCGAAGCGCCGATCAGGCTCACAAAGCGGGAGAGCGATGCCATCGACAGGCAATTGCCCAGCGTGCGCGCCACCGGGACGCCGATGCGCGTGCTGCGCGTGCCGATGCGCAGGTCGCATACCGCCGCGATCGCCGCGCCGCCGCCGGTGCAGGCCCCGCAGATGGCGGCGATCACCGGTTTGGGGCAGCACTCGAGCGCGGTCAGCACCTTGTCCAGATGCTGCTCGTAGGCAATGCCGTCCGCACCGCCCTTGAATTCCAGGAACTGCGAAATCTCCGAGCCCGAGGCGAAGGCCTTGTCGCCCGCGCCGCGGATCACCATCACTCCGACAGCTGGATCTTTGGCGACTTTCCCGGCGAAACTCGCAACACCGTCGTACATCTCATGGGTGAGCGCATTGCGCGCCTGCGGCCGGTTAAGCGTGATGTGGGCGATGCCGCCGCGCACTTCGTAGAGCAGTTCGTTGTTCATGTTTGGTCCATCAGTTGGCAAAATCGTTTCAGCGGCCGGTAGCCGACGAGGGCAAGGTCAAGCATCAGGAGTCGCGGGGGCAAGAGGGCGCAGGTGGATGCCAACGTCACTGAAGGCAATGCCGGCCGCCATGAGGGATCCCTGCCATTTCGTTGACCCAAGGACTTATTTTATAGGACGGCAGGGACCAATCTGCCCGTCCAGGCCGATCCCGGGCGTTCTCCCAGCGAATCCGGGCATCCCAATGCCGAGTGCTGGTGCTACGATTCCGCTAGTTTCCTGTTTCATGATCCGAGAGGCTTCTCCATGGGCGTGCGTTCCGACAGTGAACAACTCGACTGGTCCGCCTTCTGGCGGGTGGCGCCCAAGGATCTCGATCCGGTGGAAACGCAGGAGTGGCTGTCGGCACTCGAGACCGTGATCGACTCTGCCGGCCGCGAGCGCGCGACCTACCTGTTGCGCCGGCTGCTTGACCACGCGCGCGAGCAGCGCGTTCCCATGCCGCCGGTGCTCAACACCCCTTACTGCAACACCATAACCCTTGCCGGGCAGGCGCAGTTCCCCGGCAATCTGGAAATCGAGCAACGCCTGAGTTCACTGGTGCGCTGGAACGCGCTCGCCATGGTGGTGCGTGCCAACCGTGTCAATGCGGATGTCGGCGGGCACATCGCCAGTTACGCCTCGGCCGCGGATCTGTTCGAAGTGGGCTTCAATCACTTTTTCCGTGCCGGCCAGGCAGGCGACCTGGTCTACTTCCAGCCGCACTCGGCGCCGGGCGTCTACGCGCGCGCCTTCCTCGAGGGCCGCCTTGACGAGGCGCATCTGGAAAATTACCGCGTCGAAACCGGTGGCAAGGGGTTGTCATCCTATTGCCACCCCTACCTGATGCCCGATTTCTGGCAGTTCCCCACCGGCTCCATGGGCCTGGGACCGCTCAACGCGATCTACCAGGCGCGCTTCATGCGCTATATGCAAAATCGCGGCAACCTGCCTCCGGACGATCGCAAGGTATGGGCCTTTCCCGGCGACGGTGAAATGGACGAACCCGAGTCGCTCGCGGGCCTGTCGCTGGCGGCGCGCGAGAAGCTGGACAACCTGGTATTCGTGATCAACTGCAACCTGCAGCGGCTGGACGGCCCGGTGCGCGGCAACGGATCGATCATCCAGGAACTCGAAGGTTTGTTCGCCGGCGCCGGCTGGAACGTGATCAAGCTTTTGTGGGGCTCGGACTGGGATCCGCTGTTCGCGCGCGACTACGACAAGGTGATCGTCAAGCGGCTGCATGAAACCGTGGACGGCGAGTTTCAACGCTATGCCGCCACCGACGGACGCGCCAACCGCGAACATTTCTTCAACAAATATCCCGAACTGCAGGCGTTGATCGCCGATCTGTCGGACGACGATATCGACCGGCTGCGCCGTGGCGGCCATGATCCTGTGAAGATCTACGCGGCCTATCACGCCGCCATGCATCACCGGGGGCAGCCGACCGTCATCCTGGCGCAGACCAAGAAGGGCTACGGCATGGGACATTGGGGCCAGGGCCGCATGACCACGCACCAGCAGAAAAAGCTGGATGACGAGGGACTGCTGGCGTTTCGTGACCGCTTTG
Organism: uncultured beta proteobacterium; assembly: GCA_903859155.1. Lineage (GTDB taxonomy): Bacteria > Pseudomonadota > Gammaproteobacteria > Burkholderiales > SG8-39 > 2-02-FULL-62-17. The sequence goes on from CAIOLO010000108.1 coordinate 18,407, forward strand.
CGTTGCCCTTGAGCGACGACCAGGTCCGGCAGCTCGCATTCTTCAGGCCCGCGGCGGATTCACCCGAAATGAAATTCATGCACGCGCGCCGCGCGGCACTCGGCGGCTATCTGCCGCAGCGCAAGCGCCGCGGGCCGGCTCTTGCCGTGCCGGGGCTGTCGTCGCTGCAGAAATTCCTGGAAGGCACCCACGGGCGCGAACAATCGACCACCATGATCTTCGTGCAGTTGCTGTCGCAGTGGCTGCGCGATGCCGCTTTCGGCCGGCACCTCGTACCCATAGTCGCCGACGAAGCACGCACTTTTGGCATGCAGTCCCTGTTCCGCCAGGTCGCCATCTATTCCTCGGTGGGACAACTCTACGACCCCGAGGACCGCGACGAATTGCTCTACTACAAGGAGTCCCGGGACGGCCAGATCCTCGAAGAAGGCATCAGCGAAGCGGGCGCGCTGTCCTCGTGGCTGGCCGCCGCGACCAGCTACAGCGCGCATGGCGTGCCGATGCTGCCCTTCTACATCTTCTACTCGTGCTTCGGTTTCCAGCGCATCGGCGATCTGGTGTGGGCCGCCGGGGATTCCCGCGCGCGCGGATTCCTGCTCGGAGCCACCGCCGGCCGTACCACGCTCTCCGGCGAAGGGCTGCAGCACCAGGACGGCTCGAGTCATCTGCTTTTCTCGACGGTGCCCAACTGCGTCGCCTACGACCCGTGCTTCGGCCATGAACTGGTCACCATCATTCAAGACGGCACCCGGCGCATGCTGGAGGAACAAGAGGATGTTTTCTACTACCTCACGGTGATGAACGAGAACTATGAGCACCCGGCGATGCCCCGGGATGCCCGCGAGGGCATTATCAGGGGCATGTACCGGCTGCGCGAGACGGCGTCCCCGGGCGCCCCGCCACCGTCCGCCCGCGTCCAGTTGCTCGGCTCGGGAACCATCCTGCGCGAAGTGCTTGCTGCGGCGGATCTTCTTGCCAATGACTGGGGCATTGCCGCGGACGTCTGGAGCGTCACCAGCTTCACCGAATTGCGGCGCGACGGCCTGGATGCGGAACGCTGGAACCGCCTGCATCCTGACCAGGCGAGCAGAAGCACCTGGGTCGAGCAATGCCTTGCCGGCGCGACCGGCCCGGTCATCGCCGCGACCGACTACATGCGCGCGGTGCCCGATATGATCCGCGCCTGGGTACCGGGTAGCTATGTCACCCTGGGGACCGACGGTTTTGGCCGCAGCGACACCCGCGCCGGTCTTCGTGATTTCTTCGAAGTGGACCGCCACCATGTCGCGATCGCCGCGCTGCACGCGCTCGCCGGGGAAGGCGGGGCCGCGCGCGCCACGGTCTGCGAGGCGATCGCGCGCTACGGCATCGACAGCGCCCGCGCCAATCCGTGGGACAGCTGATATTCTGCTGTCAACCGTTGCCGCGGGCCGATCGATCCTCCTCGCAGCAGCGCTGCCTTTTGCACAAAGCCCCCCCGGCGGGACAGGGGAGTACTTGATCTCGATCAAGGCTTCCGCCGGTGTGGTGCGCATCATTTGACCAACCTGGGGAGACACCGCATGGATATCAGTACCGACACACTGCTCGAACGGACAAAAGCCCCCGCCGACAGTATTCTGAAAAGCACCTGTCGCGGCTGTCACGGCGGCTGCAGCGCGCTGTTGCATGTGAGCGACGGTCACATCACCCGCATCGAGGGCGATCCCGAGGGCCCGCTCAACCACGGCCGGCTCTGCCCGATAGGCGCCTCCGCCCTGCAACTGGTGCAAAGCCCGGAGCGTCTCACCCACCCGCTGGTGCGCGTCGGCGAGCGCGGCGCAGGAAAATGGCGCCGCGCCTCCTGGGACGAGGCCTACGACATCATCTGCGAGAACATCCGCAAGATATGGGCCAAGCACGGCAAGGAAGGCATCGCCATCGGCACCGGCACCGGGCGCCACCACTGCAATTTCATGCCGCGCTTCACCAACATGATGGGCACGCCCAACTGGGCCGAACCCGGCACGGCACAGTGCTTCTTCCCGCGCGTCAACACCATGCACATGACCTACGGCGGCATGGCCTGGTCGGACTATCGCGGCGAGCGCATGCCCTCGGTGCTGCTGTTCTGGGGGCACAATCCGCTGTATTCGAGCCCCGACGGCGAAGTCGGATTCCAGGTGCGGGATGCGCTGCGGTCCAAACCCAAGATCATCGTGGTCGACCCGCGACGCAACCAGCTGGCCGAACAAGCCGACGTGTTTCTGCAACTGCGCCCCGGCACCGACGACGCCCTGGCAATGGCGATGATCAACGTGATCATCGCCGACGGCAACTACGACAAGGCCTTCGTCGAAAAATGGACCCATGGATTCGACCAACTCGCCGAGCGCGTGCGCGATTGCACGCCCGAGTGGGCGGCACCCATCACCTGGGTGCCGGCCGAGAAGATCCGCGCCGCCGCGCGCCTCTGGGTCGAGGCGCAGCCGGGCGCCATGGAGTGGGGATGCGCCATCGAGCACACACCCAACACCATACAGACGGTGCGCGCCATCTCCATCCTGCCGGCGCTCACCGGCAACATCGACAAGCCCGGCGGGTGGTGCTTCGGCATGCGCGCACTGGCGCCCTTCCCCTTCCTGCCCGAGGTGCTGCCCGAGGAGCAGAAGGCCAAACGCCTCGGAGCGACCGAATTCCGCATGCTCGGCGGCGCAGGCTCACTGGTTCCTTCGGCGCACATCCCGGCGCTGTTCAAATCGATGCGCGAAGGCGATCCCTACTGGACCAAGGGATTCCTGGTGTTCGGCAACAACTCGCTGTCCACTTATGCCGATGCCAAGCTGGTGTACGAGTCCTTGATGAAACTCGACTTCCTGATGGTGGCCGACCTTTTCATGACACCCACCTGCGAACTGGCCGACGTGGTGCTGCCGGTGGCGGCCTGGCCCGAGCTGGAACAGATCGTCGCCATGCCTTATTTCGGCGAGGACGTGGTGCTGGCGCAGCAGCGCGGCGAACAGGTCGGCGAGTGCCGCGCCGACGAGGACATCATGACCGACCTGGCACGCCGTCTCGGCCTGCCGCACTGCGAGGAAAGCCCGCGCGACGTGTTCGACCAGTTGCTCGCGCCGCTGGGGGTCACCTACGAACAACTGGCGAAGAATGGCCCGATCAAGATACCCATGAAGTACGGCAAGTTTCTCGAAAAAGGTTTCGACACCCCCACCGGAAAGATCGAGCTTTACTCCACGCGGCTGGAAGAGCTGGGCTACGACCCGCTGCCTTATTACCAGGAACCGCCCGAGAGCCCGGTCAGCACACCCGAGATCGCCAAAGAATTCCCCTACGTGCTCACCACCGGTGCGCGCCTGCCGATGTACTTTCACTCCGAGGGCCGGCAGATCCCGAAGCTGCGCCGCGGCCGTCCCGAACCGCAGGCGGAAATTCACCCGGAGGATGCCAAAAAAAACGGCATCGCCAACAACGACTGGATACGCATCTCATCGCCGCGCGGCAGCATGCTGCAGCGCGCATTGGTGACCGCGGATATTCTCCAGGGCGTCGTCAACTGCCAGCACGGCTGGTGGTTCCCCGAACGCAAAGGCTGGGACCACGGCATCTGGGAGTCCAACGCCAACCTGCTCACCAGCCAGGCGCCACCCTATGACCCCGCCATGGGCACCTACCAGCTGCGCGGCCTGCTGTGCAAAATCGAGAAGTGCGACGCGCCGGAAGCGGCCGCCTGAAACCTTCGTAGAAAAGTGGCCAGGCTCAAATTAGGTGTGGAGTAACCATGGAATTGATTGCTTGATTTGAGCCTTGCCGCTTTTATTTTCACCTGGCCGAATGAATTTCGGCAGGGGGCGAGAGGGGTAACGGGGAGAGAGGGCCCTCCCTCTCTCCCTGTTCTGAAGCTTTCCAGTGGTTTAATTTATTAAACCACTTTGTGAATCAGCTCGCCAATATCCTGAATCCACAGCCTCAACGTCTGCCCCGAGTGCAGGAACAGACCGCGCTCGGCGCCGGTGCCTGCGCAGGTGCCGGTGAGGATCATGTCGCCGGGGTGCAGGGTGATGCACTTTGACAGGTACACAATCTGCTCGGCCGTATTAAACAGCATCAGGCTGGTATTGGCGTCCTGCATCAGCTGCTCGTCAACCCAGAGCTTCATGTCCAGCTTCTGCGGATTCTTGATATACGCCGCCGGCGTGATCCACGGCCCGGTCGGGCAGGAGCCGTCAAAATTCTTCTGTCCGATCCAGTCCCACTTGAAACCCGAATCATCCGGCAGGTGCGGGCGCTTGGTCATGTCGCGCGCCGACAGGTCATTGGAGATGGTGTAGCCGCAGACGTACTTGAGCGCGTTCTCGAGCGTCGCGTTGCGGCAGGTGGTGCCGATCACCGCGGTCAGCTCGATCTCCCAGTCGACCTTCTTCGAATACACCGGCAGCTTGACGTTCGCGCCCGGCCCCACCACGGTGCTGCGCGGCGCCTTCTGGAAATGCCAGGGGTTCAGGCCTTGAGTATGCGGATCGGGGTCGGGTGCCTTGCCCTGTTTTTTCGCCATGTTGTCGGCGTGATCCTTGTAGTTGGCACCGGCGCAGAAGATCGCCCCCGGCACCGGCACAGGCGCCGCGAGACGAACCTTTTTCAAGGCGATGCCTTTGGCCCGGCTCTTGCCCGCCTCGATGGCCTTGGCCCCCGCAACAAAAGCGCTATGGGCCTTTTTCCAGTTGCGCAGCACCCCGTCCATGCCCGCATAGGAGGTGTCGGTACCCACGCGGGCGGCGTCATAAACGTAATCACCGACCAGAATGCCAGCACGAACTTCTTTTCTACCCGCGTGATAGCTCAGCAATTTGTAGCTCATGTTGTCCTCTTGTGGTCCCAGGCAATCGAATTGGTGAAAGGAAAATAAAGGCGCGCATTGTAGCCCCGCAGCGGAAATTCCGTCATGGCGCAATGGCCACCCAATAGCCACCCAACGGCCACCCCGAATACGGTGCCATCAGAGCCCTTTGGGTCCGCAGCCGCACGATCAAGCCACATCATGGGCCCCGCCGTATGGTCTGCGCACCCGCACCCCGCGGGTCGTCGTGGCGCCGATCCGGCGGCAGAAAGAATTCCGCAATACATCCGCCCGTTTTCTTGCGCACAAGCTTCAACGTACCGCCATGGGATTCGACAATCGCCTGGCTGATCGACAGGCCCAGTCCCAGACCGGCGTCCTTGCTGGTGACGTAGGGCTCAAAGCAATGCGCCAGTTGTTCATCGGACATGCCCGCGCCGTTATCTTCAATGGATATGCGCACCCAGTCCGGGTCCTCCTGCGTCGCGCTGATCCGGATTCGCGGGTCCGCAGCCTCAGCCAATGCATCGATGGCGTTATGCAGAAGATTGAGCAGCACCTGCACGATCAGAATCTCGTCGGCGCGCACCGCCGGCAGGTTCGGAGCGAGCCGCGACTCCACCTGAATCCGTCCCTGGTTCAAGCGAAATCCCGCCAGTGTCCTGGCATTGCCAATCAGGTTCTCCAACCCTATAGAGGCCAAGTCTGGTTCCTTCTGCACAATCAACTGGCGGATGCCGCGCACCACCGCCGCGGCGGCCTGCGCCTGCGTTCCCGCCTCTTTCAGGGTGGAAATGACATCATCGACCGGCGCGGAATTCTCGCGCAGCATGCGTACGCTGGCGCCGCAATAGCTCGATATGGCGGCCAGGGGCTGGTTGAGTTCATGAGCCAGCATGGACATGACGTGCTCGAGCGTGCCCACCTTGTCCATGCGGTTGAGCTCCAGTTCCAGCCCACGCTGCCGGTTGGCGTTTTTGCGCGCCTCGGTAATGTCGCTGCATACGCCTCGATAGCCGGCGAGCCTGCCGTTTTCGTCGATAAAGCGCGAGCAGGCACATTGCAGCCAGACCTCCTGGCCGTTTCTATGCTTCGCCGCCAGATCAAGCCGCCCTGCGCTGGCGGAGGCGCGTTCCAGGTTCAGGTCGAATCCGAACTCGACGCCGCGCTTTCCGTGAATTTCCCGGGGGGTGTATCCAAGCAAAGCATGGACTCTGCCGCTGGTAAAACTTATGGCGCCGGACGCGTCGGTCTCCCACATCCAGTCGCGCGTGGAATCAACCAGGTTGCGAAAGCGCGCCTCGCCACTGCGCACCTGGCTGTCCAGCCGGCGTGAAGCGTCTTCGGCGAGTTCTCTCGCCCTCACTGTGCGCATGGTGAACAGGACCAGCAGCAAGGTTGAAGACAGGCCGATGGCCAGGGCCCACCAGATGATCTGGTCCTCGATGGCATCGATTTCCGGACGCGCGACCGACGTGGTGTATTTGAACCGGGTACCGTCAAGGTCCACCACCCGCTCATGCTCCAGCCAGGACCTGCTGTTCGACCCGAAAGCGAGCGGTCCGGATTTCTGTCCCTGCCGCGCGGCGGGTGTCGCGAACAGCAAACGTCCCTGCGCGCCCGCATCTTCGGCCGGTGCCACCGAAATCCGGACTTCGTAGGCTTCGATCGGCTTCCTGTTTTCCCTGGACAGAAATTCGGCGAGCCCTTCACCCACCAAGGCGTCTGCATTCAAAGCGACCGCCAGCAACATCGGCGACCTGCCCGGCAGCGATTTGCGATTGATGACGCTCAAATACACCGGTACGCCGACACCCTGTTCATCCTCCGGTGCATACAACGCGGGCTTGCCGGTTTGCCAGGCGCGACCGGCCGCTTTCGCAAACTCCGGCATCGATTCTATCGGCCCGCCGTTGAATGACGGCGCGCCCGGACCTGCGGTGAGCACCTTCAAGGAAGCCAACGATGGCCCGGCAGATCGTCCCGACTCGGCGGGGGCGAGAAAAGCGATCCAGCGGATATCAGGCATCACCGCGGTCACACCGCCGCCCAGACGCGCAAATGCCTGCAGTCCCCTGGCATCGCCATTGACCCCGCTTTCCACCATGGCCCGGATGTCCCGGGATACAACCATGGCTTCCTGCAAGCGCATCTGGACCTTCAATGCGAAGCGCTCGGATCGCTGTTCAAAATTCTCGCGGACTTCGCGATCGGCGTCCCATTGAAAGAAAGTGAACGCCACGCTGGTGACGAACAAACCGCCGAACAGCGCCAGGACAGGTGCGCGCCGCGACGTGACCCAGGTGGCGATTTTCGCCTTCTGTCGCATCAGATCGCGCATATCGCCAGGCTACTGCCTGGCCAGAGTTCCGCAAGCGGCCGGCCTGCTGTCATTGTCGATTTTCAATCCTGGGTGAGTCAGATTCGATTCCGGGATGCGATTCCCGGTTGCGGAATCCCTGATTAATGGCTAATTTAGCGTGTTGTCGGCCTGATTGTCAGCCAATTTTTCCGGTTGAGGGCAGCCAATCTGCGGTCGGCAAACTAATGGTCGGGCGCTTCACATAAAAAAATGAACAGGTCATTATCGTGATGAATGCCGTCGGAGCCCCAAAAACCGCACCACCCAAATTCGCGCCACCCGGCAACGGGACACGGGTGGTGCTGGTCGACGACAGTTCTGCGGTGCGTCAATCCGCTCGAATATTGCTGAAAACGGTCGGCCTGGAACTTCTGCCCTACCACAGCCCGGCGCAGTTTCTCGAAGATTTGCCAGAGGCAAGCTGCATACTGCTCGATATCCGCATGCCGGAGATAAGCGGTATCGAAGTGTATCGCCGCCTGCGCGAGGCCGGCGTGCAGACCCCGGTCATCTTCATGACCGGCCACGGACAGGTGGCCATGGCGGTCAGCGCGATGCGCGACGGCGCCTTTGATTTCCTGGAAAAACCGGTGGACGACCAGCGCCTGATCGACGTGATTTTCGCGGCGATCGCCAAGGACAAGGAGCGACGCGATGCTGCCGGGTCGCGCGAACTCATCGCCGAAAAGCTGGCGCGCCTGACGGCTCGCGAGCGCGGCGTTGCCGATCTGATCGCGCAAGGCATGTCCAGCCGGGAAGTCGCGGAGAAACTCTCGCTTAGCGTGCGCACTGTAGAGGGCTATCGCAGCCGTGTCCTCGCCAAACTGGAGGCGGATTCACTTGCGCAGATGATTCACATGCTGCGCGACGCGCAGCAATAGCCGACTCCACACAACGGCGTTCTGATCCAGGTACCGCGCGGCCCAAAGCTCGCCGCGCTGCTCCAACAGCCGGCGCATGCTCCATACAACGGTGTTCCAATTTCTGAAAACCTAGGGGGGCGTGAGTCTGCCTCGCAGAATCGGCGCGCGATTGGCGGCTGGGCCGCTGAGCCGCAACTCCCCCAGGTAGCCCTCCTGCCCCTTGGCATCGCGGTTAGGCACCATTTCCAGCGTCATGTCGGTAACGCAGGCATTGGAGATCTCCTCAATGGTCTTGAGCGTTATGCGCCCGCCCAGCAACGCCACGGTCATCGGAACCTCGCGCACACTGCAGCGCGGATCTGCGAATGACAGCGACAACGCCCCCGTGCCCCTTGCCGGGTTGATGGCCACGATGACTCTCTGGCCGTCCCGGCTGTCCGGTGTCGCCCACTTGCCCGCGAGCTTGGTCGGAATCTTCGGCGTCTGCGCGTTGGCCGCCGGAATCAACGCGACAAAACTCGCAAGCATCCAGGCCAGAAGTAGATTCCGCTGAATTCCCTTGTTATTGCTGTTCATGTGCCCGCCTCCTGATGGGTGCCGTTTGCATCACCTCGGCGCATTGCGGAAACCATTTCCGGAATACGGCAACGCGATCGAAACACCAAAACTGCCGTTTATTTTGCGCCAATAAAGTCAGGGTCTTCCAACATTATCGTTCGGGCAATGCAAAAAAATGCGCGTTTCTAGGGCGCCGAGCGGCGCTCTTCCGAGTAATTTATCTCAACCCTGATGATGGACCCCACCGGCAATCCTGCCCGCTCTCCGGGGGCAAAACGCACGCGGCGGAACGCCGCGGCGACACTCGCCGAAAACTCCGCCGGCAGGTCGCTTCGTTCTATTTCCGAAGCCACAACCTCGCCGCGGTCGCTGATCCACAGGCGCAGCACCACCTTTCCCGATGCGGCCAGCACGCGCAGGTTGTCTTCATCCAGCGGCGCCTCCGGCAGCATCTGCGGTCTTTTGCTCAACTGGTCGGTGGTGTAATAGGCGGGCGCCGCAATGGGAAGCGGTCCGCCGGACCTGGCGTTTGTCGCGTCCGTTTCAGCCTGGGTGGAACCGGCAGCCTGTGCCGATTCGGATTGCGGTACGTTTATCTGAGCGGTGATTTCACTGCCGGGCACCGCATCGAGGCCGCGCTCCGGTGCGAGCGTCGCATGAATGCGATAGCGAAACCGGGATCCGCCTGCAACCTCTGCGTTCTCTCCGGTTCCGCCCCCCAGATAGGGCAGCACCAGCAGCACGGCGTGGAAGAGAAAGGACAGTCCGAGTGCGAGCAGCAGGCGCCGGGTCACCTTGGAAGCCGCGGTCCACGAACCCGCCAGCTGCGCGGCGCCGGGCACCCTGGAGCGTTTCGACAGGGAAAACCGACCGCTCATCCGGCGAAATGCGCCGGTCGGCGGCAAAACTTGATTGTGGCGTTCGAATGCATATTCTTGCAATATCGGAAACAGCTGCGTGCCTTCGGTTGCCGAAACATCCGGCGTGAAATTTCGCGCTGAAACCGGCGGCACAGAAACTGATTTGACCATATGCGTCACAACAAACCAAACCCTATCGGGAGGATCGATTGAAAACACAACGGGGCTTTACCCTGATCGAACTGATGATTGTCGTCGTCGTGGTCGGCATCCTGGCGGCAATCGCGGTGCCTTCCTATACGGAATACATCACCCGCGGCCGAATTCCCGACGCCACCTCGAACCTGGCCACCAAGCGGGTGAAGCTGGAGCAGTTCTTCCAGGACAACCGCAGCTACCTGCTCGCCCCCGATTGCACCTCTGACACCAGCACCAGCAGCTACTTCAATTTCTCCTGCACGGTGCAGACGGCAACCGCCTACACCCTGCAGGCCGTGGGCAAGAATGCCATGGCCGACTTCACCTTCGCGGTGGATCAAACCAATACCAAGAGCAGCACCATCGGCGTCGGCGCGCCCTCGGGATGGAGCGCCGCCAGCCCGAATACCTGCTGGGTCACCAAGAAAGGGGGCGTGTGCTGATAACCCGGCACCTGTGGCGGGGCTCGACATTGGTCGAGCTGATGATCGGGATTACGATCATGGGTATTCTGCTCGCGCTGGCGCTGCCCAGTTTCACCACCTGGCTGCAAAGCGGCCAGATCCGCTCCGCAGCCGAAGCCCTGCAGAACGGCATCAGCCTGGCGCGCACCGAGGCGGTCAATCGCAATTCCACGGTGCGCTTCCAGTTCACCAGCACGCTGGACGCCACCTGCACCCTGGCCAACAGCGGCACCAACTGGATCGTCAGCCTGGATGATCCCGAAGGCCTGTGTAATGTCGCCCCCTCTGACGTCACCACGCCGCGCACCATCCAGGCACGCAGCGGCGGCGAGGGCACCCCCAATGCCGTGGTCGCCTCCACCCAGTCGGCCATCGTATTCAACGGCCTGGGACGGGTGACGCCGGTACCCGCCGGCAATATCGTCATCAACGTCACCAATACCAAAGGCGGCACCTGCGCGGCCGCGGGCGGCAATATGCGCTGCCTGAATGTGGAGGTCACCCCGGGCGGAAACGTCCGCATGTGCGATCCGAAGTTCGCCGCCACCGATCCCCAGGGGTGCCGATAATGATTAGAAACACACCGCAGAATGGCACCGGTGCTGCGAATCCCCGCACCGCGCAGTCAGGCGCCATGCTGCTCGAGGCGCTGGTGGCCATCCTCATTTTTTCGGTGGGCATCCTGTCGGTGGTCGGCATGCAGGCCACTGCGGTGAAAGCCGCTTCCGACGCGCGGCATCGCTCCGAGGCCAGCCTGCTGGCCAATGAATTGCTGGGGCAGATGTGGATCACCAACCGCACCGCCTCGACCTTGCAGACCAATTTTCAGGGCAGCGCCGGCAGCGGCGGAACCTATTACAACAGCTGGTACACCAATGTGCAGGCGGCGCTGCCCGGGGCCGACACCAACCCCCCCTCGGTGACGGTCGATGCCACCACCGGGCTGGTGACCGTCGTGGTGCGGTGGAAGCTGCCCAGCGAAGCGACCGGGGCTTCGGCGCACAACTACACCGTAGTCGCGCAGGTCAAATAGGAGGCGGCCGGTGTCCATCCATTCCCCTTTGAAACCACGTCCTGCCGCCGGGTTCAGCCTGGTGGAGATCATGGTCGGCATGGTCATCGGCATGTTCGGCCTGCTCATCATGATGCAGGTATTCAGCCTGGCCGAGGAACAAAAGCGCACCACCACCAGCGGCGGGGACGCGCAAAGCACCGGCGCAATCGCGCTCTACGGGATGCAGCGCGAAATCCGGCAGGCCGGCTACGCCCTCAGCGATGCCAAGATGATCGGCTGCAACGTACTGTTGCGCACCGGTGTGACGCTGACGGCAATGGCGCCGATGACCATCAATCATGCCAGCATCCCGGCGGGCGACGCGAACACAGACACCCTGCTGGTCGCCTATGGCAACACCAACGGCACGCCGCAGGGTGACGGCATTTCTTCCTATGCCCTGCCGGCCGACAACACCATCTACAACATGCAGACTGCTTCGTCTTTCTCCGTCAATGACCGGGTCATCGCCGCGCCGGCAACACGCCTTTCGCCCTGCGCGCTGACGCTGGACACGGTGTTGAACATAGGCACCGGCGCCAACAGCCAGCGCGTCAGCGTGGCCACCGGCGGCACGGGTCTGGCCGCAGGCACCCTGTTCAACCTCGGCCAGTCGCCCAAAATATATGCCTATGCCATCCGCGGCGGCGATTTGACCCAGTGCGATTACATGGTCAATAACTGCAGCCTGGCCGCCAACACCACCGATTCGACCATCTGGGTGCAGATCGGCGGCAACGTCGCCAGCATGCGCGCCGAATATGGCCGCGACACGACGGCACCCATGGACGGCTATGTCGACGTGTTCGACCAGACCGCACCGACGACGGCCTGTACCTTCGCCAGGGTTTCGGCGGCGCGCATCGTGCTGGTTGCGCGCAGCGCGCAGCTCGAGCGCACCGCGGTGACCGCGGCCGCGCCTGCCTGGGAAGGCACCACCGTCCAGACTGTCACGTCGCCGACCAACCCGACCGCCTATCCGATCGTCCTGACCGGCAATGCGAACTGGCAGAACTTCCGTTACAAGGTTTTCCAGACCGTGGTACCTCTTCGCAACCTTGCATGGGCAGGAGCGCAAACAGGATGCTGAACTCATTGCATGGTCGTCGCCCGCCCTCGGGCAGCGGCAGCAGGACGGGCACTCCCGCCGCGGGATCGCGGCAAAAGGGCGTGGTGCTGATGGTGGCGCTGATCGTCCTGGTGGCACTGACGCTGGCGGGCATTGCGCTGATGCGGTCCGTGGACACCAGCACCATGATCGCCGGCAATCTTGCCTTCCAGCAGGCTGCAACCAATTCCGGCGACACCGGCATCGAATATGCCGTCTCCTGGCTTGAAACCAATAACAGCGGCGCGACCCTGCACGGCAATATTTATGCGCAAGGTTATTCCGCCTCGCGCCAGGACCCGGTGGCGGGCCAGTCGTGGGACGCTTTCTGGACATCGGTGCTGGCCGCCAACGGCCAGACCCTGCAGCTACCCTCCAGTGCGGCCGCGACGGCCAACGCAACCACCGGAAATACCGTGAGCTTCACCATTCAGCGGCTGTGCAATGCAGTGGGCGATCCGGTCTCGACCTCGGTCGACTGCGCGGTACCGCAAAGCGCCGCCAATGCCGCCACTTCCAGCAGCAAAGGCGCCGGCTTTATCCAGTTGCAGGTCAGCACGGCCATTTATTACCGCATTACTTCACGCATCGTCGGGCCGCGAAATACCGTCAGTTATGTACAGGCCATCGTTGCGCTGTAACCGCATGCCACTCAGGAGCCCTTCATGAAACGCCGCTTTGTCAGGCATATCAGCCGCGCGCTGATCTTCGTTTACATGTTCGCCAGCGCCACTGTCCACGGCGCGAGCGCCGACCTTGCCAGCGTGCCGCTGGTGACCTCCTCGACCTCGGCGGTGCTGCCCAACCTGATGTTCGTCCTCGACGATTCGGGCAGCATGGACTGGGCCTACATGCCTGACTGGGCCAATTCAAACAACGACGCGCTTTTCAGAAACAACGATTACAACGGCGTGTATTACACCGCGGCGGTGACCTACACGCCGCCGGTCTATTACGACAGCACCGGCGCGCTCGACACCACCACCTACCCCAGCCAGACCTCGGCCAATACCTCGGCCTGGGTGAAGGTCAAGAACGACGGCTACTGCGTGCAATCCACATGCAGCACCACCAGCGACCTGACCGGCAGCGCCTTTTTCTACACCTTCATCCCCGGCGAGTACTGCAGCGACGTGAAATTGCGCAACTGCGTGAACCAGTCCGCGCCCTCGGTGGCCAATCCCTACCCGGCCAAGGTGCGCTGGTGCACCACCAGCGCGCTCACCACCTGCCAGGCGGTGCGCATCGAGGAAGGCACCACGCTCTACACAAACGTCCGGACCGCCGGCGGTGCCGGCAACACTGCCACGGTGACCATCGCCAGCGCGAGTTCCCTGGTGATCAACGGCATCACCGTGGGCGGCAGTCAGATCCTGAGCGCTGCCACCGCCAGTTCCGGCACCAACAACACGGTGGCCGGCAATATCGTGACCGCGATCAACAACTGCACCGCCGCAAGAACCGGGGCGTGCGACGTGGCCGGCTACAGCGCGAGTCGCAGCGGCGCCACCGTCACCATTACCGCACCCAGCAGCGGCAGCGTCGTCAGCGGCACGCCGTCGGTATCGACCAACGTCGGGGCGACCAAGGGCGCTGCCGGAACCGCCACCGCCACCGCCTTCGTCGCCGGCATCGCCGGGCAGAACCTACGCACCGACATCGTATCGGACACCAACAGCTACCCCTATCCGGGCACCTCGGCCAAGGCCAGCACCCGCAGCGATTGCGCCGGCACCACCTGCACCTATGCCGAGGAGATGACCAACTACGCCAACTGGTGGGCCTACTACCACACCCGCATGCAGATGATGAAAACCGCCAGCAGCCTGGCGTTCAAGGACATCGGTATCAAGTACCGGATCGGCTTCGATACCATCAACGGCAATACCAGCGGCTTCCTGAACATTTCCACCTTCGATGCCACGCAGAAGAAAGCCTGGTACGACAAATTCTTCGCCGCCAATCCCAGTAACTCGACACCGTTGCGCACCGCGCTGTCGGCCATCGGGCGGCTGTACGCCGGCAAGCTCAACGGCACCAGTTATCACGGTGCCACGGTGGTCGATCCGATCCAGTATTCCTGCCAGCAGAACTTCACCATCCTGTCGACCGACGGTTACTGGAACGGCGGTTCGGGCGCCAAAATTGATGGCACCGCCTTCGGCACGCTGAACCCCGATGGCGCCGAAATCCGGCCCATGAACGACGGTGCCACCGCCGTGATCACCACCGCCACGCCCACGGTAACCACGGTAACGAGCGAAACCACGCAGAATGTCAGCGTGTCCACCCCGTGGACGCGCACCATCACCACGGTGGGCGCCGCCTGCACCACGCCATCCAGCGGTGCTTCCACCCCGACCAGTTGCGTGCAGGACAACGGCAACTGGCGCAGCAACAGCCCCTCTGCCAGCGACGTCCGGACCTGGTGCATGGAGCCCAATAGCAACAACGGCTCGGACTGCAGCCAAATTAGTGGTCTCGCAGGCATCTGGGCCTGCCGCGGTTCGGGCTCCCCCACAAACCTACCGGGTGGAAACGACACTGCCTGTGTAGGCACTGCCCCCAATCAGTATTGCATCTACAAAGGCAATTCGGTGGGCAGCAGCTGCGTCGAAATTCCGGGCTATGGTCCCAGTAACCTGGCGGTCAGCAGCCGCATGTACGCCTGCAAACCCCCGGTGACCGGCGGCGTTGCCGGCAATCAGCTGACGACCACCAACCAGGCCTATACGCAGGTGCAGACGGGCGTTATGACCACCCGGCAGGCGGTGGCGACCACGTCGACCTCGTCGGTGACCACCACCAACGGTGTTTCTGCACCGGCAATTGTAACCACCAGCACCACCACCAGCACGGTTGCGGGTTATCCGCAGACGGTCATGGCGGCCGACAATCCCGGCATCAATACCGACGACCCGCCCACCGGCTCACCGCCTTGGGCCACGGTATCCACCACCACCGCCTGTACCGCCGGCGCGGTCGCCGGCACCGGTGCTGCCACGTCGGGAACTGTGGTGAATGCCAATGTGGGCAGCGCCTCAACGCCGACCACCATCCTGACCGTCGGACCGACGCAGGGAACACCGGTGGTGACTTCCTCCAGCACCGGCGGCAACCTGGATACGCTCGCGGACGTGGCGGAATATTATTACGCCACCGACCTGCGCGACAGCGCGCTGAGCAATTGCACCGGCGTGCCGATTCCGCCGGCCGCCTCGGGCCTCGATGTCTGCGGATCCACCACCACCGCCGACCTGCTGCAGCGCATGGTCACCTTTACGCTGGGCCTGGGCGCATCCGGGCAGATGCAATATTCATCCACCTACAGCAACGCCACCAGCGGCGACTATTTCGATGTCAAGAACGGCACCGCGGCCAACGGCAGCAGCATCTGCGTCTGGCAGTCGAGCGGCTCCTGCAACTGGCCGGCGCCCGCGAGTGATTCGCAGATGAACATCGACGATCTGTGGCACGCCGCGGTGAACGGGCGCGGCCAGTACTTCAGCGCCACCAGCCCCGCCTCGCTGAGCTCCGGCCTGTCGAGCGCGCTGGCCGGCGTCAACGCGCAGCTGGGTTCCTCGGCGGCAGCCACCACCAGCAACCCGAATGTCACCTCGGGCGACAATTTCGTGTTCAGCACCACCTTCGAAACCGTCAACTGGGACGGCGAACTGGTGCGCAACCAGCTCGATCTGGTGACCGGGGTCGTCTCCTCCGTCAACGACTGGACGGCACAAGCCCAGCTGGAAACCAACGCCTCGCGCACCATCTACATGTTTGATGCCGCGCAGACCAGCAAGCTGGCAGCGTTCAACTGGGCCAATGTGAGCGCGGACGCAACCAAAACTACCTATTTCCAGAAACCCGCGATCGCCGGGCTGACGCAGTTCTGCGCCGCCGGCGCGACCTGCCTCGCCGCCGCCGATCAGACGCTCGCCGAAGGTCAAAATCTGGTCCAGTACATTCGCGGCGTGCGCACCAACGAGGGCATCTCCACCGATGTCACCAAGTACTACCGGCTGCGCACCCACGTCCTTGGCGATATCGTCAATGCCGAGGCGGTCTACGTCAAAACGCCGCTGGAAAATTACGCCGACACCGACTTTTCCGCCTATGTCTCGGCCCAGGCATCGCGCCAGGGCATGGTCTATGCCGCCGGCAACGACGGTATGTTGCACGCGTTCAATGCCAGCACCGGCGCCGAATCCTGGGCCTATATCCCGACCATGGTGATGCCGAATCTGTACAAGCTCGCCGACAAGAATTACAAGGCGTTGCACCAGTTTTACGTCGACGGCACACCGGTGGCGGGCGAGATTTACACCGGGACTGGCTGGAAAACCATCGTGGTCGGTGGTTTGAACAATGGCGGGCGCGGCTACTACGCGCTGGATGTCACCGACCCGGCAGCGCCCAAGGCGTTGTGGGAATTTACCGATGCCAGCCTGGTCCCCAATGCCACCAACGGCTATCTGGGTTACACCTACGGCAATCCGATCATCACCAAGCTCTACGACGGCCATGGCACCGGCACCTGGGTGGTATTGGTGGCCACCGGCTATAACAACGTCAGCCCCGGAGACGGCGTGGGCCGCCTGCTGGTGATCAATGCGGCCACGGGCGTCCTGATCCGCTCTATCAGCACTGGCGTGGGCAGCACCACCACCCCGAGCGGGTTGTCCAAGATCAACGCCTGGGTGGATACCGGAAGCACCGATAACACCACTTTGCGCGTCTACGGCGGCGACCTGCTGGGCAATCTGTGGCGCTTCGACATCAATAATCTTTATGGCACGGCAGGCTATGACGCGCAAAGACTGGTCACCGCCTATGCAGACGCGGCCGGCACCATCCCCCAGTCGTTCACGGCAAGACCGGAACTGGGCGAAGTGAGCGGCAAAGCGGTGATTCTGGCGGGCACCGGGCGCTTCCTGGGCGCCACCGACCTCTCCGATACCACCACGCAAAGTTTCTATGCGGTGAAGGACAAGCTCGATGCCACCTCCTACAGCAATCCCAAGGCGATTGGCTCGGGATTCATCCGGCAGCAGATGAGCGAGACCACCTGCCCGGCCGGAACGCCCACCAGCGTGTGCACCTCGGGGCAGACGGTGCGCGTCAGCATCAACGAACAGGCGGTGAACTTTGCCACCGACAGCGGCTGGTATCTGGACCTGATCGGCAGCGGCGAGCGCGCCAACGTCGATCCGACACTGGCGCTGGGTACGCTGGGATTCAACACCAACCTGCCCAACACCAGCGCCTGCACCGCCGGGGGCACCAGCTTCCGCTATTTCCTGGATTACACCAAAGGCACGCCGGTGTCGACGGCACGGGCCTCGGGGTCAGGGGTCGGCGTGATCGGCGTGAGCTTCGGCAATTCCCTGGCAACGCGCGGCGTGTTTGTGAGGTTGCCCAACAACACCGTGGTGCAGCTGACCCGCCTGTCCACAGGCGCCACCATCACCTCCAATGTGCCGATCGGCAGCGGCAGCGCCAGCACCCGGCGGGTTTCGTGGCGGGAATTGATTTCCGAATAGCCGGTACGCCCGACACCGGACTGGCGTCACCCCGGACACCCGACCCGGGGTGTGCGCGCCGGTCTTACTTGACGGCCAGCGCCCGGTCGATGGCCTCGCGGAACTGCTCGTAGGGCTGCGCGCCGGTGATCAGGCTGCCACCGCTGACGATGTCGCCGCGTTCGGTTTTGGTGATGATGAAACTGGGCGTGGCATTGATGCCGATGGAAGTGCCGCTGGCCAGGTTGCGGTTGATCTTGGCGGCCTGTTTGCCCGAGCCGAGGCAAAGGTCAAACGCGAACGCCTCCAGACCGAGCGTTTTGGCGTAGTTGCCGTACTGGCCGACGTCGAGATTGCCGTTCTGCGCAAACAACAGATCGTGCATTTCCCAGAACCTGCCTTGCTCTGCGGCGCAATGCGCGGCTTCGGCGGCCTTGCGCGCCTTGAAGTGAATCTGCTCCAGCGGAAAATCCAGGAAGACATAGCGCACCTTGCCGGTGTCCACATAATCGCGCTTGATCTCGGGCCAGGTCTGGGTAAAGTGGCGCTGGCAGAACGGGCACTCGAAATCGGAGAATTCGACGATGGTGACCGGGGCATCGGCCCGGCCGAGCGTGGGTGCGCCGGAAATGGCGACTTTGGCGGCGGCAGGATTAAAACCGGCCACCGCTTGCGGCGGCGCTGCTTGAACCTGCGGCTGCGGCGGCAACTGGGGCGCGGCGCTTTGCGCGTCGCGCTGCTGCAGATACTGCACGATGCGGCCGACATGCCCCTTCATCAGTTCAATGTCGCTGCGCAGCCGCTGCACTTCAAGCTTCAGCAGATTGACCTCGGTATCGGCCGCCGCGGGCGCCGGCTTCTGCCTGGCAGCAGGCGTCTGGGCGCAGGCCTGACCGAAAACCAGAATCATCGCCGCGGTGGCGCAGACCCTCTGAAGTTTGTATCTCATGAAATCCCCCTTGGTTGCCTGCGCACCGGGGCGCAGGTTGCAAACGCATGTTGCAAACGCAGGTTGCAAATTGTAGCCGGGCGAGAATACCGCATTGTCCGCGCCCGGAGTGCGCGCGGCAGCCGGGGTTGCAAGGGCACGCCCACGGAAAACCGGCACATATTTTCGGCATCGGCTGCCATATCGCAGCGCGACCAGCCGCTGATGGTATATTTTTCGCATCGGGCGGAAAAAGTCAGACCGGCACAATGGGCGCAGCGGGCAGCACCAGAAAACAGGCATTCGGGCCGACAGGCAACAAGGCGGTCGCCTTGCTCGGCATCGCCGTCGCATCGGCCTGCCTGGCCTTGTCGCTCTGGTCGACCTGGCGCGTGGCGGGCCTCACACATGACGTCTGGCGCGCACGCCACTGGGTGATGGTGCAGGCGAACGTACTGCATGTGAGCAGCGCCGCCACGCGCGATCCGCGACGCCTGGGGTATTTCCCGACGCGCATCAAGTACCGCTACACCTATGGCGGCCGTCAATACGAGGCCGGCCGGCTGGTGTTCACGGAAGAGACCGCGGAAACCGCCGACATATGGGATGGCAGGTGGCTGGCCGCGGTCACGGATTTCATCGAGGACACGCGCCGCGAAGGGCGTCCGCTGCCGGTTTTCATCAACCCCGCCGATCCCGCCGACGCGGTGGTGTTTCGCGACATGGTGTGGGGCAATTTCATCCTCGACGCGCTGCTGATGCTGCTGCTCGGCCTGCTCCCCATTGTCATCACCCGGCTGGCGCTGCCGCGCTGGTGCAGCGCCGCCACGGCAAAGGCTGCGCAGATCGGCATCGGCCTGCTGCTCGTTGCGTTTGCGCTGGCCTGTGCAGCGGTCGCCGCCGCGGCCTGAGTGCGGCGGCGCAGGGCGATCCCCGTCGATCAATACGTGGAAATTCGCGCGCCGCGGAAAGGTTCGTTGTGACCGCTCAATAGGCGGTCTTGACGATCTGCCCGCTCGCCTGCACGTACCAGCGTTCGCTGCTCATCGTCCCGCCGTGCAATCGGTCGTGCATCCAGTCGGCAATGAACCCGGAGGAATCCGGACCCAGGTTGTGCGAGGACACCCCGCCCAGGCCGTGGGGCGCATCCTGATACACCACCAGCTGCTTCGGACAGTTGAGCACCGCGAACATGCGCTCGGTGTGATGCAGCGGGCTGAGATTGTCCGCTTCGCCGGCCATGCACAAATACGGCGAACGGATCTTCTCGGCGTGTCCCTCCCAGGTGAGGGTCTTGCGGAACTGGTCGAACGCCGCCTCGTCGGTGTAATCGGCCATGTACATGAAGCGCCGCTTGAACGGCGGCGGTGCTTCTTCGAATATCGAATGACCGCCGGGTTCCAGGCAGGTGGCACGCACCGCGCAGGCGGCAAAGCGCGGCTCGTTGGCCGCACACAGCGTGGCGAAAAACGACCCGAAACTGCTGCCGAACAGGCCGACGCGTTCGGCGTCGATCTCGGGCCGTGCGCACATCCAGTTCATCAACAATGGGGCCGCCTCGACCCATGCCGGCACGCTCACGTGAATGCCCAGCACCGGGGATTCGTATTGCCCCGGGCCCTCCACCGCGAGCACGCCGATGCCGCGCGACAACCAGCGGTCGCCATGCAGATTGACGCCCATCTCCTTGAATCCGTCCATGCCCTGAAACGACACCACCGCGGGAACACGCCCGCCCTGGTAGTTGTAGGGCAGATGAAACCAGCCGGGCAGGCGCTTGCCCTGAAACGCAATCCATGCCGGCTCGACCTTGTGGTCGGCCAGCCTGGCGTAGCCCATGTAGCAGTCGCGCTTGCGCTCGTTGTAGAACAGATTCTGCGGCGTGTTTTCCTCGATGGTCCACTGCGCGCTGCCCCACAGCACCGCGGCGATGAAATAGCTGTTGCGGGCGCTCACCGGATGGCCCGCCGCCTCGGCCTCGCGCGCCTTGGCCTCGCGCCGCCGGGCCACGGCCTCGAAGGCCGGCGCGATATCGGCCTGCTTGTTCACGCGCTGGCGCACCGCGGCGAAATCCGGAACCGACTCCGGGCCGCACACCGAGGCGTAGCCGGCCGAGCGGGTTTCAACGCTCGCTTTGGCAGCCTGGTCGATCTGCCATTTCTGCTCCACATAGCGGCGCGGGCCCACCCAGGCAGGATGATTGGAAAATTGCGTCGGGTCGATGCTCATCATTTGCGCTCCTGCCGGTCGGTTGGGAAAACGATACTGAAAAGTCAGCCCGCCTGCAGGCGCAGCAATGCTGCCGCCGCCGCCTTGCCGTCGCTCACGGCTGCGGCCACCCGCCGCGGCGAAGCGCTGCGGATGTCGCCCGCGGCGAAAACGCCCTCGCAGTCGGCCGCCATGTCGCCGCCGACTGCAATGCCGCCGCGCGCGTCCAGCGAAACCACGCCTTCGAGATAGTCTGTCACCGGGTCGGCGCCCGCATGCACCAGCACGCCGTAGACGTCGAGTTTTTCGCTGCGCCCGCCGGCAGATGCCGCGATTTCGATCTGCGACACAAACTCGCCGCCCTGGATGGCGACGGGTTTTTGTCCGAGACGAATATCCAGCCTGTCATTGGCGCGGGCACGCTGCTGCAACGCAGGCGCGGCGCTCAATTGGGCCTGAGCTTCGATCAAATGCACTTTCGATGCGAATTTGGCCAGGTACAGCGCCTCGATGATTCCCGCATCGCCGCCACCGCAGACTGCCACGGCCTTGTTGGCGTACAAACCGCCATCGCAGAATGCGCAGTGGATCATGCCCCTGCCCTGGTATTTTTCCTCGCCGGGAATGCCCAGCGGCCTGGGCCTCAGGCCACCGGCGATGATGACCGCGGGCGCGGTAAAAGCCTTGCCGTCCGCGCAGGTCACCGAACGGCAGCCCGAGTAGGACTCGATTTCAACGACCTCATTGATTTCCATTCTGGCCGTGCCCGCCGCCTCGAGCAGCGCGGCGGCCAGTTTCGGCCCTTCGCTGCGCTCGCCCGGATGCGGATAGTCCTCGATCCATTCGAGCCTGGCGACCTGTCCGCCGAAGGATTCGCGCTCGAGCAGCAGCACGCGGCGCTGCGCCCGGGCAAGTTCGGCAGCCGCGGCAAGGCCGGCGGGTCCGGCGCCGATGATGATGACGTCGAAATCCATGAAAGAGCTTTTCCAGTTTGCGCGGCGACCGCGGCTACTCTATCCGGATTCCGGTATCGCGAATGATCTTGTCCCACACCTGGAACTCATTGCGAATGCGATCACCCAGTTCGGCCGGCGTGCTCGATTGCAGTTCCACGTCGTTATTGGCGATGCCCTCGCGAGCACCGCCAGGACGCATGATGGCCTCGGTCTCGCGGTACAGACGATCGATGATGGGCCTGGGCGTCCCCGTCGGGGCCATCAGCGCGAACCAGGAGCTCACATCGAATCCCGGCACCCCCGCCTCCTGCATGGTGGGGACATCGGGCGTGGCACCGGCGCGCCTGGTGCCGCCCACGGCGACGATATAAATCTTGCCGGCCTTGGCATGCGGCAACAGCAGCGAGCCGCCGAACAGCAGATCGATCACGCCGGTCACCATGTCGGTGGTCGACTGCGCGCCGCTCTTGTAAGGCACATGCACCATGTCCAGGCCCATGCGATAGGCGAACAGCGCGGTTGCCAGATGCATGGTCCCGCCGACACCATTGGAGGAATAGGTCAGCTTGCCGGGCCTGGCTTTGGCCACGGCCACCAGTTCCTTGACGGTCTTCGCGCCCACCGAGGCGTGCACTGCGAGATACAACGGCGAAGTGCACACCATCGACACCGGCACCAGATCGCGATTCACATCGTAGGGGAGCTTCTTCCCCCCGATATCGGCGAAGATGGTATTCATCACGATCCCGGAAAGCGCGCCCTGCAAAAGGGTGTAGCCGTCCGGTGCCGCCTTCGCGCCCGCCTCGATGCCGATGCCCTGGTTGGCCCCGGCACGGTTGTCGATCACCACCGGCTGCCCCATGCGCTCCTGCATTTTTTGCGCATGAAAGCGGCCGCAGACATCGCCGGTGCCCGCCGGCGCAAACGGAATGATGTAGCGGATCGGTTTGACCGGATAGGCCTGAGCCTGCGCCAGGCCGCCCGCGGCAATCAGGCCGGCGCCCATGGCCACCGCGACCACCGCGGCGGCGCTTCGTTGGCATGCTTTCATGACACCCTCCTTTTCAATAACGCTCATACGCCGGCACCATGGTGCGGTATTTGGCCACCAGCTTTTTCCAGTTGGCCGGCAAATGGATCTTCTTGGTGACGAAGGTCTCGTTGTTCGCCGACGAACACAGGAATCCCATGAAGCCGCCGGCGCCGCCGGCCACGATGATCTCGATGAATTTCGGGTGGCTGATGATGGCCATCGAATCCTGGGGATTGTTGGGCGTCATGTCCGGCCTCCCGTAGGCCAGGCTGTGGTCGTAATAGGCGCGGTGCCGGTAGGCCGGCACGCGCGCGTATTCGGTGACGAAGTTCTTGATCTTCTGCTTGGTCCAGCCGGCCTTGGCGAGCGCCCTGGCCTGCACCGGATTGAAAATCAGGCAGGTCATGCCGCCCCGGCCCGGCTGCAGGTTGTAGATCATGCCATCGAGAATGCCCTTCGCATCCGACCCGTAGGGCAGCACCTGCGTGTAGCAGTTGGGGAAAAACATCGTCACCCCGCTCGCATCCGCGCCGAGGTTGGTCCCGGAGTTGTTCTCCACGTGCAGCGGCGGCCAGGGGCTGTCCTCCTCGTTCTCGGCAAATACCAGCGAATACTTGCCCGGATTGCCCATCACGCCCATGTCCTCGATGCCTTTGCGGGCCCCGCCGATATTCTTGATGACAAGGCCCATGGCACGGCCGATGGCGGCATTGGCGATGTCGCCCGGACTCATGGCGCCCGAGCCGCTGTTGACGTGAATCTCCTTGCGGATCGGCCCGTTGATCATCCAGCACGGCGCCCAGGAGCCGGTACTGACGTTGTAGGTGGAAAAACGCGCGCCCTCGTCGAGGATGGCCTCGACGCAGGCGAGGATCACCGGGAAATGCACCGGCAGGGCCCCCGCCATCACCGCGTTGACGGCGATCTTTTCCACCGTGGCATAGCCCAGCCGCGGCACCAGTTTGCCCAACACGTGCTCAGGCGGCAGGTCGGTGCCGGTGAGCATCTCCGCAACCGCCGCTTCGGTCGGCGGCAGCAGCGGCAGGCCGTCTCCCCAGCCGCGCTTGTAGAAAAAGCGGTTGACCTCTTCCAGCTGGCCTTTGAACACGATGCGCGCCGGCACTTCCTTTGCCTTGGGCGCGGGCGCGGCCTCCTCTGCGGAGAGCGGCCTGGTCAGGGCATCGATGATCGCGGGCAGCGCGAGTCGAATGCCTTCGTCGGCCTCCTCCTGCGAGCTCGATTCGCACGGCACCACCTCCGGCACGATCTTCACCGCCGGCATTCCCTTGCTTGACGCGGCAGACCGCCCGTCAGGCACAAAGCCCTCGTTCGCCAGTGCTACAGCGGGACGATGCAGATCCTCAATCGAGATCGCATCGTGGACGAGAAACTTCGTGCAGGAACCTCAATCGCCTACGGTCAATGCAACCGCGTCGACACCGAGCACCCAGGCCTCGAACTTCTCGCGGCCGAAAGTCAGGACCTCGGGTGTGTTGAACACCGAGCATTTGTACCAGCTGGTCTTCAATGTCGGAAACTTTGCCTTGAGCTCGCGCTCCAGGGCCTGCAGCATCGGCACAGCGGCGCGCTTGCCGTTGGCGAACAGGCCAAGGGTCTTGCCCTCCAGCGAGTCCAACCGCGGCGTGATGCCGCGCGCCGGCACCGGATCGGCGTCCGCCCAGGGGCTCATGACCTCGTAGTCGGCCGGGTGCTTGGTGGAATCCAGCATAGGGTTGCCTCCTCTCCTGTTGAATGGCTTGTAGAAAGGTAACACGAAGCCCCAGCATACCAGCCGCTGCGCGGCACGGGGCAAGGGCCGCAACGGCCATGAGGCCGCTGCGCAACGCGCCGCGCGCCTGTCACATTTTGTTGCAAATGATATTGAACAAAGCGCGCGAAACCCTATCTAATCGGGCATCTGCGGTGCAGAGGGCTGCCGCCGCAACGAATGCCGGGGGGGGCCGCCGGTGCGAGACAACCGACCGGATGCAATCCCCCGCCAAGAACCATGAACAGGAGCAAATCATGACCCGTACCCGTTTCGAGCGCATGGTAGTCGTATTGGGCGCGCTGACCTCCATAGGCGGTGCCGTCGCCACCTACACCTTTTCAACCGCGCATGCGGTGACGGCCAACCCGCCGCTGCCGGCAATAACGCCCGCACCGGCGGCAGCGCCCGCTGCCGGCACCCAGAACCTGCCGGATTTCGCCTCGATCGTGGTCCAGCACGGACCGGCGGTGGTCAATATCAGCGTCTCCGGCACGCGCAAAACCAGCGGACCGCAGGTCGATCCTGGCAATCCGTTCTATGAATTTTTCCGCCAGTTCCAGGGTCAGGGCCAGGGGCCGCAGAGCGAGACCCCGGTGCAGGGCCAGGGCTCGGGATTCATCGTCTCCGCAGACGGTGTCGTGCTCACCAATGCGCACGTGGTGGCCGATGCCAAGGAAGTCACCGTCAAACTCACCGACCGGCGCGAATTCATCGCCAAAGTGGTCGGCATCGACAAGGCCACCGACGTCGCGGTGCTGCGCATTCAGGCGGGCAACCTGCCCACCGTCAAGATCGGCGATTCGCGGCGCGCGCGCGTCGGCGAATGGGTGCTGGCGATCGGCGCACCCTTTGGACTGGAGAACACCGTCACCGCCGGCATCATATCGGCGAAGTCGCGGGCGCTGCCTTCGGCCGAAGGCTATGTGCCGTTCATCCAGACCGACGTGGCCATCAACCCGGGCAATTCCGGCGGACCGCTGTTTAACCTGGCCGGCGAAGTCATCGGCATCAACTCGCAGATCTATTCGCGCAGCGGCGGCTATCAGGGCCTGTCCTTTGCCATTCCGATTGAAGCGGCGATGCGCGTCGAGCAGCAACTGGTTGCCACCGGGAAAGTGAGTCGCGGACGCCTGGGCGTTGCCATCCAGGAATTGAATGCCTCGCTGGCCGAATCGTTTGGCCTGGACAAGGTACAGGGCGCGCTGGTCAGCAGCGTCGAAAAGGGCAGTCCGGCGGACAAGGCCGGAGTCAAAGCCGGCGACATCATTCGCAAGCTCAATGGCACCGAGGTCAGTGCTTCTTCCGATCTGCCAGTCATGGTTTCCGAACTGAAACCCGGCACTCAGGCAACTCTGGAAATCTGGCGCGACGGCCGCGCACGCACCCTGGGCATCACCATCGGTGAGTTCCAGGCGGCGGTCGCCGCGGCCGAAAAAGCGCCTGCTGAAGCGGGACGGCTGGGCCTGGCGGTACGGCCCCTCACCCCTGAGGAGCGCAAGCAGACGGAACTGAAAAGCGGCGTGGTGGTGGAAGAAGTCGCCGGCGCCGCGGCACGCGCCGGTATCGAGCCCGGCGACGTGATCCTGCGCGCCAACGGCGTGGAAATCACCAATGCCGAAACCCTGCGTGCGCAGATCGGAAAATCCGGCAAGCGCATTGCACTGCTGGTGCAGCGCGGCGAGCTGCGCATGTTCGTGCCGGTGGAACTGGGCTGACACGCGGTTCGGGCAATCCTGACAAGGGGCGCATTGCGCCCCTTGTCTTTTGTCATCATCTGTCATCAATGCAGATCAACGCCGAGGTTGATACACTGGGGCCTGAATTGCCGGCGTTGCCTCGAAACAGCGCCAGGTAATAGTCTAATAATGGTATTCGAATAACACGTAAAAGCACGACGGTAGATGATTCAGTTGCACAAATGTTTAACATTTAAGTGTTGGCCGGGGCTTCCGGCCGGTCGCTTCAACTTACCAGCGAGAAACCACCGTGGCCTTCCATGACTCAGCAATAATCGGTTTCGCCGAGACCAAGATCGTCGAGAAAAGCGATCGCGATGTCTGCGCACTGGGCGCGGAGATCCTCAGTTCCCTGATCAAGAGCACCGGCGTCGAGAAAGGCGCCATTGACGGCATGATCCTATCCTCGTCGATGAGCAGCGCCGGCAGCGTGTTCTGGTCGCAACTCATGGCCGACGCCCTCGGGCTTGGCTTGAATTTCTGCCAGACCGTGGACATCGGCGGCTGCTCGCCGGTGGCGGCACTGGCGCGCGCCACCATGGCCATCGATTCGGGCCTGTGCGAGAACGTGCTGTGCCTGTACGCCGACACCCAGGCGAGCGCCGACAATCGGCCGTCGAAACCCTTCCGGGTGGAATGGACCAGCGCGCTGGGCTACCTCGGACCGCCCGCCGGTTTCGGCCTGCTCACCCAGCGCTACGAGCATCAGTTCGGCCTGGATTACCGGGCACTGGGAAAACTCGCCGTGGCACAGCGCGCTCATGCGGTGCTCAACGACAATGCCTGCGAAAAGCTGCGCAAAGCCATCACCGTGGAGGACTACCTCAATTCGCGCATGATCGCCAATCCCATCCGCCTGCTCGATTGCGTGATGGTGTGCGACGGCGCCTCGGGCCTCCTGGTCACCAGCCGCAAGAATGCCGAGCGCAAGGGTTTTACCAAGGTCGTCATCCCGCTGGGTTACGGCGAACGCACCAACCATCGCATCAATGAAGCGGTGGTCGATGTCACCGACACCGGTCATCGCGTCGCCGGCGAAGCCGCGTTCCGCCGCGCCGGGCTGAAGCCTTCGGACATGGGCTCGTTTCACCCCTATGACGATTTCATCATCGCCATGATGCTGCAGATGGAGATGCTGGGTTTCTGCAAACAGGGCCAGGGTTGCGATTTCATCCGCGACAACGATTTCAGCCACACCGGCAATCTTCCGCTGAACACCGGCGGCGGCCAGATCTCCGCCGGACAGGCCGGGCTCGCAGGCGGCGGCACCAACCTGATCGAGGGCGTGCGGCAATTGATGGGCGAGGGCGGCAAGCGCCAGGTCGCCAACCGCAAGACCGCCCTGGTTACCGGCATCGGCGGAATTCCCTACGGCCGCAACTGGACCACCAGTTCGGTCATGATCCTTTCTTCAGACGCGTGAGGGAGCAGCCATGACACAATTGAACGACACCTCCAAAGTCGATCGCGAGCCCCCCACGCCGCTCAGCTATACCAAGCCGTTCTGGGAAGCCACGCGCGAGAAAAAGCTGCTGCTGCAATTCGACAAGCGCAACAGCCGCTACCAGTTCTACTGGCGGCCGGTGAGCATTTACGACGGCCTGGGCGATCTGGAGGCGCGCGAAGCGGCCGGCACCGGCGAGATCTTCAGCTTCACCATCGCCGAGCGCGCACGGCCCCCGTTCCAGGGGCACGAGCCTTTCGCCATCGCCATGGTGACGTTGAAAGAAGGCGTGAACATCATGGCCAACGTCATCCATTGCAGCAGCGAAGAGCTGCGCATCGGCCTGCCGGTCAAGCTGTGCTGGCTGCCGCTGAAAAACGGCACCTTTCTGCCTGCCTTCGAGCCGATCAGGGACTGAGCCCCCCCCTGTGCCGGGGTAAATCGGATGGCGGAGGCCCGGAATCCCGCCCCGATACCCCCGGGCGGGGGTTTTTCCAAATTCAAGCGAACCTTTTGACCACAAGTTCACAGTCCTGACACGTTCTCCCGTCGCGCACTGCTCCAATCAGCATCGGATCAACTCTTGTGCGGAGATCGAGATGGAGAACAGGGCGATTGTGCAGCGCGACGCGTTCGAATGGGTTTCGCGCCTGATGGCGAAAATGTCGCCGGACTTATCGGCAGCGCGCGAAAAAAGCCTGGACAAGGTTCATTGGGCCGCGCCCACGGGGATGCGCTACATGAAACCGGATGCAGCCCTGCCTGGCATCGACCGGGCGGTGGTGCAACTGCTCGATGGCCAGCGGTTTCACGGCAGGCTGGGCCGCTTCAACCCGGCCGGCATTGCATTGAAATTGCGCCTGCAGATCAATGGCGAGCCCTTGAACGTTGCCCACACCCAGATCAAGCGCCTGACGCTCACGGAGCCGGTGGCCATGATAGAAACCGCCAGCCCCAGGCCCAATGCAATGTCGCCCAGGACGGTTGTCGATTTTCACATCCAGTTTGCCGACGGGGAAATCTGGGAGGGTGAAACCAAGGGGGCGATTGACGCGCCCTCGGGTGTGTTCCTCTACACCATGGAAGGCGAATATTCCAAACATGTCGGCGCCGCCAGACAGAATGTCGCGCGGCATTTTGTTCCACGCAGCGCGATCCGATCGGCGCGGATAGGCCGGCCTTCGAGCACTGTGGCCGGACGCGCCCTTGTGGCTGCAGCGCCCCCGCTCGAGTATCACGCCGCGGCATCGGCGCCGCGCGTGCTGGAGCCGGTAATGCCACAGGCGCTGGAACTGCTGTGCAAGGGCCAGGCGGCCAATATCGACGGACTCAGGCTGGGCGATGCGCTCAAACAGCTGGGCATCGTCACCGAAGAAGAGGTGCAGGCTGCCATCACGCTGCAGACCCAGCGGCGCGACGGCAAGCGCATTGGCGCCATCCTCATGGAGATGAAACAACTCAAGGAGGAAACCATTCAGCAGGCGCTTCTGCACCGGCTGGGTGTCCCGTTCGTCATCCTGAGAAAGTTGAAGGCCAATTGCGGCGTTGTCGCCCGCCTGGACCGCGCGGAGTGCCTCGCGCGGGCTTGCGCGGTCCTTCACGAAACCGAGAAAACCGCATACCTGGCGATGGCCAATCCGATGGACGAGGAGACCATCAAAGCGTGCCGCTTCCGCCTGGAGAAAAGAATCGAAATCGTCATCGCCGACCGCGCCGACATCGCCGCGTTCCTGTTGCGCCACAGAGTTCATTCCAGCCAGGGACTGTCCCCCGAGTACTTCCAAGACTGGGGAAATACGCCCGCTTAACCCGTGAAAATAATCGCCTGCGCCTGTTTGATGATTTCGGCCAGGTGGGCTTCGCTGCGAAAACTCTCGGCATACAGTTTTACAATATCCTCGGTCCCGGACGGGCGCGCCGCAAACCAGCCGCCGCCGGTGAGCACCTTCAAGCCGCCGATCGCCGCATCGTTTCCCGGCGCCTTGACCAGCTTTGCAACAATCGCATCGCCGGCCAGAGTCGCCGCATCAACCCTGTCGGGTGACAGCTGTTTCAGCGCGTCCTTCTGCGCAGGCGTGGCCGGCGTATCGATGCGGGTGTAGTAAAACCTGCCAAGGGTATTGGCCAGACGCTCGTAATATGCCGACGGATTCTGCCCGGTAACCGCGGTGATTTCGGCGGCCAGAAGGCCCAGGATGATGCCATCCTTGTCGGTGGTCCAGACAGTGCCGTCGCGGCGCAGAAAACTGGCGCCCGCGCTCTCTTCCCCTCCAAAGCACAGACCGCCATCCAAAAGGCCCGCCGAAAACCATTTGAAGCCCACCGGCACTTCGATGAGTCTGCGCCCGACATCGGCGGCAACCCTGTCTATCAGCGTGCTGCTGACCAGCGTTTTGCCCACGCCGAGGGCAGAACTCCATTGCGGCCGATGGGTGAGCAGATAATGAATCGCCACGGCAAGAAAATGATTCGGGTTCATCAGGCCCGCCGACGGCGTGACGATGCCATGGCGGTCGGCATCGGCATCGTTGCCCCAGGCGATGTCGAAGCGATCCTTCAGCGCCACCAGTCCCGCCATGGCGTACGCGCTGGAACAGTCCATGCGTATCTTGCCGTCATGATCCAGTGTCATGAAGCCGAAAGTGGGATCCACCGCCGGATTCACCACTTCGATATTCAGCCCGTAATGTTTGGCGATCGGCTGCCACAGGGCGACCGCCGCGCCTCCCAGCGGGTCCACGCCGATTCGAACGCCTGCGCGGCCGATGGCCTCCATATCTATGACCTTGTCGAGATCGGCGATATAAGCCCCATCGAAATCGATGATCCCGCACAGCGCCGATTGCCTTGCCTCCGCATAGGGCAGGCGCTTCACCCCGGCGTTTGCAACACGCAACAGGACATTGGCTCGATCCTGGATCCATCCGGTTGCATCGGTGTCCGCGGGGCCGCCGTGCGGCGGGTTGTACTTGAATCCACCGTCCGCTGGCGGGTTGTGCGACGGCGTGATCAATATGCCGTCGGCACGCGCCTGCGCCGCAGCGCGGTTGTGCGCGAGGATGGCGTGTGAAATGACCGGCGTCGGGGTAAATGCGCCCTCCTTCTGCATGCCCACCCTTACCCCGTTGGCAATCAGCACTTGGAGCGCGGTGCGCTGCGCCGGCTTGGATGCGGCGTGGGAGTCCATGCCCAGAAACAAGGGTCCGGTGATTCCCTGTGCCGCCCGGTATTCGCAGATGGCCTGCGTTATCGCCAGAATGTGGCCCTCATTGAAACTGCGCTCGAAAGGATTGCCGCGGTGACCGCTGGTGCCGAAGCTCACCGCTTCGCCGGGCCTGTCCGGATGCGGCACAAGTTGCGCGTAGGCGCGCTCGAGGTCCGCGACATTTATCAGGACTTCCTGCGGCGCCGGCAGGCCGGCCAGCGGGTGATGATTCATGGTTATTCCAATATTAAGATTAATATTGCCAGGGGGCAGCCGTTGCGCCTTGCAGGACGCAGCAATTCTCATGGAATTTCACGATCCAGGAGGCGCCGCCTGGCAAGTGTTACACGCCGGCACACTCCATTTAAGAACAATTTTACAGTCTGGACACCTTTGCCCCTGCCCGGGCTGCTTTAATTCGCTCCGGATCAATGCAGACAGCGGAGAGCAGGATGAAGAGCAGCACCAGCGAAGCGTCCCAGTCGATGGATGTCGAATTCGGACGCGGATTGCCCAGAACCCTCAAGAGGGAACTGATGCTGCGGGCGTGGAAAGTGCTGCCCCGGCTGCAGGCTGCCGGAAAGCGCGGCATGGACATTGCCGTCTCCGCGCTGATGCTGACGCTGCTTTCCCCGGCTTTCCTTCTCATCGCCATCATGATCCGGCTGACCGATCGCGCAGCGGTGTTGTTCTGGCAGGATCGAGTGGGCAAGTTCGGCAAGACATTTCGCTTTCCCAAGTTCCGCTCCATGGTGGTGAACGCCGAAGCACTGCAGCGGCAACTGGATCTGCACAACCAGCACGGCGACGGCGTTACCTTCAAGATGAAGCGCGATCCCAGGATCACCTGGATAGGCCGCATCATCCGGCGCGCCAGCATCGACGAACTGCCGCAACTGTGGTGCGTGCTCAAGGGCGAAATGTCGCTGGTCGGCCCGCGCCCGCCCCTGGTGAGCGAAGTGGCGCGCTACTCTCTTTCGGATCGTCGCAGGCTGGAGGCGACACCCGGCCTGACCTGCTTCTGGCAGGTGCAGGGCCGCTCGGAGATCCCTTTTCCCCGTCAGGTAGAACTCGACGTGGATTACATAGAAAAGCAGAGCCTGGCCCTGGACGTCAAGCTTCTCGCGAAGACCGTGCCGGCGATCATCGGCGGCAGGGGGGCTTACTGATGCACGCGCAAGCCATGCCAGTGCCGCAAAGCCGCGCCTACCACCTGGGCAAACGCCTGCTGGACGGCATTGTCGCGGCGCTGCTGCTCAGTGCAGCCGCTCCACTGTGTGCGCTGCTTCTTCCCTGGTTGCTGGTGACCGGCAGAGCACGCATTCAAGCCCGCGAGTTCGTGGGCATCGCCGGGAAATCGATATGGCTGCACGACTTCGGCACCAAAGCACCGGAGGGCGCGGGCACCGGTCGATTGTATGCCTGCATGCAAAACCTGCCGCGGCTGTTCGACCTGCTCGACGGCCGGCTCAGCCTGGTCGGTCCGCGGCCGGCGGCGCCCGAAGAACTGCAAAGTTTCAGCGGCATCGCACACCCCAGATTCAGCGTTGCGCCGGGCCTGACATGCCTGTGGAGTCTGCGCCGGCGCAGCAACATCGACTTCGGCACCGAGAGCGAGGCTGACCTCGAATATGTCAGCCATCGTTGCCTGCGCGGAGACATCGGCATCCTCGGGCGCGCGCTGCTGGCGCTGGCCTACGGCGCGGATGCGCAGGATTGCGGGGCCTGTCAATTCATCGGCGGAATCCGCCTGCTCAACCTGTCGATGGCCAATCTGCTGGATGCCGTCTTCTGCGCCATCGAGGGCAAAGCCCGCATGCGCATCGCCTTTGTCAACCCGGACTGCGTCAACATTGCCGCCCGTGATGCCGCGTACCGGCGCACCCTGGATAAATTCGACTGGGTGTGCGCCGATGGCATCGGCATGAAGATTGCCGGCAGTCTGCTGGGCCGGCCGATCCGGCAGAACATCAACGGCACCGATATGTTTCCGCGGCTGTGCGCCGCAATGGCGCAAAGCGGCCATTCCCTTTACTTGCTGGGTGCGCGCGACGGTGTTGCACAAGCCGCCGCGCAGTGGGCCCTGGCACGTTATCCGGAATTGAAAATTGCCGGCACCCGCTCCGGCTATTTCAGCAGCGTCGAGGAGGCGGCGGTGCTGCAGGAAATTCGCTCCAGCGGCGCGCAGGTGCTGCTGGTCGCAATGGGAGCGCCGCGCCAGGAACAATGGCTGGAACGCAACCTGGAGGCAAGCGGCGCGCTGGTCGGCATGGGTGTCGGCGGCCTGTTCGACTTTTATTCGGGGCGCATCCGGCGGGCGCCGCTGTGGTTGCGCGAGATCGGCGGCGAATGGATCTACCGGCTTATCCAGGAACCCGGCCGGATGTGGCGGCGTTACCTCGTCGGCAATTGGGTGTTCCTCGCCCGCATCGTTCATGAAAGATTTTCCGGTTCACGCATGAAAGGAACCGCCCGGTGACAACCGCTGCCATCATTCTTGCCTGCTGGGCCCCTGAAGATCCCCTTTTGCGCCAGCTCGAAACCGATCCGGCCATGATCTGCATGGCGGAAAAACCCATGCTGCAGCGGGTTGTCGAAAAACTGCTCGGGCTGGGCTGCCGGCAGATCGCCGTGGTCCACGGGGACCGGCCGCAGCCGGCGCGCGATCTGCTCGGCGATGGCACGCGCTGGGGATGCCGCATCACCCACCATTACGCCACCGACGGAATACGCCCGCTGCAGTTGCTCGGCCGCCTGGCCGGCGACGCGGGCGCAAACTATGTGCTCGCTGCCGCGGATACGATCCCCATGGGCGAGATCGACGTTTCCAGGCCCTGTCTCGCCTATTCGCTCGGAGGCGACGCAATGCGCTGGAGCGGCTGGGCGGTTTTGTCGGGCAAAACGATCGCTGCGCTGGCTGAGTCGGTGCGCGATGCCGACGATCTGCGCAAGCGCGTCATCGACCGCTGCGCTTCGCAGACAAGCGCGGTGCTGATGAGCAGCTGCATTTCGACCTCGAGCGTTGCCGCGGCATTGAGCTCGCTTCCGGTGCTTTTCGCGCACTCACAGGGGGTCAATGGCATCAACCGCCGCCCGCAGCAGGCTGGCCTGTGGATCGGCAACGGCAGCCGCATCCATCCCACCGCCCGCCTGCATGCCCCGGTTTTCATCGGCAACAGCGTTCTGGTGGAGGAGCATGCCGAGATCGGGCCGAACGCCATGATCGGCGACGGTTGCGTCATCGACGCGGGCAGTCGCG
>CAIOLO010000109.1 GCA_903859155.1 uncultured beta proteobacterium
AACAGAACCGTGAAACGGGGCCGCGCCGATGATAGTGTGCATGCGTACGCGAAAGTAGGTCAGTGCCAGACAACCCTTTAGAAAAGCCCTCACAAGAGGGCTTTTTTTTTAACCTCTTAACCTGTCAAACACAATCGCGATCAATCTTCAGTCAGCTATTTTGCCGTATTGATCCGCTGGCCCTTCCCCTGCCAGCCCGGCATTCAGTACGTTAGTCGAGATTGAGGATCATGCGGGTACCGTTGTTTCCGGCCTCCACCGCTTCGTGGCATTTCGCGATCTGGTCCAGCGAGAACTCGCGCACTGGAAGATGCTTGAGTTTGCCTGCCGTTTGCAGTGCAGTGAAATCGGCGATAGCACGGGTATAGGCCTCGGGCGGAAATTCGTACATGTATATGAAGCGGATGGTAGGCTGGTTCTGAATCCCCCAGCTCGCCGAGATCGTGCCCTCAGCACCGCCGGCGCCATAGACGATCACCGTGCCGTTTTTGGCAAGCATCTGCGGGTATAGATTCGCGTTTTTCGCGAAAAACGGCTCGAGAATCAGGTCAGCTCCGTTCCCGCCGCTCAATGCACCAATGCGCGCGCCGACATCCTCGGCGCGGAAATCCACGACTTCGTCGGCGCCCGCCGCCCTTGCCAGCACGCCCTTTGCCGCGCTGCCAACCGTAGCGATCACCCGAGCCCCGCGGGCCTTGGCTATCTGTATGCAGTAGTACCCGACAGCGCCGGTGCCGCCGCCGACGAGAACTGTTTTGCCTTCTAGGGGACCGTCCGCGTTCACGGCGTAATGCGCGGTCAACCACGGCACTCCCAGCGAGGCGCCGATGTTGAAGCTGCAATTGTCTGGCAGGCACGGGGCACGCTCTGACGGGACAACGCAATATTCCGCTGCGGTACCGAATGGCCGCTGCCATTGCGCCATGTATATCCACACCCGCTCGCCAATCCGCTTGGCCGGCACGCCGGCGCCGACGGCATCGATCACGCCCGCGCCGTCCTGGTGTGGAGTGATGATCGGGTAGGGCAGGCCGCGACGACGCAGGCCGCTGCGCGTGTAGGTGTCGGTGGGATTGGCTCCGGAGGCGTACACGCGCACCCGTACCTCGCCCGCCTCGGGCATCGGATCGGGCATCTCGCCCACCTGAAACACGTCTTTGGGGGCGCCCTGCGTCGCACACCATGCTGTTTTCATTTTACCGTCCTTGATTTGTTGGGCCAGATGTTATCAACAGCGGCGCGGCGAAGATAGTGCGTGACCCGAATCGATGCGGTACGCTT
Organism: uncultured beta proteobacterium; assembly: GCA_903859155.1. Lineage (GTDB taxonomy): Bacteria > Pseudomonadota > Gammaproteobacteria > Burkholderiales > SG8-39 > 2-02-FULL-62-17. Next base: position 1,282 of record CAIOLO010000109.1, read on the forward strand.
ACGCACTGGTCTAGCCCCCAATCGATACAGGACGCATATGAATACTTCGAGAAAACTGCTGCTCAGCGCCTTTGCCGCGATTTGCGCGTTGGCCTCCGGTATCTGCGTCGCGCAAAGTTACCCGCTCAAAGCGGTGCACATCATCATTCCCGTGCCCCCCGGCGGCCTGCAGGATTCGCTGGCGCGCGCCATGGCGCCCGAATTGACCAAACGCTGGGGCCAGGCCGTCCTGGTGGAAAACCGTTCAGGCGCCAACGGCATCATTGCGGCGGACTCGGTGGTCAAGGCGGCACCGGATGGTCACATGCTGTGGATGGGAACCATGGTGCAGTTGAGCAATGACCTGCTCAATCGCAAAATGCCCTTCGATCCCATCAAGGACCTGGTACCGGTGATCGGACTGGTCGACGCGGGCAGCATGTTCGTGAGCAGCATACAGTTCCCGGCGAGAAACCTGCAGGAATTGATCGCGGCCGCGCGCGCAAAACCCGGCGAAATCAACTACGGCAGTTTCGGTGTCGGCAGCCTGCCCCATATCGACACCGAGGCCCTGGCCACCCAGGCAGGCATCAAGGTTACGCATGTGCCCTACAAAGGGGGCGCTGAAATTCTGCAGGGAATTCTCGGGGGGCAGGTGACTTTCGCGATCATGGGCATTACGGCGACCATTCCCCTGATCCGCCAGGGGCGCATCCGTGCCATCGCTTACGGAGGGCTGAAGCGCTCCAGCGGTTTTCCAGATGTGCCCACCATTTCCGAGGCGGGCCTCAAGGGATATACCTCCGGCGGATGGTTCGGCTGGTTTGCACCGGCGGCAACCCCCGCCGCGGTTGTCAGCAAGATAGCCAGCGAAGCAGGGCAGGTGATTTCCGTGCCGGAGTTCCGCGACAAATTCGTGCACGCGGCGGGGCTTGAAGTACTGAATCTTGCCCCGGGTCCTTTTGCAGAACAACTGCGCGCTGACCGCGAAAGCTATTCAGCGCGTCTCAAGGCGTTGAACGTCAAACTGGAATGAGGCGACGGTCAATGCCGGCTGTGTTCGGCAGACCAGGCTAGCTCCAGCGTGCAAAGCCAAGGCCGGTGCCGGTGCCGGCCCGCGTTCGATACGCCGGCGTGTACGCCTCCCAACTGACGTTGAGATCGGTTGCAGCGCTGGCCACGACGATCCAGTTGCGGATCTCGGAACTGCCTGCTTTGAGCTTGCGAGGATCGAGATTGCCCAGGAAATCGAGGTCTTTGTTGCGCAGGGCCGCCATGATGTCGCGATCCATCTGCTCCTCAACCACAAAATGTGAAAGGCCTCCGGAGGCCATCAGACCGACCCGCAGATTGTCCGGATAAGAGGCGATCAGTTCGCGCAATGCCTTGCCGAATTTCACGCAGCGTTTCGGGGTGGGCGGGTTGGGCCAGTTGTAGGTATTGAGGAATATCGGAACGACCGGAATGACCGCGCCCTTCAGATACCAGCGGTGCACGAAGGAGTAGGCGTGTCCCTCGGTCTGGCCTGGCGGGGTGGCGCTCACCGCGGCCACGTCAAACTCGCGCTCGATCAGGTTTTCAATGAAATGCAGTGCCAGGGCGCGATGGCAGGGGTAGTTCGCTTCGGTTTCATCTTCGAGGCGGCGCATTTGCGCGAGCTTGTACCATTCTTCCGGCGGCAGTTCCTGCTTGACAGCATTGCGGATGGAATCCCCGTAATACACGCCGATCGAAGGCATGTGCTCGTCCTTGAACATTTCGTATTGATCGTCGCCGACGATGACCAGCACATCCAGCTTGGCCGACTGCACATGCTCTTTCATGCGCAACATGGCCTCCTGCACTTCGTTGAAGCGCCGCGAAATGGCCTCCGCGGTAATCAACGCGTCCATGTTGCCCGGCGCGCGCGCCAGTACGTCCTCATAACTGATCTTTCTGCCCGCATCGTCAAAGTAGGGCATGCGCAGGTCGCTGACGCGGAACCTGGTCAGCCAGTCCTCCAATTGCGCTGCCAGCATGATGCTGTGGGAGGAGGCGAATGCGGCAGATAACTGGGCCATGAGCTGGTACTCCTATGCTGGTGAATCAGAGTGAAGCGGCGCTGCTGACGCCAAAAATCAAGTCGGGCATTGTATAAGATTCCCGCCGACCGGCCATGAAATACATCTATCGGCTGCGTGCGGTCCCGCGAACAGATTAGCTTTGAAAACAGCGGACTATCGCAATCGCGTATTATTCGACTCTAAGCTGCCTGCAGCGCGGCAATTTAAGTGGAATTGGTTCATGACGGAAGCCGGGTTTGAACTTGATCTGACGCTTCAGATCGGCAAGTACGAGGTGCAGAAGGCGCTCGGCAAAGGGGCTACCGGCACCGTATATCTTGCCGTTGACACCTTCACCGGCAGGGAGGTCGCGCTCAAGACCATTGAGCCCGAGGTCTTTCGCGATCCTGAATTCGGCGCGGTGCTGAAAACCCAGTTTCAAAATGAGGCATCGCTGGCAGGCAAGCTCAAGCATCCACATATCGTCACCATCTACGATGCGGTGGTCCAGGAGGATTCGGGGCATATCGCCATGGAACTGGTCACCGGCGGCGATCTTTCCCAGCACGCCAGTCCGGACAATCTGCTCCCAATAGCAGACGTGCTGCAGATTGGTTTCAAGTGCTGCGGCGCTCTCGATTACGCATTTCGCGAAGGCATCGTTCATCGCGACATCAAGCCGGCCAACATCATGGTGGCCAACGGAACTAATGTGAAGATAGCGGATTTCGGCGCTGCCTTCCTGCGCAAGAGCCAGGCGGTGCAGAGCGTCGCCATGGGATCACCCTTCTACATGTCACCGGAGCAGATCGACGGCAAGGAACTCACGCTGCATAGCGACATGTACGGGCTGGGCGTCGTGCTCTATGAACTCCTGACAGGCCATCGACCATTGCTGGCAAATGATATCGCCAGTCTGGTGCACAAGATCCGCAACGTCGAGCCGGTGCCGCCGAGCAGCCTGCGCAAGGACCTGCCCAAGGCATTCGACCAGGTCATCCTTCGTGCTTTGGGCAAGAAGCCCGAGCACCGCTACCCGGCCTGGGCGGATTTTGCGCTGGAACTTTCGAACCTTGGGCCGCTGGTGCTGCCACCGGAGGCCATTGCCGACAGCGAAAAATTCGTCACGCTGAAAAAAGTGGAAATGCTCGCCGAACTATCCGATGCGGAACTCTGGGAATTGGCCAATGCCGGGCAATGGTCGCGCGTGGGCCGGGGCCATGTGCTGATCCGGGAAAACGACACCGGCGCGAGCTTCTTTTTTCTTGCAAAAGGGCAGGTCAAGGTTGTCCGCAACGGACGCCTGCTCAACATGGTCGGTGAGTCAGAGTGCTTCGGCGAAATGGCCTACATCAGCGGCGGCAAGGTACCTCGCCACGCCAGTGTGGAGTCCATGTCGGATCTGCTGCTCGCCGAATTCGAACCGGCCACGCTGGATACCATGAGCATGGGCGCCCAATTGCAACTGACGCGCGCCCTGGTTCGCAATCTGGCCGACCGGTTGCAACTGGCCAATTCGCGCCTGACCGGTTGACCCGCCGGGGACGAGCAGGCCTCAATAAGGCAGTCCGACGTAATTCTCGGCCAGCGATTTCAAGGCCGCTTCCGAATTCACCAGATATTCCAGTTCCGCCTGCTGGATGCGTTGACCAAAATCGCCGTTGTCCGGGAAATTGTGCAGTAGCGAGGTCATCCACCACGAAAACCGTTCCGCCTGCCATACGCGGCGCAGGCAGCGCGGTGAATACTCATCGAGCGCAGCTTCGTTTTTCCCATGGTAATACCCGATCAGGGATTCCGAAAGGTAATGCACGTCACTGGCCGCAAGATTGAGCCCCTTGGCACCGGTGGGCGGGACGATGTGCGCGGCGTCGCCGGCGAGAAACAGTCTTCCAAAGCGCATCGGTTCGACAACAAAGCTGCGCAGCGGGGCGATGCTTTTTTCGATGGACGGCCCGGTGACCAGCGTGCTGGCGGCCGCCTCGTCCAGGCGCGAGCGCAGTTCATCCCAATAGCGCTCGTCAGGCCACTGTTCGACCTTGTCGTTCAACGAGCACTGCACATAGGTGCGGCTGAGCGTTGGCGAGCGCATGCTGCACAGCGCGAAGCCGCGCGGATGGTTGACATAGATGAGCTCTTCAGACACCGGTCGCGTCTCCGAGAGCACACCCAGCCAGCCAAAGGGATAGACGCGCTCGAATTCGCGAATGGAACCGGCCGGAACGCTCTGGCGGCACACGCCATGAAACCCGTCGCAACCGGCGATGAAATCGCAGGCGATTTCGTGTTGCACGCCGTCCTTGCGGTAACGCACCACGGGGCTGGCGCTGTCGAAGCCGTGCACACTGACTTGCTCCGCCTCGTAGACGGAACTCGCGCCGCAGGCGGCGCGCGCATCCATCAAGTCGCGGGTGACCTCGGTCTGTCCGTAGACGGTGACATTGGTGCCGCCGGTCAAGGCATTCAGGTTGATACGGTGCCGCTTGCCGCCAAAGCAGATTTCAAAGCCCTGGTGGGCCAGGCCTTCCTGGCGCAGCCTGGCGCCGACGCCGATGCGCTGCAGAAGATCGACGCATCCCTGCTCGAGCACCCCGGCGCGAATGCGCGCCAGGACGTATTCCCTGCTTTTTTGCTCAAGGATGAGCGTATCGATGCCGGCCAGATGCAGCAACTGGCCGAGCATCAATCCGGCCGGGCCGGATCCGATAATGACAACTTGTGTTCGCATGATTTTGAGGAATGAAAAACGACCGCACAAGGTTACTTCATTGTGGCGCGAAATGCCCGGCCGGGCGCCAGGTGGGCGCCGAGCACCCTTTCCGGGGCATGCGGGAGGCGCGGTAATGCAGTACCCTTGCGCGCTGGAAAAATGACGCTTGCGGCGAAGATATGGCTGCGCAAGCCGGTTTGTGAACGGCCGGAAATGAAAAGGAGCTCGAGATGAACAAGATGGCGGATCCGCAACTGCAGGTGGGCGACAATTTCTGGAATGAATACGGAGCCGACGAGTGGTCCGACGCGATTGTCGCGTCGATGAAGCTCGGCGGCATCGACCATCTGTATTTCGTATCCGGCAGCGAAATGGCCTTTTACCAGGAGGCCATAGCCAAGGCGGAAAAGCGCGGCTGGCCGGCGCCGAAACTGGTGACCATGATGCATGAATCGGTGGCGCTGCATGCGGCGCTGGGCACGGCGATGGTAACCGGACAGCCTTCGGCCGCTTCGGTGCACGTGGACGTCGGCACTTTGCACTATGGCGCCGCTATTCACGCCGCCTGGCGCGGCAACTATCCGGTGCTGATTACCGCCGGCACCGGCCCGCGCGCGTTCCCCGGGTCGATGCGCGGCGCGCGCGACGGCTCGATTCAATGGCTGCAGGAGCCGCGTGACCAGGGCGAGATCGTGCGCCAGTACACCAAGGCCGACCACCGCCTGGAGCACCAGGACAATCCCGGTCTGATGGTGAGCCGCCTGTTGCAGATGGCGGCGAGCGAGCCCAAGGGGCCGGTGTTTCTGACCATCCCGCGCGAAACCGCGATGCTGTCGTATCCGGGCACGACGCGTTTCCCGACGCGCGACCAGCTCGGCGTTGCGCAGGGCACTTATCCGGATCCCGAACATGCGAAAACCATCGCGCGCTGGCTGATCAAGGCGCGCAATCCGCTGGTGATGACCGAGCGCATCGGCAAGGATCCGCTGGCAGTCAGGGAATTGGTGCGTCTTGCCGAATTGCTGGCCCTGCCGGTGGCCGAACCCGGCAATCCGCAGGTCCTCAATTTTCCCAAGACGCATCCGCTGTCCGGCAGCGGCCCCAGTAGCGCCGAGGCCGACGTCTGTTTCGTGCTGGAGTGCATCAGCCCCTGGATGCCCGGGCAGGATACGCCGCCGGTCGATGCCAAGATTGCCTGGGTCAGCATCGATCCGGTGCAGTCACGCTTCAAGACCATGGAGTTCCGTGCGGACCTGTGGATTCCTGCAACTGCGGCGAACGTGATACGGGCCGTGTACGAGGCGGCAACCGGCATGCTCGACAAGAGCGACCTGTCGCGTATCGAAGAGCGCCGCCAGCGCCTCGAAACCCGCAAAAAACAGCTCGAGGCCGCAATCGATGCCGAGGCCGCAGCAGCGGCGAAGAAAAGCATTTCCAGCGGCTGTCTGGTGGCCTATGAACTGGGCAAGGTACTCAAACCCGATGCCATATTGCTGAACGATGGCCTGTCCAACGGGCAGTTTGTCGAGAACTATGCGCGCCGCACGCTTCCGGGGACCTCTTTCAAGAGCGGCTCCAGCGCCGGCGGCTGGGGCGTGGGCGCAGCCTTCGGCGCAAAGATGGCTGCGCCGGATCAGGATGTGGTACTGGCCAGCGGTGACGGGTTCTTCGAGTTTGGCACACCCTCCGCGGCCATTTGGGCCGGGGCACATCACAAGGCGCCGTTCCTGTCGGTGGTATTCGTCAACGGCAGCTACAGCACCGGCATCCATGGGCTGCGCAAGTCCTATCCGGGTGGTTTTGCGTCCGACACAAAATGCGTGGGCGGTACCTTCGATCCGCCGCCGGATTTCGCGCGCATGGCCGAATCGGCCGGTGGATTTGGCGAATTGGTTCAGTCGCCGACTGAGATCGGGCCGGCCCTCAAGCGCGGTCTGGAGCAGACGCACAAGGGCGTTCCCGCGGTCGTCGCGGTGCGTCTGCCCAGCCTGGTCTGACCGGTCCCGGCAAGCGGGCCTCGCCGAGCGAGGCCCGCCGTACCATGGAGACTGAGGCCACTACTGCGGTTCCACGCCAACTTCCCTGGCAATCTGAACCCAGCGTGCCTGCTCGGTGCGTATGAATTCCTGCAGCGATTGCAGCGTGCCGGCGCCGCTCGTGGAGAAGCCGAAATTGCGCAGCCGCTCGATGATTTCGGGTTCTTTGAGGTAGGCATCCACCTCGTGGTTCAGCCGCTGCGTGATATCCCCCGGTGTGCCGGCGGGCGCGGCAAGCATGAACCAGCCACCAATCTGGAATCCGGGCAGGGTCTCGGCAACGGTGGGGATATTCTCCATACCTGGAAAGCGCCTGGCCGATGTGATCGCCAGGGTACGCAGCTTTCCTGAGGAGGCAAACGGCGCGATGGCGATGGGGGAGATGAGAATCATCTCGACCCGACCGCCGGCGGTGTCCTGTATCGAAGGTGGAATCGTCTTGTAGGGCACATGCACCACATCAATACCCGCGGACTTGTTGAGCCATTTGCCGATGATGCCGGCAAGGCCGGCGTCGGCCGCAAAGGACAATTTGCCGGGACGCGCCCTGGCCAGCGCGAGCCATTCGCCGAAGGTCTTCGCCGGGACATCCGGATGCACCGCCACCACATAGGGTCCGTTATCCACCAGCCCGGCGACCGGGACGAAATCCTTGACAGGATCGTAGGGCAGGGACTTGAACATCACCTGGTTCGATGCCATCGCCGAAGCGCTGCCCATGAAAAGCGTATAGCCGTCGGGCGGCGCCTTGGCCACCTGCTGTGCGCCCACCAGTCCTGCACCGGCGATATTGTTTTCCACCAGCAACTGCTGGCCGAGGCGGCGCGAGAGGCGCTCGGCCACCAGGCGCGCCACTACATCGGGCGAGGAACCAGCGCCATTGGGCACGATGAATCTTATCGACTTGACCGGATAGGCCTGCCCGCTGGCCGCGCTGCACAGCGCACAGAAAATTCCAAGGGCCAGCAATTTTGCGAGTGCCTTCATGCGCGGCTCGGTTATCCGAATCATGCTTTCAGTTGCGGCATCAGGCGCAGGCAGTTGCCATATTCGATGGCACGCAGATCCGCAGGTTTAAATTTCCAGGCTTCGAGCCCTTCGACACACTCCATAGCAGGCCGGTAGGGGTAGTCGGAGCCAAACAGCACTTGCGACATCGGAATCATTTTCAACAGCGCGGCCAATTGCATTGGCGTCGTGCCTTGCGCTGTCTCGTAGTAGAAACGTTTCATTTCGTACATTGAGCCTTGCGGCAGCACTGCCTTGACCTTGTCGCGCATGAACTCTTCCTGGCGCTCGAAGCGGCTGAACAGGAATGGCATGGTTCCACCGCTGTGCGACCAGATCCAGCTAATATCGGGAAAGCGGTTGGCGGCACCGCTGAACAGCAGACTGGCCAGGGTGCGCGTGGTGTCCGTGGCATATTCAATCGTCGAAGGATTGATGCCTGGCTGCAATGCGCTGCAGCAGGCCGGGTTGGTGGGATGCACGTAGACCACGGTTTTGCGGCGGTTCAGCTCGCTCAAGACCGGTGTGAACGAGGCGTCGCCAAGCCATTTGTTGCCATAACTGGTGAACATGCCCACGCCATCGGCCTTCAACACGTCCATGCCATATTCAATTTCCTTCAGGCTGCCTTCGGCATCGGGCATGGGCAGCGTGGTGAAAATGCCGAAGCGGGTTGGATGCGTCGAACGGATCTTCGCCGCGTAGTCGTTGACTTCGCGCGCCAGCGAACGCGCCTGCTGGTTGTCCTTGAACCAGGTGCCCGGTTGTATCAGCGACAGAACGGATTTCTGCACTCCCCCCAATTCCATGTCCGCCAGCGTTCCATCCAGCGACCAGGGCGCACCACCACCCTGATTTGCCGCTCGCGCCTGTGCGACCCAGTTGGGAGGCGCGAAATGATGGTGCACGTCGATGCGGCGTGGCGTCACGATCCGTGATCCCGCCTTGCCGGTTTGCGCCAGCGCAGCGCTGCCGGCGAACATGGATGCGGCTCCGATGCCGCCCACCTGCCCCAGAAAGCGGCGTTTGCGCGGGCAACAGCCGCAGCCATCCTGTGAATCCGACTGCAAACCGGCAAGCTGTTCGTTTTTCATGGTTCCCTCGGCTCAGTCGTATTTCAGATTGGCGATCTTGGCCAGTTCCGCACCCAGTTTGCGCTTCACCTGCATGATGGCAACCAGGTCTTCGGGTGTTCCACCGGTCGGCGTCAATGCGTTGCCATAGAGGAATTTTCCGGCAAAAGCGCTGTCCGTGAGGAGTTTGTTGATTTCAAGATTCCAGCGGCGCGCGATCTCGACGGGCGCTCCGGGTGGCAGCACGATGGCCAGCCAGTTGCGGAAATCCAGATCGAAACCCTGGTCGGAATAGCTGGCGGTGTCGCCGGCGAAGCTCGAGCGGCGCTTGCCGGTGATGACGGCGATGGGTTTCACCCGGCCATCCTTGACGAAGCCGGGTACCGCCGCCGGCGCCAGATTGGTGACGTCGATTTCACCCGCTGCCATGGCCGCCTGCAGTTGCGCCGGGCTCTTGTAGGGAATGTGATTGAACTTCGCGCCGGTCCTGGCCTGGATCCACTCCATGATCAGGTGCATCGTGGAACCCGCGCCGGAGGAGCCCCAGGCAATCTGTCCCGGCCTCGCCTTGGCGTACTCGACCAGCTCTTTGAGAGAGTTCACCGGTAGCGAGGCTTTTGCGACGGTCTGCACTTCGAGATCGGCAAGATGCGCAACCGGGACAAAGGCGAGGGGATCGTAGGGAATCTTCGAATAGGCGAACGGATTCAGCGTCATGATGTTGCCGTCGGTCATGCAGATGGTATAGCCGTCGGCCGGCGCGCGCATGCACTCTTCCATTCCGATGGTGCCGTTGGCGCCGGCGCGGTTGTCGGCGACGACAGGCTGTCCCCATGCCTGGCTGACGCCCTGTGCCACTGCGCGTCCGACGATGTCGGTGAGGGATCCCGCGCCTATCGGCACGATCATCCTGATGGGCTTGCCCGGATAGGACTGCGCCAGTACCCCCGGTCCCGACAACAACGATGCGCAGAAAAGCAGCAGCGACGAAACGCGAACGACCTTGATCATGATTCCCCCCCAGGATGAATGCGGTTGAACGAGCGCACGGCATCTTGCCATAAACGGAATCGCGCCGTGGCCTGGCCGGCGCGAAGCGCCTATTCCTGCAGCACCTTTTCGATGCGCTTGTCGGGAACCAGCCACATCAGTGCAACCAATACATACAGTGAGATGGCAAGCCACCTGTTGTAAAACGACAGGGGAATCGCGGCGGCACAAAACAGGACCGACACCTTGCCCTTGATATCCTTCCCGATCGCCGTGGCCAGGGCCGAGTCCTTGCCATGATGCCGGATCAGATAGCGGCTGAGGATGAAATAGGCGACCCCCGCCATCAACAGCACCACGCCGTACACTGCAACCGGCAGCGCCGCAAAATGGTTCTCTCCCATCCATCCGGTCACGAACGGAACCAGCGACAGCCAGAACAGCAGGTGCAGATTTGCCCAGAGGATCGCGCCATTGACGCGCTTGACCGCGTGAAACATGTGGTGGTGATTGTTCCAGTAGATGCCGACAAAGACGAAGCTGAGCACATAACCGAAAAAAATCGGGATCAACGGCGCCAGCGCGTTCGATTCTTCGCCGTGTGGCGCCTTGAGTTCCAGCACCATGATGGTGATGATGATGGCGATCACCCCGTCGCTGAATGCCTCCAGCCTGCCTTTGCCCATTTCTACCCCCGTCGAATTGGTTGCGCGAATTATCTCCCAGTTGCAGTCGGTGTCGCCTGGCGAATGCGCCAATTCGAGGCATTGCCCGACGCACCGAATTCCGCAAATTTATCTGCCGGATCGCTGTGCGAAACCCGCTTCTGTGGTAAATCTGCAACCCGCATTGGCAATCGAAATTTCGAAAAAGGGGAAAAATTTGGACATGAATCTCAAGGGACGCACGGTGCTGATCACCGGCGCGTCGAAGGGAATAGGGCTGTCGGTCGCGCAGTGGTTCGGACGCGAGGGTTGCCATCTGCGCCTGGTGGCGCGTTCGAAGGAAATGCTCGAAAGGGAAGCCGAGGCGATCCGCCAGGCCAGCAAGGTCGAGGTGCAGACCCTCGCGCTCGATTTGTCGCTGGATGCCTCGCGCAAGAAGCTCATGGAAGCCTGGCCGGATGTTGACGTGCTGGTCAACAACGCCGGTGATATTCCCGCCGGATCGATCGACGATGTCGATGATGCGGCCTGGCGCGCCGGCTGGGACCTGAAGGTGTTCGGCTACATTGCGCTGACCCGCTTTTACATCAACCGGATGAAGTTGAAAAAGAAAGGCGTGATCATCAATATCATCGGTTCGGCCGGAGAACGTCCTTCTGCCGGATACATAGCCGGTGCCATGGGCAATCTCAGCCTGATGGGATTCACCGTGGCACTTGGCGCCGAGAGCCCGAGCTACGGGGTGCGCGTCGTGGGCGTGAATCCCGGTCCGATCCTTACCGACCGGGTGGTGAAGCTCTCCGGAAAAAAAGCGCAGCAGCAGCTGGGCGATGCCACCCGTTACAAGGAATTGTTCAAAACCTATCCGTTCGGGCGTCCCGGCACGGTGGATGAGGTGTCGCCGATGGTGGTGCTGCTCGCATCCGACCACAGCGCCTATACCAGCGGCACCATCATCTCCATCCATGGCGGCCTGTCCAACCGCCCGCCGCATTAGACGGGAAAAAGCATGGATTTCGGCATATTCATCCCCGCGCAGGCGGACACCTGGAAGCTGGTCAAGCGCGCCGAGGAACTGGGCTACTCGCGCGCCTGGTTCTACGATACGCAGATGCTGACTTCGGAGCTGTTCGTTTCGATGACCGCAGCGGCCATGAAAACCTCGAAGATCCGCCTCGCCAGCGGCGTGATGATTCCCTCGAACCGCATTGCGCCGGTGGCCGCAAGCGGCCTGGCGACATTGAACGCACTGGCTCCGGGGCGCATCGACTGGGGTATCTCCACCGGTTCCACCGCGCGCAGCACCATGGGCCTGACGCGCGTCAAGCAGGCGGACATGGAAGAGTACATCCGCGTGGTGCAGGCCTTGATCGCGGGTGAGACTCTTGAGTGGGATTTTGAAGGCAAACGCAGCAAGATCCGCTTTCTCGATCCGGACATCGGCGCCATCAACATCAAGGATCCCATCCCGGTTCATATCTCGGCATTCGGCCCCAAAGGCAGGAAGCTCATCGCCAAGCTTGGCGCCGGCTGGATCGACGCGCCGGGCAGTGTGGCCAGGGCAGGGGCCAACCTTGCCGAGGTGCAGGAGGCATGGACCGCGGCGGGACGCACGCCCGACACCCTGTATGCCACGGCGGCCATATCCGGCTGCGTGTTGAAAGAGGGCGAGGATCCGGGCAGCGAGCGTGCCCAATCCATAGCCGGTCCGCCCGCCATGATCATGTTGCACAAGCTGGGCGAGCAGCAGACCGGCGTATTCGGCCGGCCGATTCCGCCTGCGCTCACCCATATGGTGGATCGTTATCGCGAGGTTTATCAGAGCTACCAGCCCGAGGATGCGCGCTATCTTAGCAACCATCGCGGCCACCTCATGTACCTGCGCCCCGAGGAGCGAGAGTTCTGCAGCGGCGAGCTGATCCGCTCGACCACTTTCACCGCTACCAAGGCGGAGCTGCGCGAACGCCTGCGCGAAATGGCGAAGCAGGGTTTCCGGCATTTCGGCATCGAAGCCGGCTATAGGCATCCCGAGATACTTGAGGAATGGGCGGAGGTCTTCGAGGGCATATGAGCGAAGGAATCTGAGAATGGCCCATCGCATTGACGTGCATTTCCATCCGACCCCGCCGGGGAGCCTGGCCGGGCGCGGCGATATCAGCGCCAACGCCCGCAGGGGCTGGAGCATGGAAAAATCCCTGGCCGACATGGAGCAGGGGGGCGTGGCGAAATCCATGCTGTCGCTGCCGCATCCGGCGAGCACCTGGTCCAAGGGGATTGAGGCCGGGCGCAGCACCGCGCGGCAGTGGAACGAGTATCTCGCCGGTATCGTTCTCGTGGAGCGCTTCGAGCATGCATATCGCTACAGCCCCATCGACCTGAAGGCGATGGTGCCCAAGGGGGGTTTATTCGAATTGAAAAAACTTTATTACGATACCGCGCAGGCCGCGCACCGCCATGCCATGTCGTCATTGCGCGAACTGGTGCCGGCAACACAGATCCTGTTCGGCACCGACTACCCCTATCGCACGCCGGAGGAAACGGCAAAGGGACTGCGCAGTTGCGGATTCAGCGAAGCGGAATTGCGCAGCATCGATTGCGACAACGCATTGCAACTGCTGCCGGCAAGGAACTAGGCAGGACAATTCATCAAGGGGGGCAATATCAATGGACTTCGGCATATTCATTCCGCCTGTGGCGGATTCCTGGAAGTTGGTGAAGCGCGCGGAAGAACTGGGCTACACCAGGGCGTGGTTTTACGACACGCAGATGCTCAATTCGGAGTTGTTCGTGTCGATGGCCGCCGCCGCCATGAATACCTCTAAAATTCATCTGTGCACCGGCGTGCTGATTCCCTCGAACCGGATCGCGCCGGTGGCGGCGAGCGGCCTCGCGACGCTCAACGCCCTGGCTCCGGGGCGCATCGAATTCGGTGTGTCAACCGGATTTACCGGGCGCCGCACCCTGGGCGTGGGACCGGTCAAGCTGGCGGACATGGAGGAATACATCCGCATCGTGCAGGGACTGCTCGGCGGTGAGACCCTGGAATGGAATTTCGAGGACAAGCAGCGCAAGATCCGCTTTCTCGATCCGGATATCGGCGCGATCAACATCAAGGATCCGATACCCCTGCATATTTCGGCATTCGGTCCGAAGGGACGCATGCTCACGGCAAGGCTCGGCGCCGGCTGGATCAACGGCACCGCCAACGTCGCACATGGCAAGGCCGGACTGGCCGACATGCAGAAATCCTGGGCGGCCGCCGGTCGCGACCCTGCCGCGCTGCACGCCACGGGAACGATTTCCGGATGCGTGCTGAAGGAGGGCGAATCGCCCGACAGTGCGCGCGCCAAGGGACAGGCCGGCCCGCACGCGATTCTGGCGGTGCACAGCCTGGTCGAGCGCGAGGAATTCGGCGACCTGGGCCGGCCGGTGCCGCCGCCGCTGGCCGCGGTGGTGGAGCGCTATCGCCAGGAGGTATATCTGAAATATGAACCGGCCGATGCCCGCTACCTCAACAACCATCGGGGGCATCTGATGTTCCTGAAGCCCGAAGAAGCGCATCTGTGCAGCGGTGAGTTGATCAAGGCCACCACTTTCACCGCGAGCAAGGCGGAGTTGCGCGAGCGCATTCGTGAACTGGCCAATGCCGGCTACAAGCACTTCGGGCTCAATGTGGGCTACAAACATCCGGAGCGGCTGGAGGAATGGGCCGAGGTATTTGAGGGGGTTTAAAGGGCGATGGGGACTGGCAGGTAGCGCGAGATAAAACGACGCCAGGCTTTTAATTGGACAAATTCATTTTTTAATTGCCATAACTGGCGTTTATTATGACTGTATTTATATTGCATAAATGGTATTTATATTACGGAGGCCGCAGTGTTATTCCAGGGTTTCCGCAATTTTGATCAGACGCAACAATCGAAGGCAGACCATGAAAATCCGCATATTCTCCGCCGCGCTTGCCGCGGCACTACCGCTGGGCGCCGCCGCGCAAACGCAACAACAGGTCAAGCCGCCGATCGCGGTGTATTGGTTGAGCGTGGAGACTGCGGGCGGCATGGGGATGGAACTCCCGCCCGGAATGGGTTCCTTGATGCCGACGGGGATGGCCGGCGGCAAGCGCATGAAACTGGAACTGGGCTCGTCGCAAGGTTCCGGCGCCGAACCACGCGCCGGACATGCGATTCCCCCGGTGCTGTCGATGGGGCCAAGCCTTCCGCTTCTGACACCGCGCATTGAGCGCGCTCCGGTGCGCGAGCGCGACGATGAGGAACCGGATTTCGAGCGCCCCAAGGGCCGGATGCTGATCTACTGGGGCTGCGGCGAAACGCCGCGCGCGGGGCAGCCGGTGATATTCGATTTCGCGAATATGAATCCGCAGGATGCGGCTCGCGCCTTGCGCAGCGTCTCCATTTCGCGTCCGCGCGGACCGGCACCGGGACGCAATCGCACCTATGGCACCTGGCCCAATCAGGAGGACTCGCGTTCGATACCAGCGAATGCTTCCCTCAAAGGCGATCACGTCATCGCCGGCAATTATTCGCCGGAAATCCGCTTCTCCGTCGGCGATCGCCACGATTTCATGGAAGGCGTCGCCTTCGAGCCGGTAAGCAAGACTTCAGGCGGCGCGTTTGCGGTGAAATGGAAATCGATACCGACGGCAACCGGTTACTTTGCGACGGCGATGGGGCAGGGCGACAACCAGACCGATATCGTGATGTGGTCCTCGAGTGAGGTACAGGTGATGGGCCAGATGCTGATGGATTATGTTGCGCCGGCCGAGGTCGCGCGGCTGATTCGCGACAAATTGGTCATGCCGCCCCAGACCACCGATTGCACGGTACCCGCCGGAATCTTCAAAAACGAGGGCGCGATGTTCAATTTCATCGCTTATGGCGACGAACTGAACCTGGTGCAGCCGCCGCGACCCAAGGATCCGAAACAGGTCTGGGAGCAGGTGTGGGCGGTGAAACTGCGGCTCAAATCCACCGCCATGACCCTGCTCGCCGAAGGCGGGGGCGGCGCGCGGAGTGGGCGTGGCAGCACGCGCGAGCGCACGCCAGATGCCGCGCCGCAGCGTGACGCCGCCCCGCAACCGGGCCAGGCAAAGCCTTCGCCTGCCGAGGCGGTGCAGGAAGGCGTGAAGGCGCTGCGCGGCATCTTCGGTTTCTAGTAATCAACGGTATCGCCAGGAGGTGTATCAATGGGAAGGGCATTAGACAGATTGCTAAACGTCAATGCAAAATGTTTAGCAACTGGAACGCATTGCATATTCGAGATTAAAATTGGCTTGTAAGGAACGCCAGTTAATAGTTTAAAAAATAAAATTCAACAATCTGTCGTAATTATCGGCGGGGGTCCAGCCGGCCTCATGGCCGCCGAGGTGCTCAGCCATGGCGGCGTGGAGGTTGATGTCTACGACAGCATGCCTTCGGTGGGGCGCAAGTTCCTGCTGGCCGGCAAGGGCGGCCTGAATCTCACGCATTCCGAACCGCTGCAGCCTTTCCTTGCCCGTTACGGTGAGCGCCGGGAGCAGATCGCGCCGCTGCTGGCTGCATTCGGTCCGGACGAACTGGTGGCCTGGGTGAGGGAACTGGGCCTCGATGTTTTCGTCGGCAGTTCGGGTCGAATATTTCCGCAGGACATGAAAGCCGCCCCGCTGCTGCGCGCCTGGCTGCATCGCCTGCGGGGTAGCGGTGTGCGCTTTCACCTGCGCCACCGCTGGTGCGGATGGAGCGACGAGGGCCTGCTGCGTTTTGCCACACCGCAGGGCGAGGTGCTGCAACCTGCCGCGGCAACGATCCTGGCCGCGGGCGGCGGTAGCTGGCCGCAGTTGGGATCCGATGCGGCCTGGGTGCCATTGCTGGCAGCGCGGGGTATTCCCGTATCGGCACTGCGACCCTCCAATTGCGGTTTCGATGTGGCATCGCCCCGCGGTGCCCAGAATGATTCCGCAGGCAAGGGGGCAACCCTCGGCTGGAGCGACCACTTTCGCTCTCGCTTCGCCGGCCAGCCTTTGAAGCCGGTGGCGGTGGACTTCACCGACCGTAACGGCACGCTGATCAGTCGTCAGGGCGAGTTCGTGGTGACGCAAAGCGGCGTTGAAGGCAGTCTGATCTATGCCTTGTCAGCCGGCATCCGCGACGAAATCGCGGCCAGCGGCGCCGCAGTCATATACCTTGACCTGCTCCCCGACTGGGAACTGCCGCGTCTCATTGGCGAGGTGGCGCATCCGCGCGGGTCGAGGTCGATGTCCTCGCACCTGCAAAGCCGCACCGGTCTGAAGGGCGTCAAAACCGCGCTGTTGCGAGAACTGCTGCCGGTGGCCGAGTTCGATAATCCCGAGCGTCTGGCGCGCGCAATCAAGTCGCTGCCGCTACCGCTGGCGGCGCCACGCCCGCTTGCCGAAGCCATCAGCACCGCCGGCGGCGTCGCGTTCGAAGCGCTGGACCGACAGTTGATGCTCCGCGCCTTGCCTGGAATATTCTGCGCCGGTGAAATGCTCGACTGGGAAGCACCGACCGGCGGCTACCTGCTCACCGCCTGTTTCTCAAGCGGCCGCGCCGCCGGACTGGGTGCTCTGGCCTGGCTGGAAGGGCAGGCGATGGCTGCCACCCCGACATGAAAGTCTGGTATCTCTATCTGCTGGAATGCTCCGACGGCAGCATCTACACCGGCATCACGGTTGATGTGGCCAAGCGCTATGCCGCGCACCTCGCGGGCAAGGGGGCGCGCTACACACGCTCGCATCCGCCGCGGCGCCTGCTGGCGAGCTTCGAGCATGCGGATCGTTCATCGGCCTCCAAAGCCGAGTACGCCATCAAGCAGTTGCCCGCAGCCGCAAAGCGCGCATTGGCCAATCGCGCAACGACACTGCGCAAGGCAAAGCGGAAAAGGGGCGCGCCTTCGGGGCGGTGAAAGACCGGCGGTTTTCAGCTTGCCGATGCCACAAACAACTTGTCATAAGCCGCCAGCAGCGTCTGGTGCATCGGACTGCCTTCCATATCCGCTCCCAGCGTATCGAGTCCGAAGAAGCGCTCGCTTCGATCGAGCAGTGCCTGCGCCTGGCGCAGCGTTTCTGCCCCGTAGAGCAGGGCGAGGGAACGCCGGTGATTGCCGATGTCTTCCAGGTTCATCAGGCTCTCGATGCAGCGATACACCCGTCTTCTGCCCGGTTCCATCTGTCCGTAGTGGTGAATCCAGTCGCAGCCTTCGCGGGTTGCTTCCGCGTCGCCGACGGCCAGCGCCAGCAGGGTCTTGAGCTCGCCGATGCGCAATTGTTTCCACACGGTGCCCACCGCTATGGCCAGGCCGAGGATTTCCCACAGCGGCCGTTCGTCGTTCAGGTTCGAGGTCTGCAGGTCGGCCAACAGGGCAGCGGCTTCGCGGTCGCCCAACTCATGCAGCCCGAGCAGGGCCGGGCGGATGCGGTTGCCGACACTGTTATTTTCCCATTCCAGGTCTTCCACCGGATAGATCTCGGACATCCCCGGCACCAGGATGCGGCAACTGTAGGCGCCCTGTTCTGAAAAGTCCGCGACATAAATATCCTTGCCTTCGGCATGAATGCAATCGCACAGCCAGGCATAGTCCTCGGCAGTTGTGCTGCTGAAATTCCAGTCGACGAACGGGTAATCGGGGGTATCGCCGAGAAAGTCCCAGCTGATCACGCCGCTGGAATCGACGAAATGGATTTCGAGGTTGGACGGCAGGGAAATCTCTTCCATGTCGAAACCCGGTTCGGGAAATCCCTCCAGCGACTCCAGCGCCCGCCCCTGCAGCAGTTCGGTGAGCGCGCGCTCCAGCGCAATCTCAAAGCGCGGGTGTGCGCCGAAGCTGGGAAAGACGCCCTGGTCCTTCGGATGCAGCAGCGTCACGTTCATCACCGGGTAGCGTCCGCCCAGCGAGGCGTCGCGCACCAGGATGCCGAAACCGGCCTCGCGCAATCCTTTGACGCCGGCGGCAATGCCGGGATATCGGGCGATCACATGCTCGGGCACTTCGGGCAGGCACAGGCCTTCCCTGATGATGCGGTACTTGATATGGCGCTCGAAAATCTCCGACAGCGCCTGGCTGCGCGCCTCCATCAGGGTGTTGCCGGCAGCCATGCCGTTGCTGACATACAGGTTGCCGATGATATTCACCGGGAACCAGGTTTTCGCACCGTCGCGCAGACGCGTGTAGGGCAGGGCGCAGATGCCGCGCGCCACATTGCCGGAATTCAGGTCGACCAGCACCTCGGCGTCGATGTCGCCCTCCGGATTGTAAAAAGCCTGCAATTCCGGGTTCAGCAGTTCGGCGGGCCAGCTGCCGTCAGCGGAGGGCGCGAACCAGCGCTCCTGCGGATAGTGGACAAAGGGCCGGTTGGCGCGGGTTGCGCCAAGATAGAAGTGGGTCCAGAAATAATGGGTGCCCAGTCGTTCAAAGAATTCGCCCAGCGCGCTGGCGCGTGACGCAAGCTTGCTGGCACCCTTGCCGTTGGCAAACAGCATGGGGCAGTCATGGTCGCGCACATGCACCGACCAGACCGAGTCAACCGGGTTCAGCCAGGAGGATTCGTCCAGGTGGAAACCGCGCGCGGCGAGTTTTTCGATCATGGTGCCGATGGTGGATTCCAGCGAGGCATCTTTGCCCGGAATGAAGCTTTCAGATTGCATGGGGGATACTCGTCAGGGGCAAGGCGGACAAAGGGGATGCAGGCCGCGAGGCCGTGCTATTTTTTGCGGGATGGGCTCTTGATGTGGCAGTGCTCGGACAGCAGGCGCACCACCGGTTCGGGCGCGGAGTCCGGATTTTCAAGTATCAGCTGCTCGATCATCTCCGGCAAAAACTCGTCCTCCCAGAGCGACAACAGTCCGTCGATCATCTGGTGGGGGGCGCTGCGCAGGATGAATTCGGGCACCTTCTTGATCGATGCGCCGTCCTTGCGGATGGCCTGGATCGCCGCCTTGGCCTCGGTGGATGTGATCTCCGGTTTGGGGGCCATGCCGGCGGCCAGACACAGGAAAACCGTGTTCATCGAGTCGCTGTCGGTCTTGCCGCGGGTCACTTTGCGCCATTCATCGGTGACCATGGTGTCGTAATCGCTGACCTCGATGGACAACGACAGGGGATGAAAACGGTCGTGGTATTCGCGCACCAGGTCGTTGAACGCCACCGTCGTGTCCTTGATGCGCGGCAGATCCTTGGCATCCATGATGTTGAGGTGCCGCACGATCACCGCGCGATGCGCCTGCGGCACGTCCTCGAGCAGCGACTCGCCCAGCGGCGATTTCTTCCTGGAACGGCGGTAGGATTTGAGGAAATTCTTGAGTTCCTCCGCAGACAGCAGGCTGCCCTCGTTGCGTCCTGCGATGCGCGTCAGCAGGCTCGCATGCAGCACGCTTTCCGAGGATTCGTTGATCAACGCTTGGTGCGGGATCTGCATCACCCCGGCAAACCATAGTGCAGCGGCGATTTCGTCCTGAAATGCGCGTCGTTCGGCGTGGCGGGCGCGATACACGGCGACGCTCCACTGGTCTCCCAGCGTGCGTTCGCGCAGGAACTGCCTGACGTCCTCGGCGTCCTCCGCGTCCGGTATGGTCGCATCCACCGGCATGGCGAACAATGCCTTGAGCATCTGCGAGCCGCCACGGGAATGCGACAGGAAGGAGTTCTCCTGCAATGAGCGCGCCGCGCGCGTCAGGTCTCCGTCCGACAGGTGCTCCAGATACAGGCTGATCAGATAGACCATGCGCTTTATCGCCTCGTCAAGATCGGTGCGCAGATGCGCGGTGCCGAAGTAATCGGCAATCTGCACCACCCCCTTGGCGCCTTCGCTGCGCATGGCATCGAGCTTCTCCGAATCAATGATGCCGTTTTTCAGGCCATGATCGAGCGCGCGTGCGAAGTACGGCCGGTCATCGTAAGTGGCGAGCGACTGGGTGGGCGCCGTCGCTGGTGGGTTTTTTTTCAAAGCGCGGATTCCTCCGCGGGCGGCTGGCCGGCCGGTTTTTCGCCGGATTCCTGCATTGCTTCGTTGGCTTCGGCAGCGCTGGCCTTCAGCGGCGCATCCGCCGCGCGATTGCGCGTCGCCAGGATCTGGACTACGTGCAGGAACTCGTCCGGAAAGTGGTGCGCCAGCCGCCAGGTGAGTTCCATCCAGTCCTGATCCCGTACCTCGTCCAGTCCGACGCCGCCTCTTGGCACTTCGAACTGGTCTTCGCGGGTCGAATCGTCCTCTTCGTCCTTGGGCGTGCGCTCTTCTTCGACGACCACGAAGCTGCCGTAGGTCTTGAACGCGATGAGTTCCTCGAAGCGGTCGTCCAGGTAGTCTGCCAGCACCTCGAGGCCCAGGTCCTTCTGGGCCAGCGCCTCGATGAATTCGTCGGGCTCGACTTCCTCGCGGTAAATGACCGAATTGATCATGGAGCGCAGGCGGTCGCGATTGCGCTCGGCATAAAGCCTCTCCATGATCACCGCGTCGGCAAATTGCTGCGGCGTCACCAGGAGGTTGATGACCGAGGGTTTGGCCGAATCGTATTCGCGGATGATGGCCAGCAGGTCTTTGGGCGCGAGTTCGTCGAGCACCGCGACCAGCGCGTGGTCGCCTTCGGTTTCAACCAGTTCGGTGAGCGCCGCTTCGGCCGCGCTGATATCGCCGGCGTGGATCAGCGCCGATGCTTTGATGACGGCAGGGTGTGACATGCGGATTCCTTGATGGTTCTGTTAGCTGCGGCGATCAAAACCCTGATCGTTGAGATAGTCTTCGCCGGCATCCCCCAGGTCATCACCCGCATCGTCGCTATCGAGCTCGCGCTCATTGTTTTCAGCGGGTGCGGCGGCGGGCTCGGCTTCGCCCGCGGCGGCGGCGGCGCCAATCCCGGACAGAATGTATTCGAGGCCGGCGGCAACCAGCATGAACTGCTCACCGCCTTCGCTTTTCAGGGCTTGCTGCGCCAGTTTGTCGGCCCACGGTTCCATTTTGATGGTCGCCGCGAGTGTTTTCCATTTGGGAAACCCGCCGGGTTTGGCCGCGACCAGCTTTTCCAGCAGCGGTTTATCGCCGAAGCGGAACGCGCCATGAAACGCCGGTGCCACCATCACCGGCTCGAATTCGATCATCGGCAGCAGATCGGTGAACTGGTCCCGTTTGACCTTGAGGCGCGACTTGAGGACATTGCCGCCCCCCGAATCGTAGGTCAGATCCTCGATTTCATAGGCATAGGACGAGGACATCTCCTTGAAATAAGGTGACAGCTTCAAGTGAGGATCCCTTTGAGATAGGCGCTCCAGATTTCCCGCGCCGTCTCAAGCGGGTGCTCGATCAGGCTGCGGCGGCGATTGTCGTCATAGGCAAGCCGCCTGTCAGCGTCGGAGAGCACCTCATAGGCCTCCTGCATCTCCTGAAAATCGGCGTGCGCTTTCTTCGACGGATTGCGGTCCGGATGCAGCGCGGAGGCTTTCTTGCGGTAGGCGCTCTTGACTTCGGCCACGCTTGCCGTGGGGAGCAGGCCGAGAATACGGTAGTAGTCCTTCATTGAAGTCCTGACAATGCGACGAGGTAAAGCGGCGGGGCGCTAGATTAACCGATGTGCAGGTTGGAGCGTCATGAACGGGGGTATATTTATAAAGAATTGGACAATTTTAACAGGCTCCATTTTGGAACCTGATGAGCCACAATGCGCCGTCAATCGGAGGTCTCATGGCCGTCAATGTAAGACTCTCAGAAAACCTGGTCAATCTGGCCAAGCAACACGCGCAAATTCAGCATCGATCGGTACCCAAGCAAATCGAGTACTGGTCAAAAATTGGCAGGATCGCCGAGGAAAACCCCGATCTGCCGTTTGCCATGATCCGTGACATCCTGATCGCCGATCAGGAAGCCGTTGTCGGCGAGTACGAGTTCAGCTGATGCGTTTCTCAATGGTTACCTTTCAAAGTCAAAGCGGGTGAAAGCGACATACGGGAACCGACCCTTTCGGGGCGCATCCTCGCCCAATGCTCCCGATTGACGCTACGTGGGCAACCCGGCTTAGCGCCCCTTAGCTTGCACCATTAGGGTCGGATGGCGGCGCGATTGTTGCCGTGACTTCGCCGACAGCTTTGCAAGACCCGAACAGCGGTAGGATAGGATGCTTCTGGAAAGGAGAGCGATATGCCAGCCGACGAATCAACAGAGAAAGGGCCGACGCTGCGACAGATGGTCATCTCCGTGCTGACGCAGCGAGGCGAGCCTATGTCGTACCGCGAATTGACAGACACCACTTGGGCGGCCTACCCCAATTTCCACCGCCACATGCTAGACCTGTACGAGACCGAGAAGAAGGCAAGGCCGGAGCTACGCATCCGGATGGGTATGTTGGTTCGAGACAACCCCGAGGTATTCACGGCCACCAAAAGCGAGGGCGTCGTCCTCGTTGGTCTGGCGGCGACCGAGGCCGACGTGGTTGACGACGCCGATGAAGACGAAGCCGTCGACGAGAATACCGCCGCACCGTCGGTCTACTGGTACACGTTCCCTGCTTATCGCAAAACCAGCGGACCGTATCCCATCAAGGTAGGCCGCGGAAGCAATCCGTTGGCTCGGATTGGGCAGCAGGTCACGGCTATGCCGGAGGAACCCGACATCCTCGGAACGTTCGAACACAATGACGTCCAGAACTTGGAGCGCGCCCTGCACGCCGTGCTGACCTTGCGTGGCAAGCGCAAGAAGGACGCCCCCGGCGCCGAATGGTTTGTTACCACCCCGGAAGAGATCATGGAACTCATTAAGGCGGTTCTCGGCGACAAGATCAAGTAGCCATTTGGATTCGAGCCGGGGTAAGCAACCCTATACCGGGTTCGCAAGTATATTCAAGTAGATGTCGAGATCGGAGTCCGAAAAGCAACAGAACAACACTTCCTGGACGCCAGGATATTTCAGAAGCGATTTCCTGACCGTCTCCACAGCGATCTGAGCGGCGAGATCAAACGGAAAATGGAAAACACCTGTGCTGATGCTCGGAAAGGCAATAGAAGCAATACCGTGCTCGGCTGCCAGTTGAATCGACCTTCGATAGCATGACGCCAGGAGTTCCGGCTCCCCACTGGTACCGCCGTCCCAGACCGGGCCAACCGCATGAATCACATATTTCGCCGGTAGCCGGTAGCCCCTGGTGAGTTTGGCGTCACCTGTGGCACACCCATCCAAAAGAGCACATTCCTCGAGTAAGTCGTCTCCCGCTGCTCGGTGAATTGCTCCATCAACTCCACCTCCACCCATCAGCGATGAATTGGCTGCATTGACGATTGCGTCAACTTCCAGAGTCGTTATGTCAGCCTTCACTGCTCGGAGTAAAACCTTTTGCACAATATGCAATCCTTATATATGAGGTATGCCCCAGACATCTTCTAAGAGAGAAGGCAGCGCCGTCGTGGCAGATCCGACGATGGTTGCTTCTGCGATTCGTGACCATAGTGACATGGGGTTCAGATTCATTTCGATTACCAAGGAACCGCGTCCTAAAGCTCGATACGGGAGACCTGACGCAGGTTGCACAGAAGTGGTCTCAATGTTTCCGTGGGCTTCACGAAAGGACCACCCACTGGCGCACCGCTCATCCCCGGCGCCGCCTCAGTTCCCGCTCGTCTCTAGCCCGCGCCGTTTTATCGCAACATTCGCCACCCCTGACGAGATCCAATAACTGCGAGCCTCGGTGCGTTGCGGCAGGTACGAAACAGGTGGCCCGAGTTAGTGTTCCCCTGCTGCCCCAGCTGACTTGGCCAGGGTGCGTATTCTGGCCTCCACATTCCGAAATGGAATTATACTTGACATATGACAGTGTAACTGTGACATTGTGCTTTATGGACAAGATAATCATGGGGATCTCAGAACTTGCTAAGGAGAGTGGCCTCGCCCGCCGCAGGATTCACTTCTATGTAAGCGAGGGATTAATTCCGTCGCCAGACAAACCCGGCGGCGGTGCACGCTATGACGAAGAGCATCTGCTACGCCTGCTGTTGATCCAGGAACTTCAGAAAAAGCACTACAAGTTGAGCGCGATCCGCGAGCAGCTCGACGCAGAACTGGTTGGCAAGACCGAAGACCAAATACACACCCGCCTGCAAGTAGTCCGGGCAGCGGTGAAAGGGATAGAGCCCAGAGGTGGCGTCCAGGATTTGGCGAGTTACTTGAATTCAACCTACCCCAAGGTCATAGCTTCGTCGCAAGACAGACAGCCCACCCTCACTCAAGATTTCCAGCAGGAAAAGAGCACCCCTCTATCGAAGGACTTTTCGTTCGCAGAGTTGGTACGACCTGCGCCGCCGAACGCGAACCCGCAGCAGGCATCACACAGCGCCGCCTCCCCTCAACTGCAGGACCAGATCGATTTGCGAGGCGTTAGCTGGATAAAGTTTTCGCCGCAAGAAGGGATTGATGTCCAAGTACGGGAAGACGTTCTCCGCAAAAACCGCAGACAGATCCTGATGTGGCTGTCGGAGTGTGCGTCAACAAATGCAAGAGGAGATAGCCATGAAGATTGAAGTTCAGACGGATTACACAACGGTCCCGGCCGGAGAGAGCGCACTTCTGCGGATCATGGTGACCCTAACGGCGCCGAATGATGCCCCGAATGGAAGTTCCAAGCCTCTCAATCTTGCTCTGGTGTTGGATCGTTCCGGATCGATGGCAGGTGAAAAGCTTCACCATGTGAAAAAAGCGACCCAGACGATCTTCGAAATGATGAACCCTGAGGATGTGTTCTCACTCGTCGCCTACGACCACCAGGTTGCGGAAGTCGTCTCGCCGGTAAAGGTTGGTCAAGCCAGGGCGGTTGAAGAACGGATCGCCGGGTTGGAATCGGGCGGCAGTACCTGTTTGAGCGGTGGCTACGAACTAGGTGGTTCTTTGGCAGGCAATTCCAGTTCGCAGGAATACACGACGCGGATCATTCTGCTGTCCGACGGCAAGGCAAATCAAGGTGTAACGAACCCTTACACGTTGGCGAAAATGAGCGCCGACATGCTACAGCGTGGAATCTCGACCACCACTATCGGGGTCGGTCGTGATTACAACGAGTTCCTGATGGGGCGACTGGCGGAGCACGGGGGCGGCGGGGCCCATTTCGTCGAGCGTGCCGAGGATGCCAAAAGTGTCTTCGAAGAAGAGTTGGGATACCTAAAGCGTCTCGTGGCCAGCATTATCAAGGTGCATTTCAAACCATCCCAAGCGGTAGAGAAGTTCGAGCAGCTCAATTCCTACAAAGAACTCGCGCCGGGCACCTTTCTCGTGGGCGATGCCTATCAGGGACTGCGGAAATGCCTCGTGCTGGAAGCTCGTATCACCGCCAGGGAGCCAGGAAAGGTGTTGCTCGGGGAAATAGACGTGACTTGGCAGCCGGTGTCTGGCGGTACTGGAGAATTCAACCAGATTACGGTTCCGGTGACAATCGAAGCAGTGCCGGCAAGCGAGTACGTTCTAAAAGCACCAGATCAGAACATTACTCTTGAAGCAGCCTTCCTGATGGTGGCACGTGCCAAACGTGAAGCCATCGCACTGGCAGACGCGCGACAATTTGATCAAGCGGCGCAGTTGCTGGAGCGCTGTATCACCGGTCTTGAAACCCTCGGCCTCAATGATCGTCAGCTAGCCGTAGAAATTCGCGAGTTGCGCGAGCGGGCCCACCGCCTACGCTCGGAGCGTGAGCGCTATTTCGACAATATGGAACGCAAGCGCATGTTTCACGAATCCGACAAGTCGTCGAAAGGGCAGATGGACAGCATGCTCGCCATGAAACAGCGGGGCCGGGCGGGTCGAGGCCACAATCCGCATGGCGGGCATTATCCCTGCTCCATGCACCGCGGGTATCCGGTGGTTGATACCGAGCAGGGCCTGGTCCTGATTGACACGGGGGCCAACGCCAGTTTCGGTCGGGAACGCAGTCTGTCGTTTTTAGGGAAGGACTATCCGCTCGCCAATAACCTTTTTGGGCAAACCATCGAGGATATCGGTCAACTCGTGCAAACCAGCTTCTTCGCATTAATAGGTAACGACATTCTCAATCAGTTCGATTGGACTCTGGACAACGGTAAGGGGCGCTTTACCGAACTGCGGGTATGGCCAAACATCCAAGGTATCCATCTGCAAACTCGCGAATTCAAGGGGGTACCCATCATCGATGTAAAGGTTGCAGGTCAGCCAGTCAAACTGCTTTTCGACACCTGCGCCAAGGTCGCGTATCTCGATCCCTCCTTACTAGAAGGAGTATCGGTCAGCGGCGAAGAGACAGATTTCTTCCCCGGGTTCGGGCCGTTTCGTACTCCGACCTACGAGACTGCTGTCGATCTCGACGGGGACAGATTGAATCTACGTTTCGGGGTGCTGCCGTCCGTTCTCAATACGGCACTCCGATCCGCAGGAGTCATGGGGATATTTGGGGCCGAGCCGCTCAATGATTACCAACTATTCTATTCTTCGGCAGGTCACGAAATCTGTCTGGAGCGATTACAGAATTGATGTTTGCGCAACGACAAGACGACAACCCGTATGGTCAAAAGTCCAATCTGTTTCACCGCCAATCGCCCGAAACTGAGCACTTGAACTCAGCATAATCGGTAATTGTGCGCCAATTGCAAGAGCGCCAAAGCCACAAATATATGGAATATCACCGCACAATCGAGTTCAAGAAATCCTGACTAACAACCGTATTTGCTTCACAGCGCGGGGACTATATGAAGGGGAGCGATTTATGATTGGAGCAATCATTGGCGATATTGTTGGCTCGGTTTACGAATTCAACAACATCAAGACTAAAGACTTTCCACTATTTTCTGAGGGAAGCTGCTTCACGGATGACACCGTTTGCACGATTGCCGTCGCTGAAGCAATTCTGGATGGTAGTGATGTGGTGGCTTCCTTGCTTAAGTGGTGCGGGAAGTATGCTCATATGAGCTACGGATACTCATTCAAAAGATGGTTCCAGTCATACAATCCGCAGCCCTACAACAGTTGGGGGAACGGTTCCGCGATGCGTGTCAGCCCCGCAGCGTTTTTATCCCCCTCCATGGATTACGCCAGAAAACTGGCAATCCAAGTAACTGAGGTCACACATAACCATCCTGAAGGCATCAAGGGGGCGTTGGCTACCGTTGATGCGATCTGGCTGTCGGCAGATAGCTCGATGAACGCAATTCAGGTGCGAGCGCATATTTCGACCACATATGGTTACGATATGAACCGTACTGTTGATTCCATCCGCCCAACTAATGTGTTTAATGAATCCTGCCAAGGTACAGTTCCTGAGTCGATTATCTGCGCTTTGGAAGGGGTGGATTTTGAAGATGTGATCCGCAATGCAATTTCAATTGGTGGTGATAGCGACACCGTTGCGGCTATTGCAGGGCCGATAGGAGAAATGCGGTTTGACGTTCCTGAGGAACTTTGCAGAGAAGCACTGAGGCGGTTACCTCATGACCTACGACAAGTCGTTATTCGCATGTATGACGAAGCCAGCAAGAATCAGGGTGGCTACCGAATGAAGTTGCCTGTCTAGTGCAATACGTTCGGAAGGTGGACGTTCGCCTCCGGTAATTCAGTCAAGGTGACATTAACGTGTTCAATGGACGAGTTCAACCTGCAGGACTGAAAGGCGCGAAATACGACGCCGAATATCTGGCATCGATGGCGAAGCACTTTGGCTTAGCCACCAATAGACTGACTCGTGTTTTATTTTATTTGGAGGAATGCGAGAAACCGGAAATCGCATTGGTACAAAACACCGATATCAACGCTGAGATCCATGCCGCATGCTTTGTGTCGTCCGCATGGTCCGTTAGCTACAAGGGGCAACCTTTTTCACGCAAACATATTCATAGAGACTTTTACTATCAATGCCTATTTACTGCAATGCAACTCCTTGCAGAAGTAGGATGTACTTTGATAGGAGTAGAAAATCTGACGACTGGGTACAAGTGGGATCGAGATGCCTATATTTGCTTGATTGAGGCATGGCGAAATGTCCAGAAATGCGTCAATTCGGATGTCAAGATTCAGCTACAAGACGTTTCCTATGATCGTTCAACGGCTGAAACTATTTACTCGACTCTGAGTTCCTTGACGTTGAACGATCACCGCCCGATCGCAATGCATCCTTATGTCATGGAAGGGTTGAACATGAGCCGCATATTCTTACCAACGGAGTACGGGCCGATTTCATCGTATCAGCGATAAGCGGCAATCATCTCACTTCATGATGGGCAGTCATGATTGACTTAACTTGTTCGAAGTGTGCTGCTGCATGTCCATTGCCAGAATCATGCGCCCCTAACGGACAACGAAACCCCTGAAGGGAAAAAACAAAATGATTAATGTCGGAGAAGAACTTGTTGCGTCGTATTTTCAATACATTCGCGGATGTGATTTTATCCAAAAGCATTTATATACCGACGATACGCACGGTGAGATAGATGTCGTTGGAATCAATCTCAAAGAGAATAAACTTTATATTGCTGAGGTGGCGGGCACATTTACGACTGGGCTACAGTACGCGAAGAAAGGGCGCCCAAACTATGCCCAGAAATTGACAGAAAAATTCTCACGGGATATTGAGTACGCGAAGAAATACTTTGCTGGTTACGATAGACATTTCATGCTGTGGAGTCCATTAGTTAAGGGAGGCTCCAATAGGGGACTTGCGTACGATCAATTGGATCACATCAAGAATATTGATTTGAATATCCGATCCAAGTACAAGGTCAAAATAGAATTTGTAGTCAACGAACGATTTCTATCCTGTCTTAATGAAATGCACGCCTTCGCTAAATCGACACATGATGACCTCGAATGTCCAGTTATGAGAGTTTTTCAATTTGAAGAATGGCTCACAAAGCACGTGAGTAAAAGGACAGCAATTGGATTGGCTACGCGTTGAGCGCATTTAACGCATAAATCGGAAAATCATTGTTTAAGGACCAATATGATTAATGTCGGGGAAGAACTTGTTGGGTCGTATTTTCAGTACATTCGTGGATGTGAGTTCGTTCAAAAGAATCTGCCTACCGTCGATGCGCAAGGTGAGATTGACGTCGTTGGAATTAATCTTAAAGAGAAGAAACTCTATATCGCGGAGGTGGCGATTCATTTGTCCACGGGATTGCAATATACATACAACAAGCGCCCCAACAATATTCAGAAATTGACAGAAAAATTCTCACGGGATATTGAGTACGCGAAGAAATACTTTGCTGGTTACGATAGACATTTCATGTTGTGGAGTCCAATAGTAAAGGGCGGTGGCAAAAGGGCACTTCAGTACGATCAGTTGGATCACCTCAAGCAACTTAATTCGAATATTCGATCCAAGTACAAGGTCGAAATAGAATTTGTGGTCAACGAACGATTTCTATCTTGTCTTAACGAAATGCGTACATTCGTCAAATCGAAAAGCGGGGAGCTTAAGTGCCCAGTAATGAGACTGCTTCAGATTGAGGATTGGCTTACAAAGCATGTCGGCAAAGATTCCACCCTAAATCGCCAATCTCCTGGAATTGCTTCGCTGCTGGATGCAGTTTGCACGACCGCCAAATTGAATAGCGTACAAATTGCTGAGGTTATCGGCGCCATCGCAAAGCTACACGCGAAGTCGAATCGCAGCGTCGACTGATAAGGAATTGCCGTTCGCGAAATAGCGAGACAACACCCGTACGATGGGCTCTTGATTGAGCGGCATATCTGAACCTACCTTTGCCTTTTCACTATCGTAACCGTACTCGCATCCAGATCCCCGCGGAAGTATTTCTTCAGGACCTTATGGAATACCGAATCACCCGGAGAGCTCACAGTCATAGCAAACAGCGTCATCGAGGAATGCAGCTTCAAATCGTCTGGATACCAGAAAATTTCAGATGCAGACTGCCCATCAATCACAATCAACGCTTCTGAGCACGCTATCAGCCGCGATCCGAGCACAGGGTGTTTCAGGTACTCGCGCGCTTCATCGATGCTCTTGATTGCATACTTCTTCGCCATGGGACTGAAACCGAGGCCATTAATTTGCGGAAAGACGAACCACATCCAGTGCGTGCGCTTGCGTCCGCTTCTAACTTCTGCAAGTGCCTGTTCATATATTCCCTCCTGAGCACGGACGAACCGGCGAAGATCGAAGAGGTCGTTTGAATTAGTAGCAAACACCGTCCACCTTTTGATGACGCAACGTCATTCCTATTTTTGACGGGAGTGATTTTGCAATATTAATCGATACTTCCGGTTCCAGATAACATGGAGGAATCGAAAGTAGGCGGGCTCATACAGTAAGAGTAACTGCACGGAAATCGCGTAAGTCCGGCACGGGGCTAGAATGGATTTCTATTGACTATCCAAAGGAATGCCAATGGCAGCAACCATTGCCCGCTGGGGCAACGGCGCCGGAGTGCGCATTCCCGCCGAAGCGCTTCGCAAGTCCGGCCTTAAAGTGGGCGATCTGGTTGAGGCCGAAGCACGACCCGATCAATCCATCGTCATCCGCGCTGTCAAGCCGCACCGCACGCGCGCCGTGACCCTGGCGAAAGTAGCCGCGATGATCGCGTCGATAGAGATCTCAACCTTGCCGGATGCGGCGCGATTCTATGACGCCCCAGCCGGCGGCGAAATCTGGTGAGCTGCCATCCGGTGGCGCCGTGGATGGCGCGGTGCTGGTCGATCACATCAAGAATCAGGATTGGCAAGCGCGCCGCGCCGAAAAAACCGGAGCGCTAGCGAATGATTTTGTCGATGAGGTGGCGGATCTGGTTGATGCGCTGATGCGGGACGCCTGATAGATCCGGACTCTGTAGCATTCTAAAAACGGGATTGTTATCTACTGAATTGATATGCCAAATAATGCGATCAATTGCTTAATGTTAGACAATTGCCATCTTTAACGATCAGTTTTTGCCGGTGCTTTTGATCGCCCGCCACACCTTGTCCGGCGTCGCCGGCATATCCATATGCTTGATTCCCAGGGGTGACAACGCATCCACCACCGCATTCATGATGGCGGCGAGCGCTCCGACATTGCCGGCTTCTCCCGCGCCTTTTGCCCCGATCGGGTTGGTCCTGGTCGGCACCGGATGGTTTTCCATGTCGAAGGAACACATGTCGTCGGCGCGCGGCATGCCGTAATCCATGAAGGATCCGGTGAGCAGCTGGCCGGAGTCCGGGTCATAGACGATGTGTTCGGAGAAGGCCTGGCCGACACCCTGGCCGACGCCGCCGTGGATCTGGCCTTCGAGCGTGAGTGGATTGATCACCGTGCCGACGTCGTCGACCACCGAGTAGCGCAGCACCTCGGTCTTGCCGGTCTCCGGGTCGATCTCGACTTCGCAGATATGGCAGCCGGTGGGGAAATTGGGGATCTCAGGGGAGAAGGTGGCCGATTCGGCGAGGCCGGTTTCCATATCGACGGGAATTTTCGAGCGCTGGAACGCGGCCTGTACCACGTCGATCAGTTTGACCGAACGATCGGTACCGGTAACAGTAAAGGTGCTTTTCGCGAATTCAATGTCCGCCGCCGCGGCTTCCATCATGTGAGCCGCAATCTTTTTTCCTTTTTCGATGATCTTGTCGGTGGCGATGCGCGCCGCCGAGCCGCCCAGTACCGCGGTGCGCGAGGCAAAGGTGCCGCCGCCGTCGGCGGCCAGGTCGGTATCGTTTCGGGAGACGCGAATGCTCTCCGCGGGAAGGCCCAGGCGGTCCGAAAGAATGATCTTGTACATGGTTTCGTGGCCCTGGCCATGGGAAATCGAACCGGGAACCACGGTGACGCCGCCGGTCGGGTCAAAGCGCACGTCCACAAACTCGCCGAAAGCCTGCGAGGTCTGCTCGATGATGTTGCCCATGCCGATGCCGCGCAGCCTGCCGCGCTTTTTTGCCTCGGCGCGGCGCGCCTCGAATCCGGCGTAGTCGGCATTGACCAGCGCGCGTTCCAGGTTTTTGTCGAATTCGCCGCAGTCGTAGAGATAGACCAGTCCCGTCTTGAAAGGCATGGCGCTTGACGGGATGGTGTTCCGGCGCCGCAATTCGGCGCGATCGATGTTCATCTCGCGCGCCGCGTTGTCGATGACGCGCTCCAGGATATAGGACGCTTCCGGCCTGCCCGAACCGCGGTAGGGCCCGTTGCAGGCGGTATTGGAAAACACCGCCGAGACTTCCACGTAGATCGCCGGCGTGGCATAAGTGCCCGCCAGGCCGCCCAGATGCGCGGTGGGCGATATCAACCCGCCGGGCATGATGAAGGCGCCGATATTGGAGACGTTGGCGACGCGCAATGCGAGGAATTTCCCGTCCTTGTCCAGGGCCAGCGAGGCTTCGCTGATGTGATCGCGGTCGTGGTCGTCGCTGGCCATGCCTTCGCTGCGCTCGGACACCCATTTCACCGGCCGGCCGATGCGTTTCGAGGCGAGCAGCGAGAGCACATACTCCGGATAGTGGCCGCCCTTCATGCCAAAGCTGCCGCCGACTTCGCCGGCCACGACGCGCAGTTGCGTCTCGGGAATTTTCAGCACC
>CAIOLO010000110.1 GCA_903859155.1 uncultured beta proteobacterium
GAGATGCGTGAAGAGGTGGCGCGCGCGCGCGAGCTCGATCAGTTTGCCAGCGAGCACGATGCCCAGCTAGGCTTTGTGCTGCGCGCGCGCAATTCGGCCTGGAGTCCGGGCTACGTGCAGCAAAGCGCGGCGCGACTGGGTTTTGTCGCCGGCGTCATCCCCGGGCGCATGGTGGTGCCGGCCAGCACGGCGGGTTTGCCGCCGGTGTTGAGCCTGAGCTTTGATGTGCAGGCTGCCATGGCCGAGGACCCGACGCAATCGGCCATCCGTGAGCTCGCCATCAGCCTGGACGTGGCCCAGGTTGACCGCAGCGAGTGCGCCTTTCAGCGTCTGCGCGAGGCTGCGCAACTGTTGGCCCAGAGCATGGACGGCGTGGTAACCGATGACAACGGCATGCTATTGGCACGGGAAGCCATGGACGCCATCGGCGCCGAACTGGAGAAGCTCTACGACACGCTGGAGCAGCGTGACCTGGCCGCCGGCTCCGCCGCCGCGCGGCGATTGTTTTCCTGAGCAGCGATGCGCAGACATTTGATCTTTCCATGAAAAGTGCCCCCCCTGCTTGTCATTGCAGGCCCCGACCCGCAATCCATGGCTCGCGTGGCACTGGATCCCGGATCAGGTCCGGGATGACAATTTCAGGTTCAAGGTCTGTGTGCGGTATCGGGTCGAATTCCGCAAGCTCGCCATGACGCCGGATTTGTTCGCATCTGCCGTGCCCGTGCCCGATGACGCGGCGATTGAAACACTGCGCCGCAGCTTGCACGAACACGCACACCGCTACTACGTGCTCGACGATCCGCTGATTTCGGATGCCGAGTACGACCGCTTGTTTCAACAATTGCAGGCGATCGAGGCGGCAAACCCAGAGCTGGTGACGCCGGACTCGCCGACGCAGCGCGTTGGCGGGCGCGCGCTGGATGCCTTTGCCAGCGTGCGCCATGCGATGCCGATGCTGAGCATCCGCACCGAGACCGATACCGAGGCCAGCGGCGCCGAAGCCTTCGATGCTCGCGTGCGCCGTGAGCTCGATCTGGATGCGGCTGCGCCGCCGGTCGAGTACGTGGCCGAGCCCAAGTTTGACGGCCTGGCGATGAGCCTGCGCTACGTGCGCGGTGTGCTGGTGCAGGCTGCCACGCGCGGCGACGGTGAAGTCGGCGAAGAGGTGACGCAGAACATCCGCACGATTGGCCAAATCCCAATACGGTTGTTGGCTTCGGTTCCCGAAGTGCTGGAAGTTCGCGGCGAGGTCTACATGCGGCGCGATGATTTTGAAGCGCTGAACGACAAGCAGCGCGAGAAGGGCTTGAAGGCTTTTGTCAATCCGCGCAACGCGGCGGCCGGTGCCGTGCGCCAGCTCGATCCGGCGATCGCGGCGCAACGCCCCTTGAGTTTTTTTGCCTATGGCCTGGGCGAGGTGACGCCGCCAGAGCAGGGTGGTCCCGCATTTGAGACCCATTTCGAACTGTTGCAAACGCTCAAGGCCTGGGGCTTTCCGGTCTCTGATCTGGTGCAGGTGGCGCAGGGCGCGCCGGAACTGATCAGCTACTACGAGTCGATTGCCGGAAAGCGCGACAGCCTGGGCTTTGACATTGACGGTGTTGTCTACAA
>CAIOLO010000111.1 GCA_903859155.1 uncultured beta proteobacterium
GGGATGGAAGTGAATGGCATCGCCGGAACGTTCCAGTACCGCGCTCTTGAGATTGTCGTACAGAATCACCCTGGGGCAAGACTCGAAGAATGCGAATGCTTGGATATGTCCGCGCAGAAAGTTGCCCATTGCCGCGTTCAGGTAAAACCGCAGGAAGGGCATGCGCGAGTAACTGAGCACCATCACGAAAGCCATCAACGGCCGTATCGCCCGGCCCACGCGCATCTTGCCAAAGAACGCCCAATCGACTTGGCCTTGTTCGCCGGGCAAAGTGCGCAGTCGTAAATACGCCTGGGCGGCGGGCCGCGGCCGTAGCTGCGCGACGATCGCGCGGAAATGATCAGGCCCGCCGGCATAGCCGCGCTCGCGCACCATCGTGTACAAGCGGCTGGCGCGAAGGCGGGGGTATTTCTCCAAGGTCTGCAGGATGAAGGCTCGGTACGGGTCGACCAGCGTGACGCGCACCGCCGGCGCGGCCGCAGGCACGCTGGCTTGCGCGAGTACCCGGCGCACCGTGGCGTGATGGAGCCGAAGTTGCGTGGCGATCGTGCCGATCGGCCAGCCTTCGGCATGATGCAAGCGCAGGATCTCCGCTTCCAGGGCGTCCGAGATCATCGCAGGGGCTCAACGGTTGCAGCGCAGCGGCCCCATGCGTATCCAAGGCGTGAGCCGGCCCCGGCAAAAGCCGCAGGCGAGCCAGGTGACTGCGCTGATCGCCGGCGCGGCACCCACCTTGGGCACGCCGGATCCGGTTTCTTTATGAGTCGCATGGACATCTTCAAGCACCCCTGTCACTTCAGTTGCGTCAGCGGTCAATTGAACAGCGGGGGCCACGGCAGGGGAACCCTGATGCGTCACTATTTGTGTTTGGCGAGCCCGTAAAGCGCTCTGGCGGGCGGCGTGGCGAGTGGCGCCACGGCGGCTGCATTGGTAGTGCGCTGCTGCGCGGCGCAACGACTCGCGGCGGCGCAGCGGCGCACAGATACCCGCGCAGTACCGATTGCCGCGGTCGCAGGCCCGGCAGATATGCACCGTCTGGCCGCAGGCCGCGCACTGGTACAACCGATGGGATTGCCGATGAGCTTCATCGGATACCGCCATGCACGACCTATTTATGACTGGACAACGCCGTGCATCGCGTGCATAAAGGCGATGCGTCGGTGTTCTCATGCGAGCCGCGGCGCTGAAGGCCCGGGGTTCCGTCCAAGAACTTACCCGGGCCTTCGTCATTTGCAGCGAGGCCGCAAGCATAGCCAATCCGGCCGGGCACAGCCGAGCCCGAACCGATGCCGCACCGCCTATATGGGTTGTTGGATCACACCAGGCATCACCAGCGCGTACACGGTGCGCATGCGGTGATTACGAAGACGGTTCGAATGACCACTGCCGAGTGCGGGGGGCGCTGCCCCCCGCTCCCCCCGCAAACCGATAGAAAAATCGAACCTCAAACCCCACCAGCCAATACCGAACGGCGCATCAAAACCTCAGAATCACGCGGATTCCAATCACCGTTCACACAGGATCCCCCTAGTTGCCGTTTATTCACTGTGTCGTAGTCAAGGTGGGGATTTAA
>CAIOLO010000112.1 GCA_903859155.1 uncultured beta proteobacterium
CCCGCTGTTCCAGAAATACGCCAGTCGCGGGATAGCGGAGCTTGCCAAGGATCCCGAAGCGCGCGCCATGGGGCAGAAACTGTTTCTTAATCACTGCGCGCAATGCCACGCCTCCGACGCTGCAGGCAGCCGCGGGTTTCCCAATCTCACCGATGCGGACTGGTTGTACGGCGGGGAACCGGAGACCATCAAGACCACGATCTCCAATGGGCGCAACGGCATCATGCCGGCGCTGGGCGCGGCGCTCGGTGCCGACGGCCCCAGGGACGTCGCGAATTATGTGCTGTCGCTCTCGGGCCGTACGCACGATGCGGCCAGGGCGGTGCGGGGGCGGGAGAAATTCCAGGCCATCTGCGTGGCCTGCCACGGCCCTGAAGGCAAGGGAAACCAGCAACTGGGGTCCGCCAATCTCACCGACAAAGTCTGGCTGCACGGTTCGTCCGAGGATCAGATCATTGCAACCATCACCAGCGGCCGCAACAGCACCATGCCGGCGCACAAGGACTACCTCGGTGAGGCCAAGGTGCATATTCTCGCCGCCTACGTCTACGGTTTGAGCAGCCCCGTAACGCCGGGTCGATGACCCCCCGAGGGCCTGTTTCGCAGGCGCCGGATGCCGGCGCCGCTACGGGCCGCAACGGGAGCGGCAAGGTCAGCGTCGTGCACCTGGTTCCCAAGCAGGCCATCGGCGCCCAGGCGGTGATCGACGAACCTCTCTACGAAGTCCGCAAGCAGATATATCCGCGCGCCGTGAGCGGCTGGTTCGCCGGCTGGCGCATTGCCCTGGTCCTTGCCACCCAACTGGTGTTCTATGGAGGGGTCTGGCTGCAATGGAACGGCAGGCAGGCAGTCTTGTTCGATCTGGCGGCGCGCAAGTTCTACATCTTTGGTCTGGTGCTGTGGCCGCAGGATTTCATCTATCTCACCGCGTTGCTGGTGATATCGGCGATGTCCCTGTTTCTGTTTACCACGGCGGCCGGACGCCTGTGGTGCGGGTACGCCTGTCCGCAAACCGTCTACACCGAGATTTTTCTGTGGATAGAGCGCTGGGTGGAGGGTGATCGCACGAGCCACATGAGGCTGGATGCCGAACCGATGAGCGCGCGGAAATTCCGCCTCAAGGCCACCAAGCACTTGCTATGGATAGCGCTGTCACTCTGGACGGGTTTCACCTTCGTCGGCTATTTCACGGCGATCCGCGATTTGTCGGGGGAAATTTTCGTCCTTTCCACCGGCCCCTGGGAAACCTTCTGGATATTTTTCTACGGCTTCGCCACTTACGGCAACGCCGGCTGGATGCGCGAACAGGTTTGCAAGTACATGTGCCCCTATGCGCGCTTCCAGAGCGCCATGTTCGACCTGGACACCATGATCATCACCTACGACACGGGTCGCGGCGAGGCGCGCGGGCCGCGTTCGCGCAAGGCCGACCCGACCGCACTAGGACTGGGGGCCTGCGTCGACTGTGGCGCATGCGTGCAGGTTTGCCCGACCGGCATCGACATCCGCGACGGCCTGCAGTACGAATGCATCGGCTGCGCCGCCTGTATCGACGCCTGCAACAAGGTGATGGACACGATGGGCTACGCACGGGGCCTGGTCCGCTATTCAACGGAAAATGCTTTGTTGCATCACTGGGATTTCAGCCAGATTTTGCAGCGCATCGTGCGGCCGCGGATGCTGGGTTATGCCGCGATACTGGGGGCGATCGTGGCGGGCACGCTGATCGCGCTGGCGCTGCGCCAGCCGTTCAAGCTCGATGTGATACGCGACCGCGGCAGCCTTGCGCGGGAAATGGAAGACGGCAGCATCGAAAACGTATATCGTCTGCAACTGATGAATACGCGCGAGTTGCCCGAAACCTTCGTGATCCGTGCATCCGGGCTGCCCACGCTGGCGGTGGCGGCCAATGACACCATCACGGTTCCCGCGGCCACTTCGCTCATGGTGCCGCTGAAACTGCGGTTGCAGCCAGGGCAGGCGGGGGTGGGTGCGCATACCATCGAGATTGAAGTGCGCGATGTCAATGACCTGCGCATCGCCGCACATGAGCATTCGGTATTTGTGATCCGCTGAGGAGGACACGATGCAGGTAACCCCGGAACCCTTACCCTGGTACCGCGAGCCCTGGCCCTGGCTGCTGATGGCCGGGCCCGCGATCGCGGTCATTGCCGGGATCTACACCATGGCCCTGGCCATCCGCAGCGACGATGGCCTGGTGGCCGAGGACTATTACAGGCGCGGGCTGGCGATCAACCAGGTTCTGGCGCGCGAAGAACTTGCCCGGGTGCGCAAAATTGTCGCGCTGGTCGGCTTTTCAGGCAACAAGGTGCGTATCACCATGAGCGCGGACACGGTGCTGCCGCCGACCCTGCGACTGAGGATAGTTCATCCCACACGTGCCGGAGAAGACCGCGATCTGCTCCTGGTCGCGCAGGGAGGGAACACTTACAGCGGTGACTGGCCC
Organism: uncultured beta proteobacterium; assembly: GCA_903859155.1. Taxonomy (GTDB): domain Bacteria; phylum Pseudomonadota; class Gammaproteobacteria; order Burkholderiales; family SG8-39; genus 2-02-FULL-62-17. The sequence goes on from CAIOLO010000112.1 coordinate 2,468, forward strand.
TTGCTGAGTCACGAGGCGCGCCGCCTGATTCTGGAAGATCCTGCGGGCACCTGGCGCATCGACGGCAATCTGGACAAAAATGGCGCCAGTACGAGGCTCGATTCGACGCGCTGAACGAACCGGAGAAAGGGCAATCTTGAAGCCTGCTTTGTGGATACTCTGGCCTTCGTTCCTTGCGGCGTGCGCAGGCGAACTGCTGTTCTTCGCGCTGGTCGATCCGGACGAGCTGGTACTGGTCTGGCGGGTGATTTCGCTGTCACGCACCGCCATTTACTCAATCGGTTTCTTCTTCTTTTGGTCCGTCGCCGCGCTATCGAGCGGACTGACCTGGCTGCTGGCCCGCCCGGCGGCCGAGGTGAACAGCTGACTGATGCCGCGGCGCAATGGCGTCGGGCCGGCAACCTCAGTGCAATTCAGGTTGTTGGCACAAGTGCAACCAGGCCAGGCCCGGCGGCAGGTTGAAAAATCCGCCGCGCCTTAAGCGACGGCGGTCTCAGTTATCGTTTGGCTTTGGCGGGCCTGACCTGCGGGCCGTGCACCAGCAGCACCGGAATAGTGGTATTGCGAACCACCAGTTCAGCATCGCTGCCCATCAGCAGGCGCTGCACGCCGCGTCGTCCGTGGGTGCCTATGACGATGAGGTCGGCGCGCCAGCGTTTTGCATCGGCGGTAATCTGGTCGGCGACACGCTGGCCGACGCTTTCGACCATTGCAATTTCACATTTCGCGCCCTGCGCGGCCACGGATTTAGCCACATTGGCCAATAGCGCCTTGCCCGAGCGTTTCAAGTCATCGATGACCGTGTCGATCGCATATCCGGCTTCGGGCAGGCTAAGCAGCGGCGATTCATCCACCACATGCAGCAACCGCAAGCGCGCGCCAGGGGTTCGCGCCAGTTTCAGCGCTTCCTTGAGCCCGGCCTTTGAGGTCGAGCTGCCGTCGACCGGCACCAGAATCCGTTTGTAGCTCATAGTTCGCTCCTTTAAGAAGGTATCGAGTTCCCCGCAGTCTAAACCTATTCCCCTTCGGTCCGGCCTGCTTGACTCAATCCAAGCGCTGCCCCCAGGGCTCCTGACAAACCGTGTTGGCTGTGCCTGCAGGTTGCGGCAAAGTGCGACGTTTCCAGCGCAATGCCGCGCGGAGCCTTACCGGACAACCAGAACCGGCACCTTGGAGTGCGTCAGCACTTTGGTTGTTTCACTCCCGAGTATCAACCCCGACAGGCCGCGTCGTCCGTGTGAGGCCATGACGATGAGATCGCATTTGCGGTCGCCGGCGCTCTGCACAATCGCTTCCCACGCGCGCTCACTGGTCACGATGAGGGATTCGTAGCGCACGCCTGCCGCGCGAGCGGCTTTCTCGACCTTGTCGAGCGCGGCCTTGGCCGACTTGGTGGTGGCCTTGCGGTACTCCGCCGGAGAAAAGACCACCACCGGCGCTATTTCATATCCGGAGATCGCCAGATTGTAGGGGGGCAGGACGTGGAAACCGGTGAGCTTTGCGCCGAGGATGGCGGCAAGTGATGCCGCACTTTTAATGGCTTTGTCGGACAGGCGTGTGCCATCGGTTGGCACCAGGATGTGCTTGTACATGGTTTGCCCTTGTTCTGTTGGAACGCGCCGGCAGCGACCTGGATTCACTATAGCGCTGGTCTTGGATATTGTGTTGACCAAAATCAAGACGATTTGTCGCGGCACACGCAAGATGGGTCCATGGACCGCTGTCCGCGAGGAGAACATCGTGTTGCGCCACCCGCACCGCCTGTTGCCTGTGTTAATGCTTGTCGTCTTGGTGGTGCTCGGCGCGCCATCGGTCAGGGCGCAGGACATGGCGCGCGGCCGTGAATTGTATGAAACGCTCTGCGGGGATTGTCATTACCAGCGTGTCCACGAGCGCGATCGCGCCAAATCAAAAGTGCAGACCCTGCTTGAACTTCGTGCCCAGGTCAAGCGCTGGTCGGTGCAGACGCGCCGGTCTTTTTCCGAGCAGGATCTGGCGGACATTGTCGAGTACCTGAGCGTCTCGCACTACCACCTGGAACACTAAAGCCGCGCATTTCCAGGACATCACGCAACTCAACGAACGCGCCCACGAGGCGAGGGGGGCAGCCGGCGGAAGGCGCAGACCCTTTACTATCGCGTGGACAGCGATGCCGCGCGCCAATTGCTCGGCGTGCTGCACGATTGCTTTTGCGGCAAACCGGCGGCCGGCACTGCGCGGGCAGGTAAGTGCTGATTGGTCAGGGTTGTCGTAAAGATCTTCCGGCGCACCGTGGCCGCAACTGCGCGGGCCTGTATTGTAGGAAACGCACCCGCAGTTGACCGCAGCGATTTTTACAAGCTCAGCCTGGCTTCCGTGCCGCCCCCCTCACGGCCAAGCAGCTTGATCTGCCAGCCGTTGGCCTCGGCCAACTGCCGGGCAATGGCGAGACCCAGGCCGCTGCCACCGGTGCTGCCGCTGCGGGATGATTCGATCCGGTAAAACGGCCGGAACACGGCTTCCATCTGGTCCGGCGCAATGCCAGGACCTCGATCCAGCACACGGATTCTGATTTCTCCTTCGTTGCAGTCGCACTCGACCGTCACCGGTTCGTTGCCACCGTAGCGGACTGCGTTCTGGATAAGGTTATCGACAATCCGTCGCAGCGCCCTCGGCCGGCAATTCCTCTGGCAAGCCGTGGTCGGTGAGCAATGGATTGCCGCACCGCTGGCGCGTGCGTCATCCACCGCCTGTTTGATCAGATCGCCGACGTCGACGCTGTGCCTTTCTTCCTGCTGCAAGCCCCTGGCAAGGTCCAGGAATTCGCCGATCATCCGGTTCATCGTCTCCAGGTCGCTGCCCATGCGTGAAATCAAGGCTGGCGAGGGCTTTTCCGCGACCATTTCCAGGGCCAACCGCAGGCGCGTCAACGGCGTACGCAGGTCGTGTGAGATGCCGGCCAGCAAGGTCGTCCGGTTATCGAGCAGTTCCTTCACCTGTTGCGTCATGCGATTGAATGCGCGGGACAGGGTGGCCAGTTCCACCGGTCCGGTCTCAGGCAGTGGTTCGGGCGGGGCACCGCTACCAACGCGGGTGGCCGCCTGCGTCAGCCGGCGAAGCGGAAGCGTGAGGCGGCGCACCAGTAACAGGGTCGTGATGAGGGTCAGAAGTGCGCCGAATCCCAGCACGAGCGCAAACGCAAGCAGCGGCTGTGGACCGATGCGCTGTTGCGGGAAACCGATGCGGACCGATTGTCCGCCGGCGGAGATTTCGGCCCAGTACCAGCGTTCCTCCTGCTGCGTGACTTTGACCTGAATGGGCCTGCCCGAGCGCTTCCCCAGCGCTTCTTCCAGCAGTTGCAGGTAGGGCAGATGTTGTCCGCTGTTGGGCAGCGGCTCCCTGGATTCAATCAGCGACAGACCATGGCTCTTCGCCAGTTCGTCCCTGAAATCGCGGCGGGCGTCGGGGGGCAATTCGACCCAGGTCTGCGCGGAGAGAACGATCAAGGCCGCCAGATCGTCGGCGGATCGCCGCGCCAAGGGGAGGAGGACGGTGAAGAAAACCGCAGCCAGCGCCAGCAACTGCATGACAATGAGGGACAAGGCAATGGTGACGGCGGTCTTTCCGAACAGGGTCGCGGGGCGCTGGAAGCGGAGCATCAGGCGTTGCTTCCATCGGGCGAGAACAGATAGCCCTTACCCCAAATCGTCCGGATAAAGACCGGATTGGCCGGATCAGTTTCGATCTTGCGGCGCAACCGGGTCACGCGCACGTCGATGCTGCGGTCGAACGGACCGCGTTCGCTGCTCTTGATCAGATCCATCAACTGATCCCGAGAGAGCAGATGATTGGGGTGTTCGGCAAACACCTGCAGAAGATCGAAATCGCCGGAGGTGAGAGACACTTGCGCACCATCTTTGGTGAGACGTCGCGATCGCAGATCCAGGCGCAATGAACCGAAACTGATGTCCTGGCCGGAGGCCTTGAGATCTTTCCTGTCGCCGACGCCCCGGCGCAAAACGGCGCGAATGCGCGCGAGCAGTTCGCGCGGATTGAAGGGCTTCGACAGATAGTCATCCACCCCCACTTCCAGGCCGATGATGCGGTCGATGTCCTCGCCTCGGGCCGAAAGCATGATGATGGGAATACGGGTGTTTGCCTGCAGTTTGCGGGCAAGCGTCAGGCCATCCTCGCCCGGCAACATGAGGTCAAGAATGACCAGATCGACGGTGTGTCCCGCGAGGTAGCTGCCCATTGCCATGCCATCGGCCACGGCGATGACGCGGAATCCCTGCCCGGTGAGGTATTCGAGCAGCAACTCGCGCAGACCGGGGTCGTCGTCCACCACTAGGATGTGAGGGCTTTCCTTGTCCATGCGCCGGATATTACAAGACCTGTGGGCCGCTTTGAAACAGCGGTAACGATTGGTAACACATCGTAACCAACGGCGCGTAGCGGGAAATCCTGTGGAAACACCTCGAGCGGATGATGGCACTCATGCAGTCAGGGACAAACCACCGTCACGACGGCGTCGATAGTCAGCAGTCAACCTTCGGGAGCAGGCGATGTGGGCAGCACAGTATTTCAGGTTCAGTCTCATCGGCGTTGCCATGCTGGGTGCCGGCAGTGTTCTGGCAGGCGAGTGGCCGTTGCCCGTCGATGCAGGGCAACAGCGCGAGCAGATGCCCCGCATGAGCCCAGAGGAGCACAGCGCTTCGCGCGAGCAAATGCAGGAGCGCATGCGCAACCTGACGCCGCAGGAACAGGCGCTCATGCGCGAAACCCGTTCGGGCGGGCGCACTCGAGTGGAGAACCCGCCGGACGAGGGCGCGCGCCAGCGCAGCCAGGACGGCAGCTTGCAGGGCGGTGGTTACGGGCAAGGATACGAGTCGCGCCGGGGTGATGCCGGTGGCGTTGGTGGTGGGCGCGGCATGAGCGGCGGCCGTGGTCGCTGATTGCGTTCCTCGCCGGCCGCGCCATCGGCTGAGCGGCCGGCGCGCGGAGGTCATGCCGCGGATGGCGCTGATCGCCGTTTTCATTGCAGTGTTACTGCCCGCAGCCGCCAGCGCCGAAGATCTGCTGCGGGTGTACCGCGACGCACGCGGTTACGACGCCATGTACGCCGCGGCGCGCCACGCGCTCGAGGCAGGCCGCGAGAAGCTGCCGCAGGGTCGCGCGCTGTTGCTGCCGACGCTGAGTCTTTCGGCAAACACTCTCTACACGGACCTGGACTCCAACTCAAGGAACCCGGCGAGCGCGCCCAGTTTCGAGCGTGACTTCCGCTCGCATGGCTATTTGCTTTCGTTCGCGCAGCCGCTTTATCGCGAGCAGAACTCCCTGCAATACAGCCAGGCGGAGTTTCAGGTGCAGCAGGCCGAGGCAAGCTTTGGCCTGGTGGGGCAGGACCTGATGGTGCGCGTTGCACAGTCGTACTTCGACGCGCTGGCGGCGCAGGATTCGCTCGCCTTCATCCGCGCGCAAAAGGCGGCGATTGCCGAGCAACTCGCACAGGCGAGGCGCAACTTCGAGGTCGGCGCCGCCACCATTACCGATACGCATGAGGCGAAGGCGCGCTTTGACCTCTCGGCCGCGCAGGAACTGGCGGCGCAGAGCGACCTTGTCAACAAGCGCCGCGCGCTTAAACAGATCACAGGCAAGGAATACACCAGCCTGAAACCCCTGCGCCCGCAGGTGCAGCTCGCCCCGCCCAATCCCGCGCGCATGGAGGATTGGGTTGATCTGGCCGAGAAGCGAAGCTACCCCGTGCTGATTCAGGAGGCGCAGATCGAGATTGCAAGCCTGGAGGTCAAACGCAACCGCGCCGCCAACTACCCGACGCTCGATCTTGTTGTCACCCATGGCCAGACGAGCCTGACCGGATCCGCATTCTCCAGTGTCGCGGCCTTCCAGACATCCAGTACCGTCGGCCTGCAATTCGCCATGCCTATTTACGCCGGGGGTGCGCTGCGCTCCAGGGAGCGCGAAGCCGCGGCAAATCACGAGAAGTTGAAGCAGGACCTGGAGAACGCGCGCCGCTCGAGCGAGTTTTCGTCGGGACAATCGTACCTGGCCGTGATCAACGGCATCGCACAGATCGCGGCGCTGGAACAGGCGCTGATATCATCGCAAAGCGCGCTCGACTCGACCAGGGTGGGCTACAAGGTGGGCGTGCGCATCAACATTGACGTGCTGAACGCGCAGCAGCAACTGTTCTCCACCGAGCGCGACCTTGCCCTGGCGCGCTACAACACCATCAACAGCCACCTCAGATTGAAGGCTGCTGCCGGCGCCCTGCGCGAGGATGACCTGGAAGAGGTCAACCGCGTGCTGGCGCAATGACAACGAGATGCCAAGGACTGGAAAATGACCCTATACAAGCGCTTGATCGCCACCGCTTTGCTTGCTGCGGTACTGGTCGCGGCGGGCAGCGCCGCATACTTTCGATTCTGGCGCGCCGTCCCGGTGGCGACGGCGGAGGCAGTCCAGGGCCGCGTCACACTGCGCGTGACCGGGCCGGGCACGATGCAGGCGCGCGTGCCGGTGACGTTGAGTTCGCGTATCACCGCTACAGTGGCCCGGATGAGCGCGGATGTCGGCGATGTCGTGAAGCGCGGCCAACTGCTTGCGCTGCTCGACGATCGTGACCTGGCGGCGCGCCGCGCGGTAACCGGCGGACAGCAGGAGATACTGGCGCGCAATCTGGCGGCTGCACAGGCGACGGTGGCAAAGGCGCAGGCGGAGCTGGATCTGGCGCAAAGCAGGTATCGTCGCGATGCCGATCTGCTGGCCTCTGGCTTTCTCTCACAGGCCTCGCTCGATGCGTCGATCGCAGCGCAGCACTCGGCCGTAGCTGGCCTTGACAACGCGCGCGCCGGCCTGGCCGCGCGCGAGGCGGAGAGGCGCTCCCTGGTTCACGAAGTCAGCTTTTCGGACACGGTATTGTCCTTCACACGCATCACGGCGCCGAGCGATGGTGTGGTGATCCAGCGCCAGACCGAAATGGGAGCGACCGTGGTTCCCGGCAGCCCGATTTTCCGCCTGGCCGACCCGGCAACGCTCTGGATAGCGATGCGAGTGGACGAATCGGTGGTCGGGCGTGTCACGGTTGGCCAGCCTGCGAGCATTCGCCTTCGCAGCGGTGAAATCCATGAAGGCAAAGTCGCGCGGATTGCCCGCCAGTCCGATGCCGCCACCCGTGAAATCGAGGTTGACGTGGGGTTCAATACACCGCCTGCGCGCTTTGCAATCGACCAGGAGGCGGAGGTCACGATCCTCGCGGGAGAGAGCAGCGGGATCGTCGTGCCCGTCGTAGCGCTGATCCGCGATCGCAGCGGACAGCAAGGCGTGCTCGTCGTCAGCGATGCGCGCACCGTTTTTCGGCCGGTCGAAACCGGTAGCGCCGATGAAAAGCAGGTGCTCATCAGCAAAGGCCTCAACGCTGGCGAGCGTTTGGTGAGTCCCGCGGCGAATTTCAAGGCCGGGATGCGCGTGTATCCGCTGGACGCTGTGCAGAACTGACCCGAGATTCCCAATGGACCTCGCTCTCAAGGACATTCGCCGGCATCTGGGCAAATTCATTGCCACCATCGCCGGGGTTGCAATGCTGCTGTCAATCGTTCTGGTGATGAATGGCATCTACCAGGGCAACATCGCCGATGGCATCTGGCTCATCGAAAACACCGCCACCGACCTTTGGGTGGTCGAGCGCGGGCGCGGCGGACCCTTCAATGAATCTTCCCGGATGCCGCTCGACAGCTACAAGAGTATCGCGGCCACGCCAGGTGTGGCGCGGGCGAGCCCGCTTGTCCTCTATACCGCCCAGCGCGAAATCGGCGGAAGCAGCCAGCAATTCACGGTTGTCGGCTACGACGTCTTCGGCGGGCTCGGTGGACCGGGTCGCGTCGTGCGCGGTCGCGTGATCGCGGCGCCGCACTACGAAATGATCGCAGACCAGAAGCTCGGTCTGGAGCCGGGTGGCGGCGTGACGCTTGGCACGCACGCCTATACGGTGGTCGGCGTCACGCAGGGCGCGGTCGATTCCGCCGGCAATCCGCTGGTTTATCTTTCGCTGCCGGACGCACAGGAGGTGCAGTTCCAGCAGGACAACCGCGCCCTCGTCGCTGCGCGCGCGGCCAACCTCAAACGGCTGGAGCGCGCCGGTTACTCGTCCGAGCAGGCGACCCGACTGCTGCCGTTTCTGGCATCAAACAGCGATACCGTCAATGCGGTGCTGGTGCGGCTAGCGCCGGGGGCGGACGGGGAGAGCGTTGCTCGGCACATGCGCGACTGGCTGTACTTCAATGTCTATTCAACGGATGAGGAGCGCAGGCTGATGCTCGAGGGGCGGCTGAGCAAGATGTCTGCGGTGCTGGGGCTGTTTCGCGTCCTGCTGGTGCTTGTGTCGATCGTCATCATTGCGTTAATCGTCTACGTGCTGACCATCGAGAAGATCAGGTCAATTGCCACGCTGAAACTGATTGGCGCTCCGAATTGGGTGATCGTCCGGCTCATCATGGAGCAGTCGCTCGCGCTGACGCTGGCGAGCTTCGCCGTGGCCTACGGCCTGCGCGAACTGATCGCGCCAGGATTCCCGCGCACGCTTGCCTTTCTTGCCGAGGAGACCGCGGCCACCTTCGCGGTGATGCTCGCAGGCGGTGTGCTCGCGAGTCTGATGGCGATCTGGCATGCCCTGCGCACGCCGCCACAGTTGGCGCTGGGAGGCTGACATGCCGGTCCTTGAAGTCGACAAGGTCTCGATGACTTTCGGTCAGGGCGAACTCGCCGTGCAGGCGCTCAAGCCGACGACCTTCAGCGTCGAGGGGGGCGAACTCGCGGCGCTGCTGGGTCCCAGCGGTTCGGGCAAAAGCACGCTGCTGCTGGCGATAAGCCTGATCCTGGAGCCGACCACCGGGCGCATTGCCATGGACGGCCGCGAGATATACAACGACGGCCCGTGTGGAATCGATGAGCGCGCTTACCGCCGGCAGAATATCGGTTTCATTTTCCAGCAGCACAATCTGATTCCGTTTCTCACTGCGCGAGAAAACGTCGCGCTGGTCATGCAGATCAACGGCGTCGGGCGGCGTGAGGCGGGGCGGCGCGCCAGGGAATTGCTCGGCTACCTGGAGATCGCCCATCGGGCGGACTCGCTGCCGGCCAACCTCTCGGGCGGCGAGCAGCAGCGCGTGGCGATCGGCCGCGCCCTTGCCAATGAGCCGCGCCTGGTGCTCGCCGATGAGCCCACCGCCGCGCTCGACACCGAGCGCGGCATGAAGGTGATGGCATTGTTGCGAAAGATCGCGCGCGAACGCCAGTCGGCGGTGATCACCGTGACGCATGACCACCGCATGATCGAGGGCTTCGATACCGTCTACCATCTGGACGATGGCAGGCTGACGAAGACGACGCATGCCGACACACACTGATGCCGTCGGCGAGGTTATCCTTCGCCTTACGCAGGCAGGATCCGGGCGACAAATATGAAAGCGGAAGGCAACGAATTTGCCGCGCGTGGCGGCTGGTGGGTGCTTGCCCAGGCGCCGGTCATGCTGGGCACCTTCGCCGTGCCACTGGTCTGGGGCGCTGCGTCTATCAATAGCGCGAACGCCATCCAGTTCGCCGGTGCAGCGCTCGTCGCACTCGGCATCCTGCTCGGGGTCGCGGGGCTCCTCGCGCTCGGTAGCGCGCTCACTCCGTTTCCCCGGCCGCTCGCCAGTGCGCACCTGCGGCGATCGGGCATCTATGGGTGGGTTCGCCACCCGATCTACAGCGGTCTGATTGTTGCGAGCTTCGGCTGGTCCGCGTGCTGGCTGAGCCTGCCGGGACTGTTATCTGGTGCAGTGGTCTTGCTTTTCTTCGATCGCAAGAGTGCCTTTGAGGAGAGCCTGCTGCGCAGCCGCTTTCCCGAATATCGCGACTATGCGCTGCGCGTGCGCAAGCTGTTGCCGTGGATCTATTGATTGCTTCCCGACGCAGCGGAGTTGTCCCGGCAGCCGGGGATGGCGGACGATTCGATAGCAAACCCAGGGTCTATCGCAGATTTCTCTTATATCGGGAAAGCGCTCGAAGAGCCGCATCAGGCCTTGATTTTCAAAGAATCGCCTGAGACCAGATCAAGCTCCCGCGGTTCGCGCCGGGCGTTGTGTCAACCACAGCCACGCGATTGCCACCAGCACGATGCCGATCAGCGGTAACGCCGCCAGGTTCACTTTCTCCCAGCCGGCGTTGGTGACAATCAGCCCGGAGGTGAAAGAGGACAGGGCCATCATGCAAAAGATGGCGAATTCGTTGGCGCCCTGCGCCCGCGCGCGTTCCTCGGGCCGGTAGGTTTCGAGCAGCAGGCTGGTGCCGCCGATATAGAGGAAATTCCATCCCACTCCGAGCAGTACCAGCGCCCACCAGAAATTAGCCACCGTGATGCCCGAAAGGGCGACCGAGATCGCACCGATGTTCAGCAGCGCGCCAGCGAACAGCACCGTCACCACGCCAAGGCGCTTAACCAGCATGCCGGTCACGAAAGAGGGCGCAAACATCGCCACCACGTGGGAGGAAATCACGAAAGCCGCGTCACCGTACGGGTGGCCGCAGACGCCCATGGCGATCGGCGAAGAAACCATGAGAAAGTTCATTACGCCATAGCCGATGGCGCCGGAGGTCACGGCAACGATAAATTTGGGTTGGCGTGCGATTTCCTTCAATGGTCGTCCGGTGGCTGCCTGCTCGGCGGCTGTTGGGTTGGGGATGCGGGTCCGGCTGAGCAGGGCGATGATGATCAAGGCGAAAACTATCAGCACGAGGTAAGCGCCGACGAATTTGGTGCCGAACAGGTCCACCGTGATGCGACTGGTGGTCGGGCCAAGTACGCCGCCGATCAACCCGCCGGCGAGTACCAGCGACACGGCTGTGGCGCGGAAATCCGGGGGTGATACGTCCGCGGCGGCGAACCGATAGTACTGGCCGAAGGCGTTGCTTGCGCCGTAGACCAGCATCCCGGCGCACAGCAACCAGAAGCTATGCATCCACAACGCCGCGGCACATACCATCGCACCGAGAATGCCGATGGCCGCTCCTTGCATGAGCCCGATGCGGCGCCCCACCCGTTTCATGTGGAGCGAGGCAGGTATGGTGGTGAGCGCCGACCCGATAATCCAGCAAGTAACCGGGAGTGTTGCCAGCGCCGTCATCGGTGCGAGTGCGAGGCCCGAGAGGCCGTTGATCGCGATCAGCGTCGAATTGATGGTGAACAGCATCGCCTGGCAGGCGACGAGCAGGCTGAGATTCAGGCGAACGTTGCTGACGGGGCTGTTCATAAATGGGCTACCGAGGAAAAAACATTCTACCTGCCGAGGCATTGCGCATACTGCTCCATGCGCCAAAAGTCGCCGTGAAACGCGCGTCGCTGCCCGATTGTCGCCGATATCTCATTGCCTTGGCAGCGTCAGCACAGCCTCAAGACCGCCTTTATTCATATTGCGCAAGCTCAGCGTGCCCCCATGCAGCTGGGCGATGTTTCTCGCGATGCTCAAGCCCAATCCGGTGCCGCCGGTATCCCGGCCACGCGAGCCTTCGATGCGATAAAAGGGCTCGAACACGCGCTCAAGTTCTGCTTCGGGAATGCCGGAGCCCTGGTCTTGTATGCGGATCACCAGATGTTGTTTGTCGTCCTCGACCAGAATCGTCGTGGATTTCCCGTATTTGAGAGCATTGTCGATCAGGTTGCCGAGGCAGCGCTTCAGTGCCTGTGGCCGGCCGACGTAAGTGCTGGTGGTGCTGCCCTTGACGGCAACCTGACTGCCAATATCTTCCGCGTCGGCCTGCAGGCTTTCGAGCAAAGCCATCACGTCGAGCGGCTGCGCTATTTCCGCGCTTTCCAATCCCCGCATGAAATCGAGCGTGGCGTGGACCAGCGACTCCATCTCCTGGAGGTCCTGCGCGATTTTGCTTTTCAGATCTCCGTCCTCGAGCATTTCGGCGCGCAGCCGCAGGCGCGTTATCGGGGTCTTCAGATCGTGCGACATCGCCGCCAGCATTGCGGTGCGCTCGCGCAGGTGGCGGACCAAGCGGGACTGCATGGTGTTGAATGCGCGTGCCGCGCGCGCCACCTCCAGCGGGCCAGACTCCGACAGCGGCGCCCGATCTATGTTCCGGCCCAACTCATCGGCGGCATCAGCCAGCGCATTAAGCGGGCGTGTCGCCCAACGCACCGCGACCAGCGAAACTACGATGACCGCGGCGAGCAGCACTACAAGGCTCGCCAGCAGCCGGTAGGGCCAGCCGGCGCTCTGCTCCGATTGCCGCGAATCGAAGTTGACCAACGCTCCGTCGCTCAGACGCACCTGGGCGACGAAAGACAGGCCGGGCTGCGCGCGGGGACGCATTCCGGCACCCGGTACCATCCCCGGGGAATGCAAGCCCATACCCATACCCATACCCATACCTCTGGGGCCGCCCTTGTTCCCCGCGTAGAGTGGCAGGGCCGGTCCTGCGGTCACGGCCACGGCAACCGAACGTTCGTCTCCGAGAAAGCGACGCAGCATGGCGCCAAAAAGCGCCGCCCGGGTGGCTTGCTCCGCTGCCGAATCCTGCGCAACCAACGGCTTTGCATCGAGCTCGATTGCCAGCGGCGGCGCGCTGAACACCCGCACGATGCGGAGTCGCTCAGCCGGCTCGAGCGTATCGAGCAGCGTCACAATGTCGGCGATGCGCTGCGCCGCCTGCATGCCGCTGGACTGCGAAAGCTCTTCGCCGCGTTCGTACATGTGTATCGCAAAGCTCATCAGCTGCGCGGTCAGCAGGCCACCGAGCAGCACCAGCACCAGGCGGCTGAACAGCGAGCGCGGCAAAAGGCGCATTAACCCTCCGCCTCGACCGGCACCGCCAGAACGTAACCCGCACCGCGGATCGTCTTGATGATGGCGGGTTCGCGCGCATCCTCGCGCAACCGCTGGCGCAGGCGGCTTATCTGGACGTCGATTGCGCGGTCGTACGGTCCCGCATCGCGCGAGATCATGAGATCAATGAGCTGGTCCCGCGTCAGCACCCGGTTGGGGTGGGCAAGGAAAATCCGCAGAAGCTTGAATTCGGTGCCGCTAAGCGGCACCACCACACCATCGGGCGAGGTGAGATTGCGTGTCGCGGCATCGAGCGTCCAGCCGGCAAAGCGGAAAGACTTGACCGCTTCGGGTTCGAGATTTTCCGGCAATGAGCGCGAGCGTCGCAGCACGCTCTTGATTCGCGCGAGCAGTTCGCGCGGGTTGAACGGCTTGGCCAGATAGTCGTCGGCGCCCATCTCCAGCCCGATAATGCGGTCGGTCTCCTCGCCGAGCGCGGTGAGCATGATGATCGGCAGGTTGGAACGCGTGCGCAGGTCCCGGCACAATTGCAGGCCGTCTTCGCCCGGCAGCATCACATCCAGCACGATGAGATCCGGGTGGCCGGGCTCCAGAGCGGCGCGCAAGGATTTGCCGTCCGCAACGGCGGTCACACGGTAACCCTGCTTTTGCAGATATTCCTGCAAAAGATTGCGAATCTCCTTGTCATCATCAACGATCAGTACATGGTCCGGTGTGTTCATGTCGCCATCTTGCGTCAAACCATTCTTTTCGGGATGGGGAAATGTATCGCAGTGTATCAAGCACGAGGACTGCAAGTCAGCGATACAAAACTCGCACCTTACGACATTAGAGGCTTACAACTGCCTGATTAAATGGATTCCGTAGCAAATTGATTTCTACACAACTCTGAAAAGGATCTGATCATGAAAAACTCCTACAAAATGGCTGCCGGCGTTGTCGCCGCGCTTAGCCTGGGTCTTGCGGCAGTGGCTTTTGCGCATCCCGGACCCATGGGCGGTGGAATGGGATACGGCATGATGGGTGGCGGCATGGGGCCCGGCATGAGGGGCGGCATGGGAGCGGGCATGATGATGCACGGTGGGTCCGCCGGAGCGGCGCTCGGCCAGCAACTGATGACCCCGGAGGAGCACACCGCTTTGCGGGAAAAAATGCGCAGCGCGAAAACACCGGAGGAGCGCCAGAAACTCGCGCAAGCGAACCACGCAGAAATGGAAAAGCGCGCCAAGGAAAAGGGAGTTACGCTGCCCCAGGGCTACGGGCCGCAGCGCGGTCATGGCCGGCACTTCACGCCGCCTGGCGCCGGCAACCGCTGATCCGGTGCTTCGATGGCCGGGGCGGGGAAACCCGCCCCGCAGCATTTATCGCGTCGGCATTCAGCGGATATGACGTGCGCGCGGCATTGCCACGAATATGATGAACACCGACAAGGAGCCGATGGCGCCCATGACAACCACGGCCCAGCGCGCACCCAGGGCCAGCGACAAAGTCCCGATGAGCAGGCTTCCGATAGTGACGAATACCTGGTTCATGTTGAATATCGCAGTCATGCGGCCGCGAAATTCGGCAGGTGAGTGAGACTGAATGACAGTCTGCACCAGGGAGTTTGAGTGGACGTGGCACAGCCCGGCGAAGCCCATCATCACGAGCGACAGTCCGAACCACGGGGATGCCGCAAAAATCATCAGAATGACGCCGTAGATCATCACCGATCCCAGCATCAACATTCCCCTTGGGAGCTTGTCACCGGCCGAGGCAATGAGGATGGCGCTGCACAGCGCTCCGATTCCCATGGCGGTAAGCAGCAGACCCTGACCATCGGCCCCGACGCCCAGAAGATCGCGCGCAAATACCGGCAAAAGCGTGGTGAAGGGTGCGATGAAAAGGGATGACATCATCGTGCACAGAAGGCCGGCGCGAACCGCCTGATTTCTCCAACTGTATTTCCAACCTTCGACGATGCTGCGGGCAAAAGATTCCCGGCCTCCGCTTTGCTGGTCCGCCCCCGTTAAGGAGTGCTGCGGGGTGTTCAGTTGCAGCACCCACAAAGTTGAGAGGAAGAAAAACACAGCCTGCGCCAAAAAAGCACTTCCTGTGCCGAATACCGCAATAAGCACGCCTGCCAGGGCCGGGCCTGTGCTTCGCGCCACGTTGTACATCAGGGCATTGAGGCCGATGGCGTTGGTTAGGTGGCCCGGCGGCACTGCGTCGGAAACCATGGCGGAGCGCGCCGGTTGCTGAAACGCCTGCACGGCCGCTGTCAGAAAAGCAGTGAGGTAGACATGCCAGGGGCGAATCATGCCGGTGAACACCAGCAGTGCAGTCGCCGAGTAAATCAGCGCATTCAAAACCTGTGCGATCACCAGCTGGGTTTTTCGGGAATAACGGTCGGCGGCGCTGCCTGCCAGGGGGGACAGCAGGAGAAAGGGAATAATTTGCACTCCTCGCACCAGGCCCAATTGAGCCGCGGAGTTGGTCATTTCGTAGATCAGCCAGCCACGCGAAACTTCATCCATCCAGGTTCCCATCGATACAAAAAGCTGGCTGTACCAGATGAGTCGGTATTCCCGGTAGCGCAGCGCCTGAAAGATGGGAAGGTGAAGAAAAGCATCAAGAAAGCGCCGCCTGTGCCGCACCATCGCTTGCAAACCTTTCTATCGTTCGCTCCAGCCTGAGGCGTCCGGAGTTACGAGGACAAGAAAACCTACGAGTGGCATAGCCGGCGATGAACTGCGCGCCGGGTCTGAACGCCGCTCCGGCATTGGACAAGTGCGGCAATTATAGGGGTTCTGTCAGAAACGATGCTCAAGGTAGAGCTTGATTGGCAAGCCGCTATTGCGTGAGAAGCGCTGAGGCTGCGCTCTGGATGGTTTGTTCGCCCGCTTCGCCGGCCGCCACTGCCAGTCGAATGCGGCCGAGCAACAGTTCATAGCGTGTGCGTGTCCAGTTGAACTCCACGGTGTGGTACGCCGTTTGTGCGTCCAGCAGGTTGAGAGTGGTGCGGCCGCCGGCTTCGACGCCCAGTTCGGTCGCGTCCATGCGGCTTTTTGCGGAGACCAGCGCCTGCTCGAAGGCTCGAACCTGGGCCGCACCCACGCGGACGGCCGTCCAGGCGGTTCGTGTCTGTCGCTCGACAATCTGGCGCGTGCGCGCGAGGTCTGCCTGAGCGCGTTCGGCCAGAGCCGAAGCTTCGTCGCGTTTTGCATCGCGCATTCCGCCGGTGAACAGCGGAATCGATACCTGTATGCCGACCACGCGGTTAGACATCGCTGTTTGCGCATAGCCGAAATCCCCGCTGCCGCGGGTGCGATCCATGCCGATCTGCGCCACGATATCAACCTTGGGCGAGGTCAGCGCCTTGTATTTCTCGATTTCATCCTTGGCGTTTTCGGCGCCCAGGCTCAGCAAGGTGATGACCGGACTGCGTTCAGCCGCGCGCGAAAGCCAGTTCTCCAGCGGTTCCAGTTCGGCAACGGACAATGTCCTCGCCGAAGCAAACCGGTCGAGATTGCCGGCCTGGAGTTGAGTCAGGTCGGTGAACGCCGCGCGCTTGAGCTCGAGGTCGCTTTGCGTGGCCAGTTCCTGTGCCAGGATCGCGTCGAGGCGGGCCTGCGCTTCGCGCATGTCGGTCACCGGCGTGTCGCCAGCATCGAAGCGCTCGGTCGCCTCCTCCAGGGCGCGCTGCGCCGCTGCCTTCTGGCGCATTACCAGGGCCACTGCGTCGTCCGCCAGCAGAACGTCAAAGTAAGCCTGCGCAACGCGCATGAACAATTCCTGGCGTGCAATAGCGTATTGCACCTCGGCCACCGTGGCGCCGCGCTCGAGCTGGCGTGCGTTGGCGGACAGTTCCAGGTCATAAAGCGGTTGGCGTGCATTGATCGCCCAGCGCGCACTGCTGCCGCCATTCAGACTGGTGTCGAAGCCAACGCCCGTTGAATTGCCGAACCCGGGCGCCGAGAAAGCCGCGCCGCGGGTCTGTGTCTGCTGATCCAGGTATCCCGCGCCCAGGGTGGCGTTCACCTGGGGCGCCGAAAGGGCCTTGCCCTGGCGACCGCGTGTGCGACCCGCATCGGCCTGCGCTTGTGCGACGGCAAACTCAGGATCATGCCTTTCGGCCGCGCGCAATGCGTCCATCAGGTCGAGGGCCTGGGCCGGCTGCCCGGCCATCGCAAGCACAACGAACAGTGTGGGTAGCGTGAGTTTCACGATGCTCTTCCTTGGACGGCGTTATCGCCTGTGCCTCAGGCCGCGGCCCGCGCGCCCAGTTTGCGCATGATCACCTCCATCAGGCACCACTGGGTCAATCCGCTTTGCAGCAGATTGGCGCCGACAAATGCGGTGAACCAGAGCCAGTAGGCGCTGTGGAAGATCGGGCTGCCCACCACTCCCAGGGCGAGCGACAGCAGGATGAAGGTTCCGGCGACTACACGGGTGATTTGCCAGGATGTCATGAGGGGCTCCTATTGGGTTGAGAATTTCTTGCGGTAGGCGGTGTAGTAAAGCAGCGGGATGACAACCAGCGTGAGCAGCGTCGATACGAAAATGCCGAAAATAAGTGAGATCGCCAGACCGTTGAAGATCGGGTCGTCGAGAATGAAGAAGGCGCCCAGCATCGCCGCCAGCGCTGTCAGCACGATAGGCTGTGCACGGGTCGCCGCGGAGCGGATGACTGCCTCTGAAAACTCGGTGCCGGCGGCGATCTCCAGCTGTATGAAGTCAACCAGCAATATCGAGTTGCGCACGATAATCCCGGCGAGCGCGATCATCCCGATCATCGAGGTCGCTGTGAACGGGGCGCCCAGCAGCGCGTGGCCAGGCATCACGCCGATGATGGTCAGCGGTATGGGCGCCATGATGACCAGGGGCGTCAGGTAGGAGCCGAACTGCGCTACCACCAGCAGGTAAATCAGCACCAGGCCGACCGCGTAGGCAATGCCCATGTCGCGGAAGGTTTCGTAGGTGACCTGCCACTCACCGTCCCATTTGATCGAGTATCCGCGGTAAGGGTCGTCTGGTTGGCGAATGAAGAATTCAGCCAGACGCCCGCCGGGCAGATCCAGTTGCGAGAGGGCCGAACGCATGGCAAACATCGCATACAGGGGGCTGTCGGTTCCTCCGGCCACGTCGCCCACGACATAGTTCACCGGCAGCAGGTCCTTGTGATATAGCGGTTGCTCCACCGTCGACTTGTCCACCCGCACCAGCTCGCGCAAGGGGACGATACGGCCCTCTGCGCCCTGCACGCCAAACTTCAACACTTCTTCAAGGTCGCCTTGCGTCGAGGCGGGCAATCGAAGCCGAAGTGGCGCCGGATATTTGCTCGCATCATGCAGGTAGGCGGCATCCTCGCCGGAAAGTCCGGCGCGCAGCGTGGCGACAATCTGGGCCTGTTGAATGCCCTGCAGCGCCGCTTTTTTCTGGTCCACCACCAGCAGGTACTTTGGGGCATCGGCTATGCCCGAATCGCCGATATCGACGACATGCGCCGTCTGCGCGAATATTTTGCGCACTGCGCGGGCCGTCTGCAGCCGTCCTGCGTCGTCGGGGCCGTAAATTTCAGCCACGATCGGCGAGAGCACCGGCGGCCCCGGCGGCACTTCGACGACCTTGACCACCGCGCCGTAGGCTGCGGCGATCTTCGTCAGTTCCGGTCGCACGCGCGAGGCGATCACGTGGCTTTGTTCGCTGCGGTGGTGCTTGTCGACCAGGTTCACCTGGATGTCGCCCAGTTCGTCGCCGGCGCGCAGGTAGTATTGGCGCACCAGACCGTTGAAGTTGATCGGTGACGCCAATCCCGCATAGGCCTGGTAATTGGTGACCTCCGGCACGCTGGCCAGATAACGCGTCATCTCGCCCAGTGCGGCCGCAGTGCGCTCCACCGGCGTGCCCGCGGGCATGTCCAGCACCACCTGGAACTCCGATTTGTTGTCAAACGGGAGCATTTTCAGCACCACCCACTGCGTTGCAGGCAGGAGAACCGACATGACGATCAGCGCCGCGACGCCGATCCACAGCTTGAGGCGGTTTGCGCCTCCCCGGGCAAGATCCAGGAACGGCGCGAACAGGCGCGCGAAAAACGGATGCAGCCTGGCGGAAAGTCTTTCGGCCAGTCCGTGATGGGCCGGCCGCAGCCACACCCGCGCCAGCCACGGGGTGAGCACGAAGGCGATCGCCAGCGATATCAGCATGCCCATCGAGGCGTTGATCGGGATCGGGCTCATGTAGGGGCCCATCAGGCCGCTGACAAATGCCATTGGCAGCAACGCGGCGATCACGGTGAGGGTGGCGAGAATGGTCGGCCCGCCGACTTCGTCCACTGCGAGCGGAATGATCGTGGTGAGCGATTCGCCGGGACTGAGTTTCATATGGCGGTGAATGTTCTCCACCACCACAATGGCATCATCGACCAATATTCCGATGGAAAAGATCAGGGCGAACAGGCTTACACGGTTTAGCGTGAATCCCCAGGCCCACGAGGCGAACAGGGTTGCGGTAAGGGTCAAGCCTACCGCGAGGCCGACGATGGCGGCTTCGCGCCGCCCCAGCGTGAGGAAGACCAGCGCCACCACCGAGAGCGTGGCGAACACCAGTTTCTGGATGAGTTTCATGGCCTTGTCGTTGGCCGTCTCGCCGTAATTGCGCGTAACCGCAAGCTCCACGCCTTCCGGAACCACGGTGTTGCGCAACTGCTCGACGCGTTGCAGCACGCGTTCGGCCAGGTCCACCGCATTCTGCCCGGGCTTTTTGGTGACCGAAATGGTCACTGCGGGATATTCGCCGCCGGATTTGCCCGGAATGCCGTACCAGACATAGCGCTCTGGTGTCGGCGCCCCGTCGCGCACTACCGCGATATCGCGCAGATAAATCGGCTTGCGGCTCGATACTCCCACGACGAGGTCGCCGACCGCCTGTGCATCCTGCAGGAATGGGCCCGCCTCCACGGCAATGGCGTGATTCTGGTCTACCAGCTGTCCGGTGGGCATGCTCAGATTCGCGCCCCGCAGCACCTCGCGCAATTGCATCATGGTGATGGCAGCCGAGCGCATGCGCGTTGGATCGGGAAGGATATTGATGGCGCGTCCCGGTCCGCCAAGAGTGACCACCTCGCGCGTGCCGGACACGCGTTTTATCTCGGTCTCCATGGCGTGCGCCACGCGCTCCAGATCGTAGGCGCCGAGCCCTTCTTGCTTTGCGTAGAGAGTCACGGCAACAATGGGTACGTCGTCGATGCCCTTGGGCTTGACCACCGGTTCGGCCACGCCCAGCCCCGCAGGCAGCCAGTCGCGGTTGGAATGGATGGTGTCGTACAGGCGCACCAGGGCCTCGGTGCGCGGCACGCCAACCATGAACTGCACGGTGATCACCGCCATGCCGGGCCGCGACAGCGACATCACATGTTCGACTCCGGCTATCTGCGAGAGGACCTGTTCAGCGGGACCCGCCACCGATTGCTCCACCTGCTTGGCCGAGGCGCCGGGAAAGGCGATCAGCACGTTGGCCATGGTGACGTTGATCTGGGGTTCTTCCTCGCGCGGGGTCACCAGAACCGCGAACACGCCAAGGAGCAGGGTTACCAGGGCGAGTAGCGGCGTGATTTGCGCCTGTAGAAAAAAACGCGCAATGCGACCGGAGACGCCCATTGCAGCTGGAGTGGCTGGATTTTCCAAGATCAGGTCCTAGTGCTGCGCCGCAGCCGCCACCGGATCGAGCGCAATGCGCTCGCCCGAAGCCAGTCCGGAGAGAATTTCGACGCGGTCGCCGAACTCCCGGCCCAGGCGAATCTGGCGCAAACGCGCCTGGCCCTCGGTATTGACCACATAGACCGCAACAACTTCGCCGCGTACCACGACGGCGCGCTTTGAAACGTTGAGCCGCGCTGTGCCTGTGTTTGCCGGCAGGTGCAGGCGCACGAACTGCCCCGGTAATGCCCCGGCCATGCCGGCGGGAAGGTCGACGCGAACCGTCGCGCTGTGGCTGACGGCATCGACCACGGGAAGCACGGTAAATCGGCGCGCGGTTTGCCAGCGCAGCGCCTCCGCTGCGTTGGGCAGTTCGATGCGGATTTCAGCACCGGCTTTCAGGTTCGGCAGCACGGATTCGGGAACCTGCGCGGTGACGCGCAGCGCCGAGGGGTCGAATACCGTGAGCAGGTTGCGCCCGGGCATGGCCATGTCGCCGCGCTCAACGGTTACTTCCGCCACCCAGCCGGCGTAGGGAGCGCGCACCACATAGAAGCCTGTTTGCGTAGCCGAGGCGTTCGCCTGGGCAATCATCGACTCGGACTGCGCGGCGCTTGCCTTGTATTGTGCTTCGGCGCGCTCCATGGCGGCGGCGCTCAAATACTGCTTGGCGTGGAGCCGCTTGCTGCGTTCATATTCGCTTTTCGCGCTATCCAGCATCGCACGGGCCTGGGCCACCTGGGCCTGGCTCGAGGCCGCCTGTTGAGCGGCAACGGTGGCATCGATCCTGATCAGGACCTGCCCGGCGCTGACCCTGTCCCCGGCGCGCGCGCCCAGTTCGGTAATGCGCCCCGCCACCTGGGCGGCGAGCGTGCTCTGGCGTACCGCTTCGATAACGGCATCGGCAACGTAATTCAAAGAGCCGGGCGAGAGCAGGGTCGTCTCGGTTTCGAGGCCGGCAGCCTGTATGGAACCGGAAATCAGGGTCCAGGAAACAAAAAACAGTAACAGAGCTTTTTTCATGGGAGGGGCATCGAGATGTTGGTTAATGCAATTCAGATCGCTGAGTTCTGATCTGTTCGGATTGCCGATATTGCTCAGACCTTTTCTTTTGCCGCGCAGGTGCTTATCCCGACCAGGGGATAGAGCGGACAGAAACTGAACGAGCCGGTTGCCAGCGGAATGATGCCGATCCAGCCCCATACGCCGATGACTCCGGCCAGGGTAAGGCCGATAAGTGCAAGCCCGGCTACAACGCGAGCAATCCGGTCCACGCCGCCGACATTGAGTTTCATGATTCTGTTCCTTTCGTTTCATGTGGTGAGCAAACGCACTTCGCGCGCCGAGCGCATCATTTAACTGCGGTCGGGTTGACAGCAGTTACGAGGCCATATACTATACCCCCTACCGTATGTTGTCAACACTTCACGCAAGAGGCATGCAATGGCGGCATCAATGGAAGTCGGTTATCGCAACGATCTGATCCTCAGGCTGAAACGAATTGAAGGGCAACTGCGCGGCCTGCAAAAAATGATCGATTCCGGAGAGGAATGTGAAAAGATCGGGCAGCAGATGTCTGCCAGCCGCAAGGCACTGGATCGGGTGTTCTACAAGATGATGGCCTGCATGCTCGAGACGCATGCGGGCGGGGATCGAAAAAAGGTGAAAGAAATCACCGAACTGATTGCGCGCCTGTCCTGACCGGCTGGCTGTGGCCAGCCCTGCGGCCATCAATGTGGCTGAAACAAACTGCCGTCCATTGAGCCGCGCACGCTGCGTACCAGGGTCACGGTCCAGAACATCACCAGCAGGCCATAAGCGACGATTCCGACGCTGAAGATGCCAGGCAGCGGCACCACAACCGACAGCTTGAACGATGCGATGGCGAAAGCGCCGGTGGGGAAGGTAAATGCCCACCAGGACAAGGCGAATGGCAACTGGCCGCGCTTCCAGTAGTACCAGGTGAGCAGCGCCGCCATGAGTAGCCACCAGGTGCCGAAGCCCCAGAGGAGCAGCGCCGCGACATGAAACGGCGCTTTGTCGACGATAAAAGGCGAGGCGTCTGCAAGCGCGATGATGCTGATCGGCATCACGCCCAGCGGCCCCAGGTTGATCCAGAAGGTTGGCACGAGGGGGCCTGGTACCGGCTTGTGCAGGACAAATCGGTACATGGTGATTGCCTGCAGCGCAAGCCACAGCAGTGCGCCGCTTCCCAGTGCGATATAGGAAGCAAGCAGCAACCAGCCCTGCGCCGGGCCGCTTGCGGCTAGCGCCAGTGGCGCGCCGGCCACGGGAATCACCACCAGGCCGACAGGCGGTATAAACATGCCCGGGGTGACGTGATCGAGCATCACATGTTCGCCGACAAATTGGTTGAATAAAATGAGAATGCTGAAACCGAACGCGAGCGCGGCGCCGAGGCACCATAGCGGCAGCGCAATCTGCGCGGCCTTGTCTATTTGAAGAAACTGCGCCGCAAGCACCAGCAGCGCGATTGCCACGGTGGGAACGAAGCTCGCGACGACGGGATGAACCAGCGATCCTGCTGCCTGCGGACGTGCAAGGAACCAGCGCAGCATCCATGGCAGGAGCAAAACCAGGAAAAACGCGATGTTGAAAAGGTGCAATGCGCCTGCCACCGTCGCCAGCGGCGGGAATTCGTGGCCTAGAAATGCCGCGCCCAGAGTCAGAACACCGGTGCCCATGACCGCCGCAAACCAGGATGGGGCAAAGTTCCTGACGATTTGCTGCGCAGTGACAGGCATGAACTGGCACCCCTCTCGGTTTCAATTGGGTTCGAAGCTTGGTTGAGTTTATCTTCCACCGATGCAGGGATTCGGTGTTGACCTTTGTCAAGTAATGGTCTTATTAACCATGCGCATATGCGCATATAGTATTAAGACTAATAGAAAGCCGTGGGTGCAAACTTGAAAAATGCCGACGATGTATTCGAGGCGCTCGCGGCACGCTTTCGCGTGCTCTCCGCGTTGATGAGGCTGAAAATCATGCGCGCTGTCTGCGAGCAGGAGATGGGCGTCTCGCAAATCGTCGATGAGCTTGGCGCGACCCAGACCAACATTTCCCGCCATCTGAAAGAAAGACGGAATCGGCCCGCAATATTAGTTCTATAATCATAGAAATATGGAATCGCAAAACGCCGCCGAACGCCTAGCCGCCCTGGGTCAGGAATCCCGGCTCGCAATCTTTCGTCTGCTCGTGGAAGCCGGTCCTGATGGCGCGAACCCGACTGTGATCGGCGAGCAACTCGAATTGGCTCCGGCTACCCTGTCGTTCCACCTTGCTCACCTGAGCCGGGTGGGTTTGATTCAAGGGCGCAAGGAAAGCCGTTTCATTCGCTACTGCGCCGACTACGCCGCCATCGATGAGTTGATTGTGTTCCTGACACAAAATTGCTGCGGGGGTAAAGCCTGCCTCCCCAAGACCGCCGCCTTCAGTACCGCGGCGGGTCGCGCGGGGCGTCTGCGCAAGGCCACTCCCTGAAAGGGCCAGAGCCGCGCATTTCCCGGTTCTGGCATTTCTAATGAATCCGTTTTTCCGGAAAAAAGCAAATGAGCGCCATTACAAAGAAACTCTCTTTTCTCGACAGATATCTGACGGTCTGGATCTTCGCCGCCATGGCCCTGGGTGTGGGGCTCGGGTTTTATGTGCCGGGCATAGAGGATTTTATCAACGGTTTTCAGGCGGGGGCGACCAACATCCCCATTGCGGCGGGGCTGATCCTGATGATGTACCCGCCCTTTGCCAAGGTGCGTTACGAGGAGTTGCCCGATGTCTTCCGTGACTGGAAGGTGTTGGGATTATCACTTGTTCAGAACTGGATCCTTGGTCCGGTGCTGATGTTCGCGCTGGCGCTGATCTTTCTTCAGGACAAGCCAGAGTACATGGTCGGGCTCATCATGATCGGTCTAGCCCGCTGTATTGCGATGGTGATCGTCTGGAACGAACTTGCCAAGGGTTCCACAGAGTACGCGGCGGGTCTTGTCGCTTTCAATTCCATCTTTCAGGTGCTTTTTTTCAGCGCCTATGCCTGGCTGTTCATCACGGTATTGCCGCCGTACTTCGGCATGACGGGCTCCGTTGTCGATATTTCGATCAGGCAGATCGCCGAGAGCGTGTTCATCTATCTGGGCATTCCCTGCGTTGCAGGCGTGCTGACTCGCGTGGTTATGTTGCGATTCGTTTCGAAGGATTGGTATCACACCCGTTTCGTGCCGAAAATCGGACCGATTACCCTGGCTGCGCTGCTGTTCACCATCATTGTCATGTTCAGCCTCAAGGGCAAACTGATAATCAGCATTCCGCTGGATGTCGTGCGCATCGCCATTCCGCTGCTGGTTTATTTTGTGGTCATGTTTGTTTTTTCGTTTTTTATGAGCATGCGCCTGGGGGCCGGCTACGAAAAGAGCGCAACCCTTTCTTTTACCGCAGCCAGCAATAATTTTGAACTGGCCATTGCCGTTGCCGTGGCGGTCTACGGGATCAACTCGGGTGTTGCATTTGCGGCGGTCATCGGGCCTCTTGTCGAAGTGCCGGTCATGATCGGTCTGGTCAACGTCGCGCTATGGCTGCAGAAGAAGTATTTCATTTCTACATCCGCCCCATTGCCAAGACATGCCTAGAGGGCAAGGGTCGACATTCAATAGAGGAAGTTCCATGAAGAAACTCGAAGTGTTTGATCCCGCCATGTGTTGTTCCACCGGCGTTTGTGGCGTCGAAGTCGATCCTGTGCTGCCCCAGTTTGCCGCCGACCTGATGTGGGCGCAGGAACAGGGTGTTGTCGTTCAGCGCCACAATCTTGGCCAGGAGCCGCAGGTCTTCGCTTCCAACCCCGCCGTCTTGAAGGAAATGGAGGCAGGCATGGACCGGCTGCCCATCCTTACGGTGGACGGCCATATCGTGTCCACTGGCATGTATCCCTCGCGGCAGCAATTGGCGCAGAAACTGGGGATTGCCCTGAACTCCGCTGAAAAACCCCAGATCAAGATCGCCAGCGCCTGCTGCTCGCCCAAGTCGGGTTGTTGCTGAGCAGGAGAATCTGATCATGGCGTTGCCGGATATTCAGACCCGGTATCTGTTTTTTACCGGCAAGGGTGGCGTTGGCAAGACTTCGCTCTCTTGCGCCACCGGCCTTGCTCTGGCCGATGGGGGGAGGAAAGTATTGATAGTCAGCACCGATCCTGCCTCCAATCTGGATGAGGTGCTGGGTGTTGCCCTGGGTCAGGCGCCTACTGCAATCCCGGAAGCGAGCGGGCTTTTTGCCCTCAACATCGACCCGGAAGCGGCCGCGCATGCCTATCGCGAGCGCATGGTGGCCCCGTACCGGGGGATTTTGCCGGCTGCCGCCATTCAAAGCATGGAAGAACAGTTCTCCGGCGCCTGCACCGTGGAAATAGCGGCCTTCGATGAGTTCTCAAAACTCCTGGGCGACCCGGCCGCAACTTCGAATTTCGACCACGTTATTTTCGATACCGCCCCGACCGGGCACACGCTGCGCCTTCTGACGTTACCGGCGGCGTGGAGTGAATTCATCGCCACTGCGACTGGCGGTGCTTCGTGCCTCGGGCCGCTGGCCGGGTTGGAAAAGCAGAAGGCCTTGTACGCGGCGACGGTGGCGCGACTGTCGAATCCGGCGGAGACGGCAGTGGTTCTGGTCAGCCGCCCCGAGGCCGCATCATTTCGCGAAGCCGAGCGCACACGTGCCGAACTGGCGGAACTGGGGATTCGGAACATGACCCTGGTCATCAACGGAGTCTTTGCAACCGACAGGCGGGATGATGCGATCGCCACGGCCATGTCGCGCCGGGCGAGCGCGGCTTTGGCTCAAATGCCCAAGGCGCTGGCAAACCTGCCCGGGGTCACCATTACGTTCCTGCCCAGGGGCACAGTCGGCTTGCAGGCGCTTCGCCTGATGGCGCATCCGGATGTCGCGGAGATTTCAACTGCCTGCGAAGATTTTCCGACCGCTGGGCTGCCCCCGGGACTTGCCGGGTTGGTGGCAGAAATCGCACAGGCGGGATGCGGCGTAATCATGACCATGGGCAAGGGCGGTGTCGGCAAGACCACGCTCGCTGCGGCCATCGCCCTGACGCTCGCCCGACGCGGCGGCAAGGTGGTGTTATCGACGACCGACCCGGCTGCGCATGTGGCTGCAACGCTGGATGGCAATGTTCCCGGTCTTACGGTGACGCGCATCGACCCGGTTCACGAAGTGGCGCAATACACGCGCGAAGTCCTCGAAAAGGCCGGGAAAACTCTGGATGCGGGCGCGCGCGCCATGCTGGAAGAGGATCTGCGCTCGCCCTGCACCGAGGAAATCGCGGTGTTTCGCGCTTTTGCCCGAACCGTGGATGGAGGCAGGGACGGGTTCGTGGTGCTCGATACCGCGCCCACCGGACATACCATCCTGCTGCTCGATGCTGCCGAGGCATACCACCGGGAAGTGATGCGCACGCAGGGCGCTATGCCGGAGTCGGTGCGGCAGTTGCTGCCGCGCTTGCGGGACCAGGACTACACGCGGGTGCTGATCGTGACACTCCCGGAAGCGACGCCGGTACACGAGGCGGAGCGCTTGCAAGGTGATCTGGCGCGTGCCGGGATCAAACCCTACGCCTGGGTCATTAATCAGTCCCTTCTTGCCAGTGGTACGCACGACCCGTTGCTTTGTCAGCGCGGCGCATATGAGTTGCCATTTATCCGTCGCGTGGCCGATGTGCCGGGGATGCGTTGTGCACTGATCCCGTGGTTAGCCGTTGACCCGGTTGGTGAACCGGGACTCGCGCAGCTTGTGAGTTCAGGTAACAGAGATCGGCTTACAGATGTTCTTTGATGATGTCCCACGGTGGTTGGCATACCAGGGAGTGGCAGGTGCGTGGCTATCTGATACCCCTCCTGCGGTGCTTAAGTGTGCTGCCAAACAGTTCGGGTAATACGTTTCGCGCATCCAGACTCGACGGGTTTGTGCGTTGGCTACATGCGTCCCGGGCAGCCGGTGTTTCCGGTGAAGTCGGTTGTCTTATGTTGGCGTGAAGGGAATTCATCATGAGTGAATTGACTCTTTCTCAACGAACCCAGCAACTTCCACGGCAAAGTCCGCGAGTGTTTTTGCTGCTGGCAGTGCTGATCTGGTGGTTTCTTTACCAATCGCTGATCCCGCTATCGGAGGCGATTGTGATGGCATTACCGATCGATCGCGACAGTCACTGGGGCGGCGCGCTGCAGTTCTTCTTCTACGACACGCCAAAGGTGATGCTGCTGCTCACGCTGGTGGTGTTCATCATGGGTATGGTGAACTCCTATTTCACGCCGGAGCGCACGCGAGTGCTGCTGGCAGGTCGCAGTGAGGGAGTGGCCAACGCGATGGCGGCAAGCCTGGGCATCGTGACGCCGTTTTGTTCCTGCTCCGCGGTTCCGCTGTTCATCGGTTTTGTGCAGGCCGGCGTGCCCCTGGGCGTGACCTTCTCATTCCTGATCTCGGCGCCGATGGTGAACGAGGTGGCCTTGACGCTGTTGTTCGGGATGTTTGGCTGGAAGATTGCGCTGCTCTACATGGGCCTGGGCCTCACCGTGGCCATTGTCGCAGGCTGGATAATCGGCCGTCTGAAGATGGAACCTTACCTGGAAGACTGGGTGCGCGACATGCCGCGAATACAGATCTCGGCCGGTGTCGCGCAGCTGTCGCTGCCGGAACGCATCGATGCCGGTTTTGCCAGCGTGCGTGAGATCGTCGGCAAGGTCTGGCCTTACATCGTTGCCGGCATCGCCATCGGTGGCGCCATCCACGGCTGGGTACCGCAGGATTTCATGGCGTCGATCATGGGCAAGGACGCGTGGTGGTCGGTGCCGCTTGCCGTGATGATAGGAGTGCCCATGTACACCAATGCCGCCGGGGTCATCCCTATCGTGCAGGCATTGCTCGCCAAGGGCGCGGCGCTGGGCACGGTGCTCGCTTTCATGATGAGCGTGATTGCGCTGTCTCTTCCCGAGATGATCATTCTGCGCAAAGTGCTGAAGATCCGGCTGATCCTCACTTTCGTTGGTGTTGTCGCCAGCGGGATTCTCATCGTCGGTTATGTGTTCAACGCGGTGTTGTGACAATGCTCGACCCCGCTATCGTTCTACCCCCTGCGCCGGGCGATGGCTTTTCCCCGGGGTACAGCACCGCCGGTTTCGACGCGCCGGCGAGCCTGACGAATTCCAAAAAGTTTTCTGATTCCAACTGAGTTCAAATTTCAAAGGAGATTTCCGTGGATATCAAAGTTCTCGGGACTGGTTGTGCCAAGTGCAAGACTACTGTCGCTCTGATCGAACAGGTCGCCAAAGCCAAGGGCGTGTCTGTGACGCTGCAAAAGGTGGAGGAAATGCGCGACATCGTGGGCTATGGCGTCATGTCTACACCGGGTGTGGTGATCGATGGCAAGGTGGTGCATGCAGGCGGTGTGCCCAGCCGCGACAAGATCGAACAATGGTTGTCGGTCTGCTGATGCTGAATAGCCGTTTAGCTGGCCGGTTGCGTCGCAAGGCAGACCGGCCTTGAAATCAGGCCATGACCACGACTCTGCCTCCGCGAACTTCAACAGCGCATTCGCATCCGGTATCGCGCTGAACATGTTGTTCGTGCTGATCGAGGCTTTCCATCGCTAGGAGGTTCAATAGCAGTGAGATATTACATAAAAAGGATTGAAAAAGTAAAAAAAGGCACGCCAGTAAATGGCATAGAAAGATAATTAATAAAAATTGCGAAGATGCCGACGCCGGATCTGGTTTTGCGCTACATTGCCCGGATTCCTGCGACGAGACCTCAAATGAGACACTTCGTTTTCGTAACCGCCCTCGCCCTTGGCGCCGTCAGCTCAAGCTTCGCCCAGGCGCCCGCCGGCTATCCGTCGAAACCGGTGCGCCTCATCGCGCCCTTTGCCGCGGGCGGCGCGACCGATGTGCTCACTCGGCTGATCTCGGCCGAGTTGCAGCAGGATCTGAAGCAGCCGTTCGTCGTGGAGAACCGCGCCGGCGCCGGCGGCAATATCGGCATGGAAAGCATCGCCCGTGCGGCCCCCGACGGTTATACGCTGGGCATCGGTGCTGGCGCCACCATGTCGATCAATCCCGCGCTCTACAAATCGCTGCCCTTCGATGTGGCGCGCGATTTCGCTCCGGTGCAGGTTCTGGTGCGGGTGCAGCATGTGCTCGCCGTCAATAAGGACCTGCCTCCCGGCAACATGGCCGAACTGATCGCCTACGCCAAAGCAAACCCCGGCAAGCTGAGTTTCGGCTCGCCCGGCACGGGCACGACCTCGCACCTGTACGGCGAGCTGTTCAGGAGAACCATAGGTGCCGACATGACCCATGTCCCCTATAAAGGAGGCAATCAGGTGCGGGCGGACCTGATCAGCGGCGTGCTGCAGCTGTCTTTTTCGACACTGGTGGACAGCAAGCAACTGATCCAGTCGGGCCAGTTGAAGGGCATTGCCACCGTCGCGCAGCGGCGGGTGAGCGGATTGCCCAATCTGCCCACGTTCGTGGAACTCGGCCTGACCCGCTTCGATTCCGAGAACTGGTTCGGCATCATCACCGGCGCGGGCGTGCCGAGGGACATCGTGCTGTTTCTCAACAGGCGCATTGCCGACATCCAGGCCCGCCCCGAATACCGGGCCCGCCTGGCGCCGACGGGGCTCGAACCCTCCCAGCCGCAAACGCCGGACGAATTCGCACAGTTCATCGCCGCCGACGCGAAAAAATGGGAGGTCATCGTCAAGGAGTTGGGGGTGCAGCCCTTCTGAGAGGCGCATACCCAAGCGGACGTCTCACAGCGTGGAGGTGTAATCGCCCCTTCCCGGCCGTGTTCTCGGCGGTTTGCTCTTTGTCACCGCTCCCACGGTCATGAAGCAAAGCGGCTGCTCCTGCTCATTCAATCCGAACAGTTGCCTCATCGCCCGGGCATTCAATCCCCTGCCGCTCGATAGTCCCGCGCCAAAGCCCATTGCATGAGCGGCGAGCAGCATGTTCTGCACTGCGCAGCCGGCGGATATCAGCCTTTCATTCGGGTGGACTGAGTCCTGCGTAGAGTCGAATCGGGCGATCACCAGAACAAGGAGCGGGCCGCGGTAAGCCTTTTCGCGAGCCTCCTGCTTTTGTTCTTCGGTTGCTCCAGCGTCGCGCTCAACCAGGGCTTCGGCAAAGGTTTCGGCAAGAAGGTGCCGTCGTTCCTGGGGAATAATCACGAGGCGCCAGGGAATGAGGAGCCCGTGGTCGGGCGCCGCACCTGCAGCACCCAGTATTTTTTCGACCTGTTCCGGGTCCGGCCCCGGATCGCCAAGCCGCTTGGGGGAAATGTGCTGGCGGGAGTGGATCAGCTTCAGCGTCGTATCAGACAGGTTCTGGATTGGGGTGGTATTCATGGCGCCAATATTACGGCACTCCCGGCGCGAGGCTAGTGGGAGCTGCCGGATAAAGAGATGGTCGGGCGAATAGAGTATTGGCGGTGCTGCTATGCCATCCGGGAAACTCTTGCAGCCCGGGCGCACTGGTTTCGCGGATCAGTCTGCATATTTGTCCTCGGCTTCCATTCTGACAAAACGGGCGGTGAATTCGCCAAGCGCACGATAAAAGCCGCTTTGTGCACCGGCGACCACGGCTGCAGCGAAGGGTTCGATCCAGCGGCCGAGATGCTCCTCGAGAAAGCGTTTGCGCAGCGCCGCTCTGGCCTTGAGGGCGTCGACATTGCCTTCCCGGCGGGCTTCATTTTCGCGAAAGATCAGCAGATAGAGAAACTCCAGTTCAGCAGCGATGTGATCGGGCAGTTCGCGAAACGCTTCGTCAATGTCGAACCCTCCCTCTGCGTACAGCGCCTGGACCGCCATGGTTGAGTCGCCCATGAGTGTCTTGTCCTTTTCAAGCCAGACCGATCCGTAGGGCAGGGCGATGGCTTCGGTGGGTCCGAGGAAGAGCCGCGTGTAATCGAGCAGCAGTTCTTCGGTTCCTTCAGAGGCATACAGATCGCCGAGCCGCTTTGCGTATGCCGCAAGGTCCGGGTGTATGCGAATTGCGGCATTGAACATGGAATCGAAAACCATTTCCTCCGCGAACTCCGGTCCCAACTGGTAATGGCAGGCAGCCAGAAAGCGGCAAAGATCCTCACGGGCGCTTGCCCTGTCGGCATCGTAAATCGGCATGTGGATTCCTGAAATGAGAAGGGGCGGATTGAACCGCCCCCAGTTTACACAGGACGCGCGTCGAGATCAGGTCCTTGCGCTGTATTTGCCGACGTAAAACACGTTCGGACGAGTCCGTTTATTTTCCTGCAGCCGAAACGGTTTCTGTGCCTTGAGGACTTTTGCGATTTCCGATTGAGGATCGCTCTGGTCGCCAAAAATCCGAGCCTTGGCCGGGCAGGCCTCGACACAGGCCGGTTGCATGCCGTTGCTCACGCGGTGATGGCACAAGGTGCATTTCTCTACTATCCCCGCTTTGCGGATCGCCTTTACGTCTCCCGCCGCAAACTCGTTCATCGCCGGCAGAGCGGCCCCGGCCGCCTGGGCCGTTTCCGCTCCGGAGGCGGTGCAGCCCGGGATCATCTGCGTCTTGTCGCTCCAGTAGGGCTGCGGATCGCGATCCTGCGCGTTGAAACTGATCACGCTGTAGGTTTCGCCGTTGAGGCTCTTGTCGTCGAGTTCGGCGTGGCTGTACGGACAGGCGTTCTGGCACATGCGGCAACCGATGCAGCGCTCGGCGTCGTGCATGGTGATGCCTTCGGGCGTCTTGAACATCACCTTGGGCGTGACCGGGCAGGCCTTGACGCAGGGGGCGTCGGTGCAGTGGTTGCACAGCACCGGCATCACCATTTGCCGCGAATTCGGGAACCTGCCCTCGGTTTTCATGAGGAAGTCCGCCCAGTTGTGGCTTTGACCGTCGGCGCGGTTGCGGGTGTTGTTTTCGGCTTTGCAGGCAAACGCGCAGGCTCCGCACCCGACGCATCTCTGGAGGTCGATGACCATTCCATATTTAGGCATTGTTTTTCTCCTTCAATTCGGTTGTGCGGGAATCAGACTTTCTGGACCTTGACGCCGGTGAAGCCGCCGTTGCGGGCGGTTGCGCCGCTCAAGCGATCGTAGTCGTCGACCAGAATGTCGTTGTTGTTGCCGCCGCGCGGCTGAGCCTTGGCGTAATCTTTCGCGGCGACGCGGCCGTAGGCCCAGTGGCCCTGGCCGTAGCACTTGGCAACGGTGCCGGCCCGAACCCCTTCCCAGAGCTTGAGCTTGGTGATGATCGACCCTGCCGTGGAGGTGATTTTCACTGAATCGCCAGTCTTGAGGCCGAGCTTTGCGCCATCCGTCGGATTCATCTTCAGGACGTCATCCCAGGATTGGTCGCCCGGATCGACTTTCTTGAATTCCTGGTACCAGGGCAGATTCTGCGAGCGGCCCTCGCGGTTAAGGCGCGACTTGTAATCGACGAAGTCGAACGGATACTCGGCGACGCTGCCGTGGCGCTTGGGCGGCTCGTAGTGGGGCACGAATGCCATCTCGCCGCGCGCCACGTATCCGGATACGGTGAGGATGTCATCCACCGTGGTCTTGTATTTCGTGGCGTGTTCGGTGAGGCCCTTCTTCGCGGTTTCGCTGTAGAACTCGAATTTCTTGGACACGGTGGCGAACTTGCCGCCCCAGCCTTTTTTGAAACTGTATTTCGCGCCGCTGTACATCCCCTTCTTGCGGAAATCCGCCCAGCCAGTGAACTTGTCGCCTGGCAGTGGCTCTTTGGGCATCCATAACGGTGCGCTGGAAATTTTTGCTGCGATTTCGGTGAACTCCTTTTCATTGGCCGGGAGCTTGCCGGTCTCGGGGTCCTTGAACTCCTTGGAGTAGTAATCGAACAGGTTGGGGAAACCTTTCGCCTTGAGTTTCTCGGCGAGCAGCCACACCACCTCGGTTTCCTCCTGCTTCACGTCCCACAGCCGCTTTCCGACCGGCTGCTGGATGGTGGCGTAACCCTGCAGGTTGCCCATGTTGGTGACGATCGAGAACCCCTCGCTGGAGTTGTAGGTCGCAGGAAGCACGATATCGGCAAACTGAGTCATCTCCGAGGCGTTGGTCACCATGTGCACGAAGAAGGGCACGGCAGTGAGCGCCTTGTCCCAGCGCGAGGGGTCGGTTGCCGAGAAGTTGAAGTTGCTCCAGGAGGAAATCAGGACTTTGACCGCGCCCGGGTCCTTGAGCATGCCATTGGCAATGTTGTTGGTTACCACGCCGCTGCCGGGTTGGGCATTCATCATCGCCGGCATGTCTTTGTCGCCACGGCCGTCGATTTTTTTGTACTTGCTGTAGCCCTTGGCGATGTCGTCGAGGTAGGCGTCCAATTTCGGGAACGCGCCGATCGGCACGCTGGAGCTTTGCAGCGTGCCGCCTTCGACGTCGATCGAGCCGAGCAGGCCGTTCAGCGCATGCACCGCCATTGCTGCGTAGGTGCCGCGCGGGTTCATCGCCACGCCCGGACCCATCCACACCGCCACCTTGGGAGCTGCCTTGCCCATCGCGCGCGCGACGCGCACGATCTGCGCGGCCGGGATCAGGGTTTCCTTGTCAGCCCAGGCCGGGGTGCGGTCTTTCAGTTCCAGGTTCCACCATTTGATGAGGCCGAGGGATTCCTTTTCGGCGAAGGCGGCCTCGTCAAGTGACTGCCCGGCACGGAACAGGTTTTTGCCGTCCTTGAAATCGCCGATGAATTCCTTGTTCCACAAGCCTTCGGTGAGCAATACATGGGCAATCGCACCGGCAAGCGCCCCGTCGGTCCCGGGCTTGATCGGTAGCCATTCCTGCGCTTTCGCCGCCGAATTGGACAGGCGCGGATCGACCACGATGACCTTGCCGCGGGCGAGAATTTCACCGAAGCGGTGAATGGTGTTGGGTACCATGCGGTTGGAGGCAAGCGGGTCGGTGCCCCAGGCCACCAGACAATTGGTGTTGGCGAGATCGTAATCGCGGTAGCCGAAAAAGCCCTGTGTCAGTCCCGGTCCCATCTTCTCCGCTTCGGCGCAGATGGCGCTGTGGGAGAAGTAATTGGTGGTTCCGTAAATTCGCGGCAGCGTGCCGTAAAGAAGGTCGGTGGAGGTCGGTGAATAGCGGCCGCGGATGTAGGTGAGCTTGTGCGCCTCGTTGTTCTTGCGCAGTTCCAGCATCTTGTCGGCGACGGTGTTCAGCGCCTCATCCCAGGTGATGGGCACAAACTTTGGATCGACACCGCGGCCCTTCAGTGGATTGGTACGCTTCATCGGCACCTTGATTCGGTCCGGATCGTAGGTCTGTTGCGGGATCAGGTGCCCCCTGGGGCAGACGTAGCCATGGTTGGTCAGGCTTGCCGGATTGCCACGCACCCGCACCGCGCGGCCGTTTTCCGTGAAGATCTGGATTGCGCACCACTGGGTGCAGCCCTGGCAAGCGGTTGACACCCACTCGCCCTTGGCAGGACCGGCGACTTGGGCCTTGCGCAATGCCATCGCGCTGGTTACTGGCTGGGCTTTCGTCTGGGCCATTGGCAAACCGCTTATCAGCATACCGCCGCCGGCCACCGACGCCATGATAAATTCCCGTCTGGTGAGTTTCATGCAGGTATCTCCTTTGTTGCCATTTGAA
Organism: uncultured beta proteobacterium; assembly: GCA_903859155.1. Lineage (GTDB taxonomy): Bacteria > Pseudomonadota > Gammaproteobacteria > Burkholderiales > SG8-39 > 2-02-FULL-62-17. Next base: position 37,622 of record CAIOLO010000112.1, read on the forward strand.
TTGACTGAACCTTTGCCGCACAGGGCTTGAGCAGAACGCTCGGGAAAACCGGGCGATCGGGAGCCCTGTTTGAAATCGCGTACGTGTCTTGGTTGAGAATGACGATGCCTCCAGCAGGTACAAGGCCTGCACTTTCATGCAAGCGTCGAAGCACCGGTGTTCCGTCGATGGTGTAATGCGCAGAAGAAAAACCACGGAATTCCTGGCTGTTGCAAATGCTTGCCGGTTCCATTCCGGTGCCTAACAACGCGACTCCGTAGCGCTCGCAGATAACCTGGGAAGGAATGCCGCGATGCTGCCTCAAACGATCGATTGGCTCGCTCTCAATGATTTTCAAATTGCTGCCCTGAATGGGTTCGCCGCGCCGATTAGTGAAATCGACCTGAAGAGCCGCAAGTTTGGTGCCAGGGTTCTCGGATCTGCTTCACGCCGTAACTTGTTAATTCATTGGAGTATTTGCAGGATGCTTCATCGCTTTGTGGAGGGTGTAAAAACCACTGCCAATGCAATCTGCAACGCCCATTAACAACTGTTTGAAAAGTAATAACTATTTGCAATCCACTTTGCAATGGTCGGGCGTTTTGCAACCGGGGTTGTGTGGTGACGAGCGCCCCTTCCATTTCAAAAATGGGGTTCCGCAAATCAATTTTTTTTGACAGACTTTTGGACACCTTCAGCAAATCAATGCGGCTTCCGGCAATTGTTGTCTTCTTCGAAATCGGCTGATTCGAAACAATCCGCGACTATTGCGGATCGCGGTTTCGGTCGCAGCGTCACGTCCGAAAAATATTCTTGTGACTTGTGCTGCAAACGCTTGGGCAGCGGCGATAGCAATCGTGCCCGGAAAATTCTTTAGCCGTGCCAACACGTGTGCTTAAACGGCCAGTTGCGAATGGGAAATGAGTTTGATTGCTTTTTCGCACCCCGCCAAAATCAGGCGGCTATCAGCCCGGCAATCGTTTTGTGGAATAATTTTGTGGAATAAAAGAATCCCGTCGTTTAGTAGCAAGAGCGGGGATGGCCGATTCAGTCGCCGCGTCGCGCTTGCAACTCTTCGCTTGCGTGCGAGAAATTGTTTGTGTCCGCCGGAAGTTTGATCTGTATCAACCCGCCGCACGTTTCTGCCGGCTATATTGAACTCGTTCATGTGCATGTGCTTATAACGACATGTATGCAGGTGGTGGGCCAGAAATCCGGCTCGCAGCTTGCGGCGTCCCCCCAGACGCCGTAATGGTTGAGGACCTCCCTCAGACCGTGCCGGGGTCATGAACACCCGGTGCGGTGTCCTCACCAAGCCCGCCTTCGAAAGTTGGCGGGATTTTTTTGTCCTCGCAGCGCTTGATATCGGTCAATGGGCCGGTTACTCAAAGGCGCTATCGTGTTTTCGGAATATCCGCTTAACGAAACAGAGGGCATTCGATGGAATACAAGACCATTGTTGTTCATCTTGACGCGCATCCGCGACGGAAGGTCCGGCTGGATATGGCGCTGCGTCTGGCGGCGCAATCCAGTGGCCATCTGGTCGGCCTGTTCGCCACCGACGGCGTGCCCATGCCTCGTTACGCAGGCGCAGAATGGAGCACTGTACTGGTGGAGGCGGGGGAGACGCAGATGGAGGCTGCGCGCAGCGAGGCCCAGGCTGCGTTTCAGGCTGCCGCGGCGCAGTTTCCCGATGTCAGCTGCGAATGGCGGGAGGACGCCAGCGGCGCGGTTGGCGCGGTCGCACTCAGCGCGCGCTATGCCGACCTGGTGATTGCCGCGCAGCATGAATCCGATTCGAACATCGAAACCCGTGTGGGGGCGCGTTTTGCCGAGGATCTTGTTCTTGCAATTTCGACGCCTCTGCTGGTGGTGCCCTATGCAGGCAGATTCGAGACGCTCGGGGAGCGGGCGATGCTGGCCTGGGATTCCTCGCCGCAGGCCTTGCGTGCTGCGACTGCCGCGCTGCCGCTGCTAAAGCGCGCCAGGGAAGTACAGGTAACGGTCTTCGATGCCGACAAGCACCGCCAGGCACACGGTGAAATGCCGGGCGCGGATATCACCTTGTTTCTGTCTCGCCATGGCGTCAACGCGTCGGTGTCGCAGCAACGCAGCGTCGAGGGCGATATCGGTTGCGCCATTCTGTCCCGTGCCGCCGATCAGAGTACCGACCTGATCATCATGGGCGCCTATGGGCATTCGCGCGCCAAAGAACGGGTGCTGGGCGGGGCAACGCGCACCATATTCGAGTCGATGACGGTGCCTGTCTTGATGTGCCACTGAGTCCGCTCAGAAGCCGTTCCCGGGATTTTCTGTTGTTGTCCTGAAGGAGGCCGCGCCGGTGCCGGAACAACCTCCTGTATCGATGGATTCCGAATTGCCCACTCGCAGGGCCGCAAGCGATGCCTATCCCCACATACTGTTGCGCGTCGGAACCGGTCAGGCAGCGCGCTGGTCGGCGCGCAGACCCGTGAGCGAGGTGCTTTGGTAGCGGCAGATATCATTGCCGCGCCGCTGTTGCTCGATCCGGCCTGCTATCCGCATCCGGTCGGACGAGTCGAGATGATCGAAACCCACATCTCCTGGGTGTTTCTCGCCGGCGAATATGCCTACAAGGTCAAGAAGCCGGTTCGCCTCGCTTTTCTGGATTTCAGCACGCTCGCAGCGCGGCGCCGGTGCTGCGAGGAAGAGTTGCGCCTCAACCGGCGCACCGCCCCCGGGGTGTATCTGAGCGTCGTTCCCATCGCCGGCAGCCGCCTGCATCCCAGGCTTGGCGCGGAAGGTGTTGCTCTTGAATACGCGTTGCAGATGCGTCGCTTTGATCAGGATGCGCTCGCTGTAGAAATCGCCAGGCGCGGCGAACTGGACGGGGGGAGAATCGACGCGCTTGCGTCGGCTGTCGCTGCATTCCATGCGGGCCTGTCGGGCGCAGCGAGCTCGAGCGGCCATGGTTCACATGAGCAAATCGTTGCGCCGGCGCTTTCGAATTTCGATGAGATTGCAAGATACCTCGTGGATCCGGCCCAGAAGGAGCGACTGGACCGGCTGCGTGCCTGGACTCAGCGCGAAGGTGAGCGTCTGCGCACGGCCTTTGCCGAACGCGCGCGCGACGGATTTATCCGCGAATGCCACGGCGACCTGCATCTGGGCAACATCGCGTACGTAGAGGGGAGGGCGGTGCCGTTTGACTGCATCGAGTTCAGTGCCGAACTGCGCTGGATAGACCTCATGAACGAGGTGGCCTTCCTGGTGATGGACCTGCTCGAGCACCGGCTCGATGCGCAGGCGTGGCGGTTTCTTAACGCATGGCTGGAGGCGACCGGCGACTACCATGGCTTGAGGGTGCTCAACTATTACCTCGTCTATCGCGCGCTGGTCAGGGCAAAGATCGTCCTGATCCGCGCGCACCAGGCAGGTGACGTGGTGGATCCGGGAGAGGTGCGCGAAGGCGGATACGGCAGCTATATCGGTCTTGCGGAGCACATCGCCCGACCGCGTCAGGCCGCGCTGGTGGTGATGCACGGCCTTGCGGGCTCCGGCAAGTCCACTGTGGCGCAGGCGTTGCTCGAATGTGCCGGTGCCATGCGCGTGCGCTCCGACGTGGAGCGAAAACGCCTGCATGGGCTGGCGGCGCGCGCCCGCACTCACTCGGGATTTGATGCGGGAATCTACGCGCCGGACATTACCGGGCGAACTTACGCGCGTTTGAAGGGTCTGGTTCGAGACGTTGTCGATTCCGGTTACCCGGCAATCGTTGACGCGGCTTTCCTGCGGCGGGCGTTGCGCGAGGAGTTTCGCGAGCTTGCGCGTGAACTGCGCGCGCCGTTTGTGATCGTAACCTGCCGCGCCTCGCATGCCGAAATGCGCCGCCGTGTCGCCCGGCGCGATGCCGGGATGGACGACGCTTCGGAAGCGGGTGTCGCGGTTCTCGAAGAACAGCGGGTCAGCGAAGAGCCGCTTGACCCTGCAGAGCTGGCCTACGCCGTCAGCATTGAAACCGAGGCGGAATTGTCCGTCCTGCTTGCCCGGGTGCGGGCGATCGCTGCGCACCTGCAGCAAGCGGCAAGCGCCGCAAGCACTCAGGCAGATTTATCCAGAGCCTTCAGCGGGTCGAGCCAGGAATAGCCCAGCGCCGCGGCGACTTGGGCCTGCGTGACCGAGCCGGCGCAGACGTTCAGCCCGTTGCGCAGGTGTGCGTCCTCGCGAAGGGCTTTGACAATGCCCAGACTTGCAAGTTTTCTGATGAACGGCAGGGTGGCCTGATTGAGAGCGTATGCCGAGGTGCGCGGGACCGCGCCCGGCATGTTGGCCACACAATAATGGAGAATTCCATCGACCGTGAAAACCGGATCGGCATGCGTGGTGGGGCGGGAGGTTTCGAAGCAGCCGCCTTGATCGATGGATACATCCACCAGGAGTGCCCCGGTTTTCATGGTTTTCAACATGGCCCGCGTCAGCAATTTCGGCGCGGCGGCACCTGCCACCAGCGCGGCACCAATCACGGCGTCGGCCTGGGGCAATTTCAAGGCGATTTGTTCCGGTGTGGCCAGTGCTGTTTGCAGCCGCGGACCGAGTTCTGATTCCAACCCATCGATTCCCTGTTGCCATCGATCCAGCACGACAACCTCGGCGCCCATGCCGATGGCAATACGCGCGGCACTCCTGCCCACCGTGCCCGCACCCAGGACGAGCACGCGCGCGGGGGAAACACCGGGGGCCCCGGCGAGCAGGACACCGCGGCCTCCTTGAGGGCGCTCCAGAAATCGGGCCGTGACCTGTGCCGCCATGCGGCCCGCTATGACCGACATCGGCACCAGCAGCGGCAGGCTGCCATCGGGCGCGGTGACCGTCTCATAGGCGATGGCGAGCACGCCGGCGGCCAGCAGATCGTGGGTCTGGTAGGGGTCCGGGGCGAGATGCAGGTAGGCAAACAGCGCCTGCTCGCGACGCAGCATCGCCCGCTCATTTGCCAGCGGTTCCTTCACTTTGACGACAAGCTGGGCCTGATCGAAGACCTCAGCGGCCGTGGCTACGATGGTGGCGCCCGCCGCACGGTATTCAACGTCGCTCGCGCCGATGCCGCTTCCCGCGCAGCTTTCCACCAGAACTTCATTGCCATCGGCGACCAGCGCCCGGGCGCTCTCCGGCGTGAGGCCGACACGGTATTCGTGGACCTTGATTTCCCTGGGGACGCCGATGCGCATGCTTTGCCGGTTTCTGTGGTGAAGGTCTATGGCGTTATTTGCCGCGCTGCGGCGCACGCTTCTCCGGGCCGTGGACCAGCAGCACTGGCACCTGTGTGCTGCGCACCACCTGTTCGGCATTGCTGCCCATGAGCATGCGCTTGAGACCGCTGCGACCGTGCGTGCCGATCACAATCAAATCCGCCTTGAAGCGTCTGGCTTCTTCAACGATGCCATCCGCAACCAGTGTGCCGTGTGTTTTTGGCAGCGCGGAATCCGCGCGCACGCCCTGCCCTTCGGCGGTGGCAAGCGCCGTTTCGATAATCTTTGTTCCCGCGCGCTTGATTTCATTCTCAAGTGCGCCAAAGTCGGTGCCGCCCTCGGGAATGTTTAGAATCGACGTCATATCCAGTACGTGGATCACGCGCAGGCGCGCCCCAAGCGTGGCGGCCAGTGTGATGGCCTCCTTCAAACCCGCATTGGAGGTATCGCTTCCGTCCACGGGAACGAGAATTTTCTTATAGCTCATGTCCAGTCTCCGGTTATTTGACCAAAACCAGGTGCCGGCGGATCCGACCGGAAAATCCTAGGCGGAATGGAGGGGGGTGGCATTGACATAGCGCAAGAGACGCGGCACGAGGTTGCAGGGGGTGCGGTTCCCGCGACATCGGTCAGGGTGCCCCGGCTGGATAAATTGGTACTGGCGCCGTTGATGCGCCTCAATATCGCCAGCCGATAAGCAGGCATCATGGCTGTGCCATGGATTCGCACGGAAGGCATTACCTGACCCCCTTGTTCGAGCCGCGCTCGGTCGCCGTGGTTGGAGCCACCGAGCGCAAGGGCAGAATCGGCGAAGTGCTGGTCGCCAATATGCTCGCCGCCGGGTATGGGGGGGGGCTTTACGCGGTCAATCCCAAATACCGGAGCGTTCGCGGCGTAGGCTGTTTCGCCAACGTGGCGGCGCTGCCTGAAGTGGTGGATCTGGCCGTGATTTCCACGCCTGCGGATACGGTCCCGGGGCTCATCGACGAATGCGGCCGCGCCGGCATCCGGGCAGTGCTGGTGATCACGGGCGGTTTCGGTGAGACCGGGCCGAAGGGCGCGAGGCTAGAGGCGCGCGCCCTGGCAAATGCGCGCCGTCATGGCATGCGCATGATCGGGCCCAATTGCCTTGGGATAATTCGACCGGAAATCGGACTCAATGCGGCTTTTGCGCGCGGCGTGGTCATGTCGGGGGGGCTTGGTCTGGTATCGCAATCCGGCGCGGTCTGTTCCGCCATGCTCGACTGGGCGGCGCCCAATGGCATTGGTTTTTCAAGCGTGATATCGCTGGGTGGTTCGACCGACATCGATTTCGGCGAGATCATCGATTACCTTGCCGCCGACCGGCACACCGAACAGATTCTGCTGTACATCGAAGGCGTTCGCGACGCACGCCGCTTCATGAGCAGCCTGCGTGCGGCGGCGCGCGGCAAACCGGTGATTCTGATGAAAGTCGGCCGCCACCCCGCCGGTTCGCGGGCCGCAGTGTCGCACACTGGCGCCATCGTAGGGCTGGACGACGTATTCGACGCGGCGGTCAGGCGCGCAGGCGTGGTGCGCGTCTACTCGGTGGGCGAATTGGTCGCCGCGGCACAGGCGCTGGCCTCGCACATCCGTCCCGCAGGCAAACGTCTGGCCGTGATCACCAATGGCGGCGGACCGGGGGTCATGGCGGCGGATCGCGCCTGTGATCTGGGCCTGCCACTGGCAAACCTTTCGATGTCAACGCTGGAGGCGCTGCGGCAGGTCTTGCCCGCCAATTGGTCGCACGGCAATCCGGTGGATCTCATCGGAGATGCCGACGGCGAGCGCTATCGTGCCGCGGTCGCCGCATGCCTTGCCGACGATGGTGTGGACGGGGTGCTGGTCATTCTGGTTCCGTTGGCGGTCACCGACGTCGGTGAAGTGACCCGGGCCGTCGTCGACGTCGTTGCCGGCAACGCCAAGCCGGTGATTGCCTGCTGGATGGGCGAGGCGAGCGTGGCCGCCAGCCGGGCGCTTTTGATCAAGGCCGGAATTCCGGTGTTCCGCACCCCCGATCCTGCGGTGCAGATGTTTGCGCATATCTCATCGTTCTACGACAATCAGCGGGCGTTGTTACAGGTTGCGGGCCCGCTGAGCGAGCGGGATCCTGCCGATTTCGGGGCGGCATCGCGTCTCATCGATGCCGCACTCGCCGAGGGACGCGCGTTGCTCAACGAGACCGAATCAAAGCGTGTGCTCGCGGCATTCCATATTCCGGTGGCGCAGGCTGCCACCGCGCATTCGGTCGAGGAGGCGCTCAGCCTGGCCGCGGGGTTCGGCTTTCCAGTCGCCTTGAAGATTGATTCGCCCGATATCTCCCACAAGAGTGAAGTCGGCGGCGTGCGCCTGGATTTGATCTCGCCTGACGGCGTGCGCGCAGCCTATGCGGATATCCTGCGAAGCGTGGCGAAGCAACGCCCGCAGGCGCGTATCAAAGGGGTCAACGTCGAGCCCATGGTCAAGAAGCCCAATGGTCGCGAACTATTTCTGGGCGTGACCCGCGATCCGGTGTTCGGGCCGGCCATCACTTTGGGACCCGGAGGCATAGCGGTGGAAGCCCCCGGCGACCGCAGCGTTTCCCTGCCGCCGCTCAATGAGCAGCTGGCCGCGGACATGATTCGCGACACCCGGATTTCGCGCATGTTCGCCGCTTCCGGCCATATGCCGGAAGCGGATATGCACGCCCTGATCGACACGCTGCTGCGCGTCTCCGAAATGGTGTGCGAGCTTCCCGAGATTGAGGAACTTGACATCAAACCGCTGATCGCCGACGAGCTTGGCGTGGTGGCGGTCGATGCCCGCATACTGCTGCGGCGGTTGCCGGCAGCAAGGCGCTATGCCCACCTGGCAATACACCCTTATCCGGTCAAGCTGGCGCGCGAAGTCCTGTTGAGGGACGGCACGCCGCTCCTGCTGCGCCCGATCCGTCCCGAGGATGCGGAAATGGAACTGGAGTTTGTCAGGAGATTGTCGGAAACGAGCCGTTATTTGCGTTTCATGAATGCCCTGCGCGAACTCTCACCGGCGATGTTGGCGCGCTTCACCCAGATCGACTACGACCGCGACATGGCTTTCATCGCGCTGCAAATGGGGGATGTGCCGGGTCGCCAGGTGGGCGTCGTCCGCTACGTCTCCAATCCCGACGGCAGCAGCTGCGAATTTGCGATGGCGGTTGCCGATACCTGGCAGGGAAAGGGCCTGGGAACGATTCTGCTCACGGTGCTGATCGAGGCCGCCCTGGAGAGCAGCCTGGAGGTGATGGTCGGGTATGTGCTGGCGCACAACCACAAGATGCTCGACCTCTGCGATGGACTGGGCTTTTCAATTGCCGATGATCCTGCCGACCCCGGTGTAAAGGTGGTTACGCTGCTTGTCCGGCCGGGTGTCTGAGCTGCCTTTCGAGGTCCTGCTGGTTTCGCGGGGCGAGCACCCGCACGCGGTGTTGCAGAGTGCCGCTCCCGAGGAGTTCGCGGAACTCCGTTTCCCAGCTTCGCGCCGTGTCGAGAGCGGTTTCCAGCACGACGATCGTGATGCGACCGCGCACCCAGGGTGCAAGTTCTTCGATAAGTGCGGCGATTCTGGCCCTCGATACGCCGGCCAGACAAACCACCGAGAGTTCTGGCAGCGGCGAAATTCGCGATAACGCACCCGCAACCACCACATCGGTTGCCGATGCTGCGGCGAGCAGTTCGGCCAGAAGGTGGCCGCGTGCAACCCGAAACGAAGAGCGCAGGTCGGTGCGCCTCGCGATAGCCTCAAGCGCGCGCTGCGCCTCTCCTGCCAGCGCGCGCAGCGAGTTCTCCAGCCGGCTGACATCCATCTCCCTGCGGGTGGCAGAGGGAAAGCACACCTCGGATGCAAAGGGCATGCCGGCCAGATTCAGCAGATTGATGTCTTCTATGAACAAACCGGTCAGTTCGGTGTTCATGCGGGTAGCGGCACCGGCCGAGGCGCGCAGCAGTGCATCCCCGGCATGCCAGGTTTGTTGCATGACTACGATACGGCGCATGATGATTAGTATTAGTAAGAAGACCGCGCGGCCAAAAGCTTGCCGCGCTGCTTCTGGCAGCCGGCGCGAGATTTATGCGACGGCGGTTTCATGTACGACCGCGCGGCCAAAAGCTTGCCGCGCTGCTTCTGACAGCCGGCGCGAGATTTATGCGACGGCGGTTTCATGTACGACCGCGCGGCCAAAAGCTTGCCGCGCTGCTTCTGGCAGCCGGCGCGAGATTTATGCGACGGCGGTTTCATGTACGACCG
>CAIOLO010000113.1 GCA_903859155.1 uncultured beta proteobacterium
ATCCGACTATCACGCGCATCGGCTTGGCCGGATAGCTCTGCACAGAATCGACTTGTGCCTGTAACGATGTAGAGATGCCGGCGGCGATCACGCAGACTGCCAAACGTAGAGCGGTTTTCATGTCTACTCCTCGATGGTGAGTGTCACAACAGGGGCCCGTCATTGGGTCCGGTGGCTGACTAGATTTGCGGCCTGAGCCGGGTCCACAAAGGCAGGTGCGTCCCGGCGCGGATGACCGAATACTTCAGGAAGAAATCGCCCACGGCCGAGGCCACGCCGATCAATGCCATGAAATCGCGAGCGTGCAGCAGCGAATGCCAGCCGGAAAATACCAGCCATGCCGGTACCGCAACACCGACCGCCAGCGTGCCGATATAAAAATACACGGCCATGCTGCCGGCCAGAAGCGTGCGCACCGAACCGCGAGCGGCCTCATTGCCGCTGGTGAACGCACCATGCATCTCGATGGCAAAAAGCACCGCCACCGTCGAGGTCACGGCGATCCACATCCACAGCAACTCCTGCTCCGCACCGCCTGCCGGGGCGCTGAATGCCGCGACCACCAGCAAGGCCGCCACCCCGCCACGCAGGGCATGACCGATGTACAGCACCGGGTGCAGCGGTGAGTTCCAGAAGGGAATCGCCTTGGAGGCGGTGTACACGAACCCCATGTAGCCGATCAGCGTGATCATGCCCACGAAGGCCAGCACATAGCCGGTTTGGGCGATCAAGGAGCCTGCGCTCCAGGGCGCCGCGGGAATCAACTGCGGAACCAGGTACAGGAAAGCGCCCGCCAGAAACAGGCTCAAGCCCAGGAAGCCGCGCGAGATCCACGCCGACTTCATCCTCGAGACCATGCGCCAGAAGCGCTCCGGGCGCCCGAGGAACCCCAGGTGCGCCAGGCCGCCCAGAGCGGCCATCACGAAAGCCACGCTCAGTCCGGCCACGCTGTCGAATATCAGCCCCATCAGCCAGGCGCCACCGGCGATGCCGTTGAGAAAGTGCCCGATCACCAGGAACAGCCCGCGGCCCTCACCCCATTCGCGCTGCGGGCGCAGTTGCACGCGCAGATCCTGGATCAGCTGCTCGTATTTCGCGGTTTGTGTGGTCATGGTGTGTTCCCTGCAGGCATCATGGGGGTAGGTAATAGACGGAAGGCTTGGTGCCGAGCTCCGGATGCAGCGGGAAACCGCCGCGGTCCTTGATCAGCCGCGACACCTCGCTCAGCGGATCGTCCAGGTCGCCGAAAATCCGGGCCGTGGTCGGACAATTGGCCACGCACGCGGGCAGCTTGCCGGCTTGCACCCGGTCGCGGCAGAAATTGCACTTCATGACCACGTTGCGCTGGTGCCTGACCACCATTTTTTCCTCGTAGGCGGTGGTGCCCTTCGGGAAATAATGCGCGTCGCCGTCGTTGTAATAGCGCTGGCCGTAAGGGCAGGCCATCATGCAGGTACGGCAGCCGACGCATTTGTCGTGGTCGACATCGACGGTGCCATCGGCCCACTTGAAGCTCGCTCCGGTCGGACAGGTGTCCACGCACGGCGCATCTTCGCAGTGGTTGCACAACACCGGCAGGAATACCTGGCGCACCGAGGGGTATTCGCCCTCTTCGCACTTGAGCACCCGGGCAAAGAACACGCCGGGCGGCGTGCCGTGTTCGGCCTTGCAGGAGAGCTGGCATCCATAACAGCCGATGCAGCGCTTTAGATCGATCACCATGCCCCATTTCATTGCCGCTGCTCCGCAGAAGTGACCTTGACGCGAACGCACAGGTCAAGGTTGAGGTTCACCGGGCTGACATGCGCCCAATCGAGTTCAAGCAGGTCGTTGAACATCACCCCTTTGCCTTTGGCCACCGGCATGCCCTCGGCCCAGTGTCCGGCACAGGCGGCAATGCCCAGGCCCTCCGGATGAATCGCGCGTGTCAGCTTGATGCGACCTTTTACCTTGCGCCCGGTCTCGGTTTCGACCCAGACCAGTTCGCCGTCCTTCAAGCCCTTGCCGCGCGCGGCATCGGCGTTGATCGCAATCGCATAGCTGTAGGGGTCGAGTTGCGCCGCCTCGTCCAGCCACGGGTTCTCCAGCGTGTAGCTGTTGGTATGCAGGATATCGCGGTAATAGAACGCGGAGAAATCGAAACCGGGCTTCTTGCAGCAGTGCGACAGGCACGGCAGGAAATCCGGCAGCGGCTCGTAATATTCCCTCGGGATCTTCAGGCCGCGCGGCTCGGCGATGGCCGCAATCTGTTCGCCCACCGGAATCAGAAATTCCCAGTAGATCGGCACCCTGACATCGGCAAACGGTCGCCAGTAAACCTCTTCGGGCCGTTTCTTCCATGAGATCAGCCCGTGTTCCTTGAACCATTCCAGCCCGCGCTCCGGACCAAAATGGCACTTCAGGTCCATATCGCAGATTTCCTCGTGGGTGTATTTTTGCGCGCCCTCGAGCTGGTAGGGCGCCTGCAGGTTCATCGACATGTTCATCGCTGCATTGAGCTTGTCGCGAAAGCCCACGCGGTCGGACAATTCGAGCAGCACCTCGGTGAAGCGGCGCTGCTCGCCATCGGGCGGCAGCACCGCCTGGCGGATCGGCCAGCTGTACTCGCCCGGACCTGCCGGATGCGAAAGAATGAAGGGAAAATTGGCGCGCGATTCGTACGATTGCAGATAGCTGCAGTCGGGCAGCACGATGTCGGCAAAATTCGAGGTCTCGGTCAGGTACAGGTCAAAGGACACCATGAACTTGTACTTGGCGAGCGAGGCTGCGACGGTCTCCGAATTGGCGATGGACAACAGCAGATTGGAGCCGAAATTCATCAGCACCTCGGGCCGGTAGGGCAACTCGAATTTCGTCCAGAATTCCTCCTGGTCCGTCGAATCCAGAAACGGCGAGGTCATGCCCATGATGAACAGGTCCTGCAGTCCCATTTTTTGCGGCATGCGCGGTTCGCCGGCGGGGTAGGGGGTGTGGTAACCCATCCACATGCCCACCGTCATGAGTCCGTCCGGGCCCGGCTTGGGAAAGTAATACGGACGGTTGGTGTCCGGGTGGCCCAGCGAGGCCGAATTGAACCCCAGGCAGGAACCCACGACATCGGCCGCGCCCACCAAGTGATTGAGCAGGTCGGCGGCAAGGAAGTTGTAGGCCGAATTCATGTGCCCCTGCGAGCCGCGGAAGGCAATGGAGGCGACCGGGCGGTAGGGCAGCGTTACACCGTCGATGACGATGGTGCTGCCGACGCGCGCCTCGGTGGCGAACTCCGTGGCCAGCCTGCGCACGTTCGCCGCGGGTACGGTGCTCACTTCCTCGGCCCAGGCGGGCGTGAATTTTTTGAGGTGCTCGCGCAACAGCGCAAAGGCCGGCTGGCAGCTGACCGTGCCGACCTGGTATTTGCCCTCCAGCGCCATGTTTTCCGATGGCACTTCGTTATAGGGGCGCGCCTTGTTTTCCTTCAGGTCCCAGACCAGCGGCTGCTCGTTGACGGGGTCGCGCACGTAACGCTTGTCCGGACCGATCAGGTAGGGCGAGTTGGTCTTCGCCTGGAGGTAGGGCTTGTCGAGGATTTCCAGCTCATTGGCGATCACATTGCACATGGCCAGCGCCAGCGCCGCGTCGGTGCCCACGCGCAGGGGCACCCACTCGCTCGCCTTCGCCGCGGCGAAGTTGCACATCGGATCGACCACCACCATCTTCATGCCGCGCGCGCGCGCATCGGCCGACAGACCCATGTTGGAATTGGCCGCGTGCCCCGCCGCATGCCCTTTGGATGCGCCGAAATAGATCGAGTAGTTGCAATAGTGGAAATCCGGCACTATCCCCCAGGAGGCATGCATGATGCCGCTGATCAGGTGCGCGCCGTTGCCGCAATGCAAGCCGCCGCCGGAGGTGGAGATGTTGGGTGTGCCGAATGCCGTGCCGAAGGTTTGAAACGGGATGCGGCTCGCCGTGACGGTGGTGGTGCGCTGCATGAGGAGCTTGCGCGGATCGTCGGCGCGCAGGCGCTTTAGCACCGTCGCAATTTCATCCAGCGCTTCGTCCCAGCTGATTTCCTTCCAGCCGGGATCCTCGTTGATGCCCTTCTTCGGGTTAGTGCGCCGCAGCGGAACCTTGAGACGGTTCGGATCGTAGTGGCAGGCCAGCCCGCTCACGCCTTTGCCGCACAGCCGTCCCTTGCCGACCACGCTGTCCGGATTGCCTTCGACCTTGACCACAACGCCGTCGACACGGTGCGCAAGAATGGAGCATGAACCGTAGCACAGGGCGCATGCGGATGGTACCCATGCATCGTCGGTCGTAGTCGCAAATTCCGGATGGGGAAGATTCATCGCGGTGTCCTCCTGTTAGTGTTCAATATCCCAGAGGGTCGCAGCGGAAAACTTGATCTGGGTCAAACGCTGCCCGATAAGAGCCTGCTTTTGCCGGCGCGCACCACCGGCGCGCGATGGAATGCGGATTCCCGGAGGTCTATGCACACGCTCCGGGGAACCCCGTCAATGGCGACGATTACAGCAGCGCCAGCGACAGCCAGGGCACGTAGGTCACCACCACCAGCGCCACCAGCGTGACCATCACGAAGGGGATGAGACCCGGATAGATGCTCGAGACCGGCGCCTTGGTGATCATCTGCACGGCGAATATGTTCAGGCCGAAGGGCGGGGTAAACATGCCGATCGCCAGGTTCATCGACATCACGATGCCGAAATGAATCAGGTCGATGCCATAGGCCCGGCAGATCGGAACCAGCAGCGGAGTGAGCACCAGTATCGCCGAACTGGGGTCAATGAAGCAGCCGACCACCAGCAGCATGACATTGATGAAGGCCAGCGCAGTCCAGGGCGAATTGACGTGGCTTTGCATCAGCGTGACCGCCTGCTGCGCGACGCCGTTGACCGTCAGAATCCACGAAAACACGCCGGCCGCGGCGACGATCACCATGATCTGGGCGGTGAGCACCATGGAACCCACCGCCACGTCCCACAGCTGCTTCCAGCTGATTTCGTTATAAATGAATTTGGTGACAATGATCGCGTAGACGCAGGCAATGCCGGCGGCTTCAGTCGGCGCGAACACACCGCCATAGATCCCGCCCAGAATCACCACCGGCGCGAATATCGACCAGAACCCCCTGATGCTGATCTGCACAAAATTACGCAGCCGAAACGGCTCGCCGCCATCGACCACCTTGTGGCTGACCGCGTACCAGTACACATAGGCGGCCTGGAATGCAGCCATCAGCAACCCCGGCAGGATGCCGGCGATAAACAGCAGCGCGATCGACTGTTCCGCGGAGATGCCGTACAGAATCATCGCGATCGAGGGCGGAATCAGGATATCGATGGATCCGGTGCCGGCCAGCATGCCGCTGGCGAACTTCTCGCCGTAGCGTTGTTTCAAAGACGGGTACAGGAGCCGCCCTATCGCCGCCACCGTGGCGACACTCGAGCCCGAAATCGCGCCGAACAGCGTGCATGCGCCCACCGTGGTGAGGCCGCGCGAGCCGCGCACGTTGCCCAACAGCGCCAGCACCCAGTCGACGATGCGCTTGGACATGCCGCCCACGCCCATGATTTCGCCGACGAACAGGAAAAACGGCACCGCGAGCAGCGAGAACTTGTCGATGGAACCGAACATCAGTTGCGGCACCATCTCGGCGGGAACGTTCATGAACCCGAGCAGCAGCACCGCCGAGGTCGCGAGCAGGACGATGAAAAGCGGAAATCCGAGCAGCAGCAGCAACACCGGCGCGAGGATCATGGTCCATTCCATCATGCGCCCCCGGTGGTGCTGGCAGAGATTTTTTCCGCGGTTTGCGCAGCGGCAGGTTCTTCGTCAATCACCATGCCAAGGCCGTGCTGAGGGCCGAAGTCGCCCGTCAGGTAATTGCGCACCCGTGCGAAGACCACCAGCAACATGCCGGTAAATCCTGCCAGGATGGCGCCGTGCATGAGCCATGCCGGCAGCCGCGCGACCACGGTGCTTTGTCCGGTTTCATAGAGCAGCTGCACGAAGTGCCATGAGTGGTAGATGACGAACAGGCACACCAGAACGAAGACCAGCGTGTCCAGCGCGAGAACGATGCTGCGCCATGGCCTGCCCAATCGCACCGAGAGCATGTCCATGCGGATATGCTGGCCCTCCCAGGTGACCAGGATGGCACCAAGGAACACGCAGCCGATCATGATGAAGACGAGGATTTCCTCGGCCCATATGATCGGCGAGTTGAACAGGTAGCGTCCCGCCACGTTGGCGACGTTTATCACGACGCCAATCGATATCATCGTGCCGAGCGCAAAGCGCGGCACGGACACGCACAGAAACTTCAGAACAGAATGCACCCGAGACCCGCCAGACGACTCTATGGCTTGCGGGCCCTTTCGGCAGCGGCCTTGAGCACCAGGTAGGCCTTCATGACGTCCGGCGCACCCTTGAAGATTTCATCACCCACGGTCGAGACGCGCTTGCGGAACTCCACTTTTTCAGCCGCGGAGAGATCGTTGATCGTGCCGCCCTGGGCTTTCCAGGCATCGTAGGACTTGCCCATCAAGTCCATGTTGAAGGCCACGTTGGATTTTTCAGCTTTCGCGGACTCCTCCAGAATGACATTGCGAATCTCGCCAGGCAGACCCTCGAGCCAGCGCTTGCTGGCAAGCTTGGGCACGCAGATGATGGATTCGGCGGTGCGTATCAGGTTGGGCGCGACGGAGGTGAACTTGAAGGGCACGAACACGACGATGCCGGCGCGCGCGCCGTCAATCGCCCGCTGCTGCAGTGCCGGAAGCGCTTCGCCGAGCTGCATCGGCACACCGGTGGCGCCTACCCTGCGCAGAATTTCGATCTCCATCTTGCTGCCTAGCACGCGGAACTTCTTACCCTGGAAATCGGCGAGGGTGCGGATGGGCTCGCGCGAGGAGTATTCGGACAGCGACTCGCAGGTGATGCCGATGATCTTGATGTTCTTCTGTTCGGTGATCGAGAGCACTTCCTTCTGGAACACCGGGTCGTGGAAGGTGCGGTCGGCATGCTCGACGCCGTCGAACACCCCGGACGAGGAGAAAATATCGAAACGCGGGTCGATCACCGTCATGAATTCGGTAGCCACCTGCACCAGCTCGATGGTGCCGAGCTGCGCCCCCTGCACCAGTTGCGTCTGCTGACCGAGCTGGCCGCCGGGGAATACATTGATGGCGACCTTGCCGCCGGTGCGCTTCTCGATCGATTCCTTCATGGTAAACGCCCAGTGGTCCTGGCCGCTCTTGATGGTCGCGTGGCCTTCCTTGATGGTGATCTGCTGGGCGGCGGCGGGCATGGCCAAGGCAAACGCCAGGGCAACGGCGCTTGCGGCGGCGGCGAGCTTCGGATGGGTACGGGTAAGGGATGACTTCATGGGGTTCCTTTCGAAAGACACTGCTGTGTCGGCTTCCAACAGTAGTCTTTTTACCCGAGCGCCGGCCGCAGGGTTTGACTTACGTCATGCTGCGGACAAATGCCTCCCTGTCAGTCGACGGTGATGCCGGCTTCCTTGATGACCCGCGCCCATTTTATGGATTCTTCCTGGATCAGCGTCCCGAATTCCTCGGGCGTGCCGCCTTTGGGCGAGAACGCAAGCTTGGCGAGGAGGTCGAGCACGTCCTTGGACTGCAGAGCCTTCTGGATTCCGGCATTTACGCGCACCACTGCCTCCCGCGGGCTGCCCTTGGGCGTGACCAGCCCGAACCAGGCGGAGGCCTCGTAGCCCGGCAATCCGGCTTCCGCGGCGGTGGGGACCCCGGGCAGCAGCGGATGGTGCTTGCTCGACGCGACCGCCAGAACCTTGACTTTGCCGGTCGGGATATCGGCGCGGAAAGTTGCGTACATTTCGAACATCGCCTGGACGCGATCCGCAATCAGATCGGCCCGCGCCGGCGCACCCCCCTTGTAGGGCACATGCAGCAGATTGGTCCCAGTCATGCTCTTGAACAGTTCACCGGAGACGTGAAGGATATTGCCCACGCCGGCCGAGCCGTAGCTGAGCGAACCGGGCTTCGCCTTGGCTAGCGCAATAAACTCTTTCAGCGTGTTGGCCGGAACCGAGGCATTGACCACCACCATGAACGCGGCATCGGCAAACAGTCCGACCGGCGCGAAATCGGCCGTGGCGTAGCCCAGTTTTGGATAAAGCGGGGGCGCCATCGCCAGGGTCGACGCTGTCCCGAGCAACAGGGTATAGCCGTCCGCGGGGGATTTCGCGGCATTTTCCGCACCGATACTGCCGCCCGCGCCGGGACGATTTTCGACGATGACCTGCTGCCCCACCGTCGGGGAAACCTGCTGCGCCAGCATGCGGGCCATGATATCGGTGGGGCCGCCCGGATCGAAGGGAGCCACCAGCCGCAGCGGCTTGGTCGGATAAGACTGCGCCGCAGCACCGCCGCAGCCGACCAGAACGGCAATGACCGACATGGTTGCGGCAAACGCACCAGCGCAGGTTTGCACTCCCCCACGCACTTTTCCTTCAGGCCGCCTGGTGAATCGGATTTTCTGCATGCTTTCCTCCCCGGTTTACAGGTTGAATGTCCCCTCCGGAGAGCCACGAATGGCACCGGAATGCCAACGATGCACCCGCACTAGCGGTGCTTGCGCCCCCGCATTCCGGATGAACCGTTGAAGACGAACATGGGACACCATGACCGTCGCACAAGTATTGATGCATATCAAGAAATGCCTTCCGAACCGGCGCGGGTGCTGTATACAAAACCATGCGGCGGCCGGAAAATAAAAAGCCTTGAATGTCGTATTTTTATGCCATCTGAAACCAGAGGAAGTCATGACTGAAACGGTGAAATACCTGCTAGACGAATCGCGCCTGCCGAAGCACTGGTACAACCTTGTCGCCGATCTGCCGGTGGCACCGCCGCCGGTGCTGCATCCGGGCACGCACAATCCGGTTGGACCCGATGACCTGGCTCCGCTGTTTCCGATGGAACTGATCATGCAGGAGGTCACCACCGAGCGCGAAGTGCCGATCCCGGAACCGGTGCGCGAGGTCTACCGCCAGTGGCGCCCCTCGCCCCTGTATCGCGCCAGACGCCTGGAGCAGGCGCTGCAGACACCGGCGAAGATCTATTACAAGTACGAGGGCGTGAGCCCGGCCGGCAGCCACAAGCCCAACACCGCAGTGCCGCAGGCCTTCTACAACAAACAGGCCGGCGTGAAGCGGCTGGTCACCGAGACCGGTGCCGGCCAGTGGGGTTCGTCGCTTGCTTTCGCCGGTGCGTTATATGGCCTTGAGGTCAAGGTGTTCATGGTGCGCGTCTCCTACAACCAGAAACCCTATCGCCGTGCGCTCATGGAAACCTACGGCGCGAGTTGCACCGCCTCGCCTTCGAACGAAACCCAGGCCGGCCGCAACATACTCGCGCAACGCGCCGATCATCCGGGCAGCCTGGGCATTGCCATTTCCGAGGCCGTCGAAATCGCGGCGCAACGCGATGACACCAAGTACGCGCTCGGTTCGGTGCTCAACCACGTGCTGCTGCACCAGACGGTGGTGGGCCAGGAAGCCATGCTGCAAATGGAAATGGCAGACGACTACCCCGATGTGATCGTCGGCTGCACCGGCGGCGGCAGCAACTTCGCCGGCATCGCCTTCCCGTTCATAGGCCAGCAACTGCGCGGCGGCAAGAAACGCCGTATCGTCGCGGTCGAACCCGCCGCCTGCCCCAGCCTGACGCGCGGCCAGTACGCCTACGATTTTGGCGATACCGCGCACCTGACGCCGCTCACCAAGATGC
>CAIOLO010000114.1 GCA_903859155.1 uncultured beta proteobacterium
GTGCCGATGGTGCTCAACACCTCGTTCAACGAGAACGAGCCGGTGGTGTGCAAGCCCGAGGAGGCGCTCGATTGCTTCCTGCGCACGAAGATGGATGTGCTGGTGATGGGGGAGTGGGTGGTGGAGCGGGGCGGTTAACGTTGTTAAGGCGCGCGGTGAATCTGCACGTTGCGCGGTCGCTGGATGGAAGTATGCGCTGCATTGCGTTCTCGCATACGGCAACAACTGGCTGGAGGCGCCCGTGGATAGGGCGTTTTCGCCATATCCAGGAATGGAAAGGCTTGCATTTTTAGCGTGAACCGGTAGCTCTTCTTGGCCATTGCAATATACCCAAAATGGGTAATATAATGCCCAAAATGGGTATTACTGCAAAAAAACAGACCAGCCCGCGGACCGCGCGCCGGACCGGCGGCGGCGCGATGTTCACGCGCACTGGCCTGGCGGACGCGCTTTTTTCCGGAACGCAGCAGCGGGTACTGGGTCTACTGTTCGGCCAACCGGGGCGCAGTTTTTTTGCAACTGAGCTTATCGGGCTGGTGGGGGCGGGCTCTGGCGTCGTGCAACGGGAACTGCGCCGCCTGGCCGAAAGCGGCCTGGTGGTTGTGACGCGCGTGGGCAATCAGAAGCACTATCAGGCAAATCGCGACGCGCCGGTGTTTGAAGAACTACGTGGCCTCGTTACGAAGACCGTCGGCCTGGTCGACCCGTTGCGCGCCGCCCTGGCGACGCTGGGCGCGCACATCCGGCTCGCCCTGGTGTACGGTTCGGTCGCGAAGAGGAGCGAGACTGCAGCGAGCGACATCGATGTGTTGATCGTCGCAGACGATCTTACTCTGGAGGAGGTCTATACCGCACTTCATCAGGCGGAACAGCAGCTCGCGCGCCGGGTGAGCCCGACGCTCTATACGCGTGCGGAGTTCGTGCGCCGCCGCAAAGCCGGCAATTCGTTTCTCGCCAAGTTGCTGGCCGGTGAATACTTGCCCTTGATCGGAAAGGAAGCCGATGTCGCTGGCCCCGCTCGATAACCTGGTGCGCATTGGCCAGCTCAAGGCGGAGCCGGCGGCGCAGACCGAATTTGACGGCCTGATCCATTCGGGCAAGGTCCGCTTGCGCGACGCAGGCAACGGTAGCCTTGGTCTCGAAAGCCGCTTCGATCTGGCGTACAACGCCGCGCATGCTCTCGCGCTTGCCGCGCTGCGCTGGCATGGCTATCGTTCCGAGAATCGCTATCTTGTCTTCCAGAGTCTCACGCATACGGTCGCACTCCCGCCCGAGCAATGGCGGGTGCTGGATCAGGCACACCGCAAGCGCAACCTGGCGGAGTACGAAGGCAATCTGGATATCGATGAGGCGCTGCTGGCGGCGCTGATTCGCGTCGCTCGAGAAGTGGCAAAACGCGCGGGCGCTCTCGGAGTGCTGCCGGAGTGATTCTTGCGTGCGGAAGTAGTCTCCCGCCATCCAATCCCGGCACTCGCTGAAATGACACACATCCTCGGTCTCAACGCCTACCACGGTGACTCCTCCGCCTGTCTGGTCAAAGACGGGGTGCTGATTGCCGCGGCGGAAGAAGAGCGTTTCCGCCGCACCAAGCACTGGGCGGGCTTCCCTTCGGAGTCGATCCGCTATTGCCTGTCCGAGGCGCGCATCGGCTTGGGCGATGTGGATGTCGTCGCGATCAACCAGGATGCGGGCGCGAACCTTTGGAAGAAGGTGGCCTACATGGTGATGCGCCGGCCGGATTTGTCGCTGGTGCTCGAGCGCATCCGCAACAAGCGCGAGCGCGTGGGCGTGGCCGAGGAATTCGCGCGGGTGTTTCCCGGGGAGAGCTTGCGCGCGAAGCTGCAGGAGGTGGAGCATCACCTGGCCCATCTGGGGTCGGCGTTTCTGGTTTCGCCGTTCGAGGATGCGGTGGCGGTGTCGGTGGACGGCTTCGGCGATTTTGCCAGTGCCGCCTGGGGCGTCGGCCACGGCAGCCGCGTCGAGGCCGAGGACAAGGTGTA
>CAIOLO010000115.1 GCA_903859155.1 uncultured beta proteobacterium
CACTAGACCGCGCGGCCAAAAGCTCGCCGCGCTGATTCCAACAGCCGGCGCGAGATTTCTGCGACGGCGGTATCACTAGACCGCGCGGCCAAAAGCTCGCCGCGCTGATTCCAACAGCCGGCGCGAGATTTCCGCGACGGCGGTATCGCTCGGCGGGGGCGCGCCTACTCGATAGTGATGCCGGCCTGCTTGCCCAGCCGGCTCCAGCGGGCGATTTCCGAACGGATGAAGCTGTCGAACTCCTCGGGCGTGCCGGCCAGTATGTCCAGGCCCAGGTCGGCGAAGCGCTTGATGGTGTCGGGCTCGCGCAGCACGCGGCGGAAATCGGTGTTCAGCCGGCCCACCAGATCGCGCGGCGTCGCGCGCGGCACGATGATGCCGTTGATGCTGAGCACCTCGAAGCCCGGCAGCGTTTCGGCGATCGCTGGTACTTCGGGTGAGGCGGCATCGCGTTTCGCGCTGGTCACGGCGATGCCTTTCATTTTTCCGGCCTTGACGTAGCGGTACACGCCGAAGGAGGGGTCCACCTGCAGATCGATGCGTCCGGCCATGACCTCGGGATAGGCCTGGGCACCGCCCTTGAAGGCGACGTGCAGGATGTCGATGCCGGCGGACACTTTCAGCAGTTCGAATGCGAGGTGGTTGGCACCGCCCGGGCCGGGCGAGGCGTAGGTGAGCTTGCCCGGGCGCTTTTTCGCCAGCGCGATGACCTCGGCCAGCGTGTTGGCCTCGAGCGTGGGAGAGCCCACGATCATGATCGAGGAAGTGGCGGTCATGATGACCCCGGCAAGGTCCTTCACCGTATCGTAGGGCATGGTGGGACGCAACGCCGGCAGGACCACCAGGGTGGTCACCGCCATGCCGATCGTATAGCCATCGGGGGCGGATTTCGCCACGTGATCCATGCCGATCAGGGTGCCGCCCCCGGTCTTGTAATCCACCACCACCGCCTGTCCCCACATCTCCTGCAGCTTCTGCGCGTAGATGCGCGCCTGGATGTCGATCGATCCGCCCGGCGGATTGGGGTTGACGATGCGCACCGGCTTTACCGGATATGTCTGCGCCCCGGCGGCCGCAGAGTGCAGGAGCGGCAGCGCGGCCAATGCCAGCGACACCGCGAGCGATACGAAATGTCTGAGCGGGGATTTCATGGATGCGTCCTTGACTTTTCGACGTGCGCACGACGGTGCGGGTGTCGGCCAGAATGGCATTTTAGGACGGTATGGCATTCTTGCGCGAAACGGATTTCCGCCACGCCTAAAGACCGCAAGCCCAACTTCGGCGATACTTCCGGTTCCCCGATTCCGGTTCGCAGCGGCGCCCGTACGGACAGTGCACCACGAACCAGTCGGCATCATCAATGGAGGAGTCAAGTCATGGGTCAGTTGCAGGGTAAAGTCGCGATCATCACCGGATCGAACACGGGTATCGGCAAGGGCATAGCAGAGGTATTCGCCAAGGAAGGCGCCAAGGTGGTGATCAACGGACGTCGCAAGGAGCTGATCGAATCGGTTGCCGCGCAGATTAAGGCCGATGGCGGCGAGTCGCTGGCGGTGCCGGGCGATGTCACCAAGGAAAAAGACGTTGTGGCGCTGTTTGCAAAGACCATCGCCACCTGGGGCAAGGTCGACATTCTGGTCAATAACGCCGGCATCGCAACGCATACGCCCACCTGGGAGATGTCGCTGGAGATGTGGCAGTCGGTGGTGGACATCAACCTCACCGCGGCCTTCCTGTGCAGCCGCGAAGCTTTCAGGTTCATGAAGGACCACGGCGGCGGGCGCATCATCAACATCGGCAGCATTTCCGCGCAGACGCCGCGCCCCGATGCGGCGCCTTATACCGCCACCAAGATGGCCATCGAAGGCCTCACCCGCTCCCTGACGCTCGACGGGCGACGCTTCAACATCGTGTCCTCGGTGATCCACACCGGGCCCACCGCCTCGAACTTCAACGCCGCGCGCGGCGGTGCTGGCAAGGGCAAGACACCGGCTGACTTCATCATGTTCCCGCACGACCTGGGCCGCCTGGCGACCCTGATGTGCACTCTGCCCGAGGAAGTGAACCTGTTCTCCGCGATCATTCTGCCCAATCACATGCCGTCCTTCATCGGTCGCGGCTGATCTGCGGCCACCGATCGGGACGTTGTAATCAGGAGCTGGCAATGCCAAGAGCAATCGTTGTTCATGAATGGGGCGGTCCGCAGGTTCTGAAGCTGGAGGATCTGCCGCGGCCGGTGCCAAAGGACGATGAAGTCCTCATCCGGGTGCGCGCCGCCTCGATCAACCCGCTCGACTGGAAAATCCGCGAGGGAGCGCGCCGCGCCAATTTTTCCACTCCCTATTACCCCGGCTGTGACGTCGCCGGCACGGTGGAGGAGGCCGGCGCCGCGGTGAAGGCCTTCAAGGTCGGGGATGCCGTGTATTCGATGATCGGGCGCTCCGGCGGTTACGCCGAGTACGCGCTGGCCAAGGCCGAGTTGGTCGCGCCAAAACCAGCGGGCCTGGATTTCGCTCACGCCGGTGCGGTCCCCCTGGCGGCGCTGACCGCCTGGCAGATGCTGATCGAGAACGGGAATCTGAAAGCCGGGCAACGGGTGCTGGTGCACGCCGCGGCCGGCGGGGTTGGCGGATACGCGGTGCAGATGGCGCGCTACCTCGGTGCCTACGTCATCGGTACGGCGTCGGCGCGCAATCACGATTATCTGCACGGCATCGGCGCGCAGGAGACGATCGATTACAACACGGAGCGCTTTGAGTCGGTCGTGCGCGACATCGACCTGGTCATCGACCTGATGGCCGGAGAAGTGCAGCAGCGTTCCTGGGGTGTCATCAAGCGCGGCGGTACGCTGGTGTGCGCGCTGGGGCCGCCGGACAGCGCCCAGGCCGCGGCGGCGGGAGTGAACGCGAAAGCGCAGAGCGTGCGGCCCGACGGCGCTCAGTTGCGCCAGATCGGTTCGTTGATCGACGTGGGCAGGATCAAGGTGGAACTGGCGGCGAGTTTTCCGCTGGAAAAAGCCGTCGATGCCCATCGATTGAGCGAAACCGGGCATGTGCGCGGCAAGATCGTGCTCACTATGCCGGCGAATTGATAACCTGCACGGAGACAACCCATGTCAGCGCCCAAAGTACACATTTTTCAGCCGGTCGATGAAACCGGCCAGACCCATGAACGGCTGCGCCGCTCGGGCATCAACCTGAAGCTGCCGGAGATTTCGTGGATGGAGGCGGCCAACATCCGCAACTTTTACGACCTGGTGCTCGATGCGGATACCGATGCCGCCGCGGGGGTCTCCAACAAGACGGTGCGGGTGACGCGCCAGTCGCTGGAGGGCGCGAAGAACCTGCGCATGGTGGCCTTCTATACCGTGGGGTTCGACAACATCGACATGGATGCCGCCATCGAACGCGACATCCTGGTGGTGCACAGCCCCACCGAATCCAACTGGGGCGGCGTGGCCGAGGGCACCATGGCCAACATCCTCGCGGTGCTCAAGAAGGTGCGCGAGAAGGACCGTTACGTCAAGGCCGGCAACTGGCGCGACCCCTCGCTGCAGGGCATCTATGTCGGTCCGCGCCAGATCGACGACTATGCCGGCCTGACCATCGGCATCGTCGGCATGGGGCGCATCGGTTCGCGCGTGTCGGACCTGCTGGCTCCCTGGCACGTCAAGCTGATCGGCTGCGACCCCTATGTCGATGACTCGGTATTCGTGCACCACCATGTCAAGCGGGTCGACCTGGAGACGCTGCTCGGGCAATCGGATGTGGTTTCCATCCATTGCAACCTGACCCGGGAGACGCACGGGATGATCGGGGCGAAGCAGCTGGCGATGATGAAGCCCACGGCGATGCTTGCCAATCATGCCCGCGGCGCGATCGTGGACGTCGATGCCCTGGCCGATGCGCTGGAGGCGGACAAGCTGCTGGGCGCCTCCATCGACGTCCTGCCCGAGGAGCCGCCGCCCCCGGACCTGCGCCTGCTCAAACTGGGCGACAAGGTGCTGCTCTCGCCGCACATGATTTCCAACAATATCGGCACCGGCCTTGGCATCGCCGCGCCCTGGGTGGAGCAGGCCATCTACGACGTGCTGCAGGGCAAGGTTCCCAAGTACGTCGTCAATCCGGAGATCATCCCGGCGTGGCTGTCGCGCTATGGCGGCAAGAACCTGCTGCGCGCCGCGGCGGCTTAACGTCTGCGGCGCGCAGCGCCAATACGCGTTTTGAGCGGGCGCTGCTCGCCAGGGTCAGGACAAATAGTCGGCCCCGATTGCTTCAGCCCGCCTGGCCTGTGCCATCACTTTCCGGCTGATTTTGCGGTTGTCCTTGCGCAGGAGGTCGACCACCATCGCCGGCGTTGTTAGGCGAGATACGCAGCCATGATTATCTTTGGAAGAAACTACTTTTTGCCCCACTTTTCTATCAAAGCGCGGGCTTCGTCCTGCAATCGCTCTCCTTCCGCAGCCTGGAGGGGGCCAAGCTGTTTCCACGCCAGAATGTCTCGATAGTCGGTTTTCGCGATCTGTACATATTGCGGTATCTTGTCCTTGCTGCCTCCGCTGAGTTCAATGATCGCCAACTGTACCCGCTCCCTTTCTGGTTCGTGGGGTTCAACGCCATATAGGTCAAGCTCGGAAAGGATGGATTCGAGCGGATCCCCTTTGAAGGTGACGCTCACAGCAGCCAGTACGTCCTCCCGAGTGTGGGGCATGTGACGACTATTCCAGGATTTCTCGTGGCTGGCCGATGAACGTTAAACGCCGTGTGGGATTCTGGAGGCCATCATCTTCCTTCGATCAATCTTGCGCCCGTCGACAATGAACGTTCCATCACCAACGGCGTGGACCGTGCGCTTTTCATTGCGTGCGGTATTGATGCATGCGGCGACCGGTTTCAACACGACAATGTTGTGCCTTTTGACGATGTCGATGACCTTGCACTCGATGTTGGCGAGGCACTCCTTGATCAAGGGCGATCTGACGACCTTGCCCCGCACAGGCGTGAGCTTGAACCTGGCAAACTTGTCTGTGTCTGCCCCGGAGCAGGTCCCTATGCCGACCACCTTGTCAAGCAGGTCAACCGTGGGAATGGCGATGACGCACTCCCTGTTCTTTCGCAACGCCGCGAAAGAGTGATTCCATTTGCCCGTGGCGATGGCAAATACCGGAGTGAAATCCAGCACCATGGTCCAGGAGACAGTCATGATGTTGTTTTTGTGTCCCTCATGGGTGGTTACGAGGACAACAGGCCCCGCTTCCATCAGGGTAAGGGCCTTACTGAGTTTCAACTGACGCATGAGAGCACCTGGTGATATTCCTTTGTCCGTTGGTCAGGCCCTGGGGCCGAAGCGTTCATCTCAGGATCCCGGGATTGCTCTGCCAGACGGACCATGTAAGCGCACTCGCGAAACTGACCCAGGCAAAGTAGGGCAGTAGCAGGATTCCGGCAAGCGGCCGAACACGCCAGAACGCGACGATCGTTGCAGCTATTAGCGCGAGCAGGACGAGCACATCGGCGAACGCCCCTGCGCCAAGGTGCCAAGCGAAGAACAGCCACGACCAGAATGCGTTGACGGCCAGTTGTGCGATAAACAGTGCGATGGGAAGTGCGTGCCGCCCTTCTTTGGGCTGGCGCCAGACCAGCCAGGCAGCGATGCCCATGAGCGCGTAGAGAAAGGACCAGACCGGGCCAAAGACACCTGGCGGCGGTGCCCAGGATGGACGCACAAGCTGCGAGTAGAAGGATGCGGCCTGGACGGAAGCCACCGCGCCGACGGCTGCGGCCGCGAACGCCAAGGCCAGCCACGCGAGGAGTCCTGCGAACTGCTGAGTCGCTGAGCGATTAGGCGTGAACATAGTTTGAGACCTCGATCAGGTTTTCGTCAGGGTCCCTGAAGTACAAAGACACAATCGGCCCCATTGCTCCAGTACGCTGGACGGGGCCCTCAAGAACAAAAACGCCACAGTGCTGCAAATGCGCGAGGACTTCCGCAAGGGGAGTGGATGAAATAAAGCAAAGATCGGCGGAACCCGGAGTAGGAATGGCCGCTTTGGGATCGATTTCCCTGCCTTTCGCATGCAGATTGATTTTTTGGGAACCGAACGCCAGAGCCGTACGTCCTGCGCCGAAGGAAACGACTTCCATTCCAAGGACTCGCGAGTAGAAGGCGCAAGTCGCCGCGACATCTGCCACGGTGAGAACAAGGTGATCCAATCGGTCGATGTTCATGCCGCTTCCGGTTTGAGGCCTGGATTCGAGTTCCAACGTCGCCGCTCACCCCGCAGAGGGGCGGCGCAAAGCGCCGCTCCCGAGGATAGGGTGGCACGGCTCGTTAGCCATTCTTGGCAACGATAATGTCGATGATCAACGGTCGCCGAAGGCGGTCCGCTGCATTTAAAGTTGGGCGATGCAATTACCAGGCTGCTGATGACTTATTGAATCCCGATTGAAACAAGGCAAATTAGCGGCAAGCGCTCGGAAGGTATCGAGCGGGGACGCCTTGCGCCGAGCAACTCCAATTAGTTGATCCATTTTTTTCATTTCCTTCAATAATTATCACCTTGTCGGAATATGGGCCCTGATCAGAATTGAACAATATGCTAAGGCGTTGGCGTTCCGCCGTTACTGCGAACCCAATTCGACCAAGATTGGAGTGGTCGATCGTGTATTGAGATTGCTTGACGAAGGGCCTCAAGTCAGAGGGGAACTTTCCCGATTTCGCGAACTGTTCGTTTACAGCATCGCGAATAGGGAGAATCTTGGAAAGCGCAACATTGAGTCGCTCTCTCTGCGCTTTGTCATCGTAAACTCCCCAATAGGTCGTGGAAACAAATGCGACTAGGACCATCACAATGATCCATCCCCAGTTGCGCAGGCACCAAGTCAATACGTTAATCGGTCGCATTAATGTATTCGCGTTGTGCAACGTTTCCGTTCAGCAGTGTGCTAGCGAAGATGCCGGAAAACCTGAAGGCCGCTCCAGCGCGTCTGCTGCGACGGATTGCTGGGTGACTTTTTCATTACGCCGCAAGACGCAGCACACGAAGGTTTTTGCGACCTTTCTCCGCCTGCCAAAGATCGAATTGAATCTGTTGATTCAACCAACTTTCAGAACTCGTACCAAATGCGAGGGACAGTCGCACCGCCATCTCGGGGCTTATACCAGCCCGTCCGTTCAGAATGGCGGACAGGGTTTTTCGGCTTACACCAAGACCCTTTGCCGCCGCTGTCACGCTCAAGCCCAATGGCTCAATACAGAGTTGGCGCAATATTTCACCTGGGTGGGGAGGGTTGTGCATCAACATAATTTGTCCTTAGTGGTAATCCTCATAATCAACGTCTTTTGCGTCCCTGCCTTCAAATGTAAATGTCACCCGCCAGTTCCCATTAACCTGAACTGACCACGTTCCTTTGCGATCTCCCTTCAACGGATGCAAATTCAGGCCGGGAAGATTCATGTCTTTTGGTTCAACAGCGGAACCAAGCCAACCAAGAATCAGTTTCAACTTATCAGCGTGGGCTGATTGAATCCCAGATTTGACGCCGTCGGAAAAATACTGACGTAGCCCTTTATGTTTGAAGCTTCGAATCATGCTTCAGTGTAACCATGATGGTTACGAAGTGCAAGTCATCCAACGTTTGAATTGTGCGGCGCCGACAGGCGTCCGCACCAAATGAATGGTTAGCCGACGATCTTGTCGTACTCGCCATGAGGACCAAGCCAGAACCAATGAACGCCGTCTGGTACAGGAAGCCCCAGTGCCCTGTAATAGAGGCCAAACCGGACGCTGTGATATTTACCATTTCCAACCGGCTTGAAATGCAGCGATGGGTGGGCCGGATCGGTCTTGAGCTGAGCGTAATTCCGGTGTGCGAGGGCTTGAACGCCAGAGGGTAACGCGTCGAGACACTGCTAAAAGCGCTTTGACGCTGTGTGTTTCAAAGCTCTCGCGCCGAGCCAGCGCGATAGTCGGCAAGCGCTTCGGCAGCCAGTCCGATAAGCTTGCCGGCGGCAGCATCTTGCTCGATTTGCTGATCCCACGCGGCGGCATCGAACTCAGCGAACCATCGCCGGAATTCCGCTAGCTCCGATGGGGGCAGTGATTCCACGGCGTTTTCAATCGATTTTACGTTTCCCATGCTTCCACTCCTATCTGGACGGGACAAAATATAGTATGCGGCAAGTCAGTGCCAAGGCGCAAATTCGTCGGCTAACGTGTTGTTCTGCGGCGGGCCACGACGATGATTGCACTGGTGCGACGCTGGCGGCCCGTCCGCAGCAACAAAAGGTTGGGCCGCGTGGCGCGCGCCAGCGGTCGAGTGCGCATGATCGGTTACGGTTTCACGTCGGCCGGGATCACACCGGTCTTGACCCAGGACCGCATTGCGATCACGGTCTCGCGCTCCACTCCGACAAAACCATGGGCCGTGAATGCTTCACAGGCCGCGCCGCGTCCAGGTCCGCCACCACGGACCGTGAGGAGAGGTTTGCGGGTCCTTTGGGAGAACTCCCTGGCGTCCCGATATGACGTATAGGTGCACGGATCGTCCTCGTGATGCACCCAGAGCAACTCGGTCGACAGTTCGGCCCAAGTCACCGCAGACAGGCCTGGCCCATTTCGCGAGGATTGGAACAACGAGGCCGTCAGGATGGTCCTGCGCGCCAGCAGCGGGTTCATGCGCGAGGCATGGAATGCGCTGACCGAGCCTTCGCTCGTCCCGACAAATGTCCAGTTCTCGACATTGTATCGGTGGCCTATTTCCTTGAGCAGTGCCTCCACATCCGCGCCATATCGGGGACCGTCTCGAAATTGCTGGGTGAAAGTCGCCCACTGGTCAGACGGCGCATCCACGACGACCACCAGCGTTTCCTCGTCCAGCCAGTGTCTGCGGGAGCGCACAAGAAAATTCCCGCGAAGCTCGAATCTCGGCTGGCCGTTTTCGTCCCCGAGTCTCATGATGCCCGGATAGCCGGGGAATAGCACAATGGCGTGCTTGAACGTCTTTGCGCCCTGTAGGTACGTTACGAGTCCGGAGATCGTGTAGCCATCGCGCTTTGCGGTCACCACGTAGGTTGGGTGCGAGAGGTTGGCGTCGGACGCAGGAGAAATTCCCATCTGCGCGTGGCCAAGCGGGGCGCCCGTCAACGGAAGCGCGACAAAGAGGACGAAGATCCGAAGGGAGCGAAGGCGAATTAACGCAAGAGACCGATGGTCCATTTGAATTCCGAAAATAGAGGGCAGTTTCAGCGCGGCTCAACGTCAATAATCAACGGCGGCCGACGGCCGTCCGTTGCATTTAGAGTTATGCGTCGGGCGCGGAATTGCGATGCTCCGGCCCACGAGCACTACAAACGCTTCCGCCAATAGTCTGGCTCACGATGCTGGTGAGCAACTGCGTAAACTTGAGGATCACTTGAATCTTCTCGGTAGACCAGCGAGTAGGGAAACCGCCTGAAAGGTTATACGCGCAGGCCACCTTCGGCCGGCGTACCAAGGTGTTGATTGGCGACTAGCAAGGCAAGCACGCGTTCAAACTCAGTGACAAAGGCAGATGCGATAGATTTGTTCGCGTGCTCAGCGTAGTACACGGCAGCGTCGCCAAGCTCCGCTTCGGCCTCCGGGTGAAGCCAATAGCTCACGCGATTCGTGCGCGGACGCGACCTACTGCTTCTGGGCCCGCCACCAAGTCAACCTTACCGGACTTAACCTCAGCTTCGCGTCTTAACGCAAGCGCGACCCATGCATCTCGTACACGAGATTCAGGCTCAAAGCTTTCGATCAGGCGTTCAAGTAGCTGGGCCCGCTCCTCGGGCGGCAAGCCCAGTATTTCAGCCTCAAGCTCATAAACGGGAATGGACATACTGCCTCCGCGTAGATACTTTGACCATAAGAATGCCACAGTGCTGGACTCGCCGTTCGCACCCATTGGCGACGCTGATTCGACAACGCATAACGTTTCTGTTCAAAGGTGCGCCAAGCGTGGTGGCGGAAGACATGTTGGTCGCTACAGCGCGTCCTTTGCAACTGATAGTTAGGTGCGCTATTCTGAAAGCGTTGCCGAGGCCACGAATACTTGAAGGGAATCACTTGTATGGGTAGCACAAGCTTAGACACGTTGCGATCAGAGGTTCTGCTGCTGTCAGAGTCAGACCGTGCGCAATTAGCCCATGATTTGATGGTCAGTCTGGACGAACCCAGAGAACCTGATGCTGAAGATGCCTGGGACCGGGAGATATTGCGAAGACTCGGGCAAATAGATGCCGGCACGGCAACTCTAATAGATAGAGACGAACTGCGACGACGAATGCGCGCTCGGCTAGCTCCGGCCTGATGCCCAAAATCAAGGTTCTTGATGCTGCTGCTGACGAAGCAGTGGAGGCCGCTGCGAGGTATGAATTGCAGCAACCGGGCCTCGGAATAGATTTTGAGCGCGCTGTAGACGCAGCACTTGATCTGTTGGAGGAAGAATTCGCTCCTTTGGTGTCTATGCCTGGTGCAGCGGGAACGCATGGCGCCAAGCGCATCATTCTGAAACGCTTTCCTTACGACATAGTAGTGAAAGAGCGCGATGGAGAAATTATCGCAATTGCTATTGCGCATCATTCTAGGCGGCCGGGATATTGGCGCGATCGTCAAAGCACCTAACGTCAATAATCAACGGCCGCCAAAGGCGGTCCGTTGCATTTAAAGTTAGACCCTGCATCAACGAAGACGCTCACTTCCAATTGAGGTTCAGCTTGCGCTGAGACAAGGCGCAGTCTCGCAAATAGAGATTGATAAGGCTTTGATACGGAACACCAACGTCTTCAGAGATTGCTTTGAAATACGTAATGGAATCCTCGTCAAGACGGATCGTGATTTGCTTTTTGAGTTGTGACGCGTATGGATTTTTTCGTGCTTTGGAGAAATCGTATTCTTTGCGCATATGGGGTACCCGATCAATAAGATTTTGACTCCTTGGAAATTGCCTTGCGCGCGGAGATGATTCGAATGACATTGCCTTCACTCCGGTAACAGTGGCAAACAAGCAGCAATCGAAGGACGCTGCTCATTCCGAGTAAAACAAAGCGATCTTCATCTTCAGAGTGGTCTGGATCATCGATCAGCTTGGCCCGTTCATCGAAGAAAGCAGACTTGGCTTCGTTGAAGCTAACGCCGTGCTTTTTCAAATTAGCTGCAGCTTTTCGGTTATCCCATTCGAAGCGAAGCGTGCTCATGCAATATTGTAACTACACTGTAGTGCATGAGCAAGTGCCGAATGGTCTGGTGGGAAAAAGAGGTCTAACGTCTTGGTCAACGGCAGGCGCGCGCGATGTTTCCGAAGAAACGCAAGCCCGCTTTCGCCTGTCCGTTGCACCTAAAGTTATGCCTGATGGCAATGGAGACGCTCACGCAACAGACCAGAACGTCAATCATTCACGGCCTGCGCGACCAGTTTTACGCCCAGCGCTGTGCAGACGCGGCTAATCGTATCGAATCGCGGCTGTGCATCAGGGCGTAGTGCTCTGTACAGCGCCTCGCGGGTAATCCCCGACGCCTTGGCAATCTCGCTCATGCCGCGCGCACGGGCAATGCTGCCAAGCGCACCCGCCAACGCAGCAGGGTCGTTTTCTTCCAGAACAACCGTCAGGTATTCGGCCATTGCCTGCTCGCTGTCGAGATGCTCGGCAATATCGAATTCAGGCAGATTGGTAATGCGGATTTTCTTGGTCATGGCTCACTTTTCAATGGTCGCCGCAAGTTTCACGGCCTTGGCAATATCGGCGGACTGCGACGATTTATCACCGCCACCCAACATCACAATCAGCATCGAGCCACGCTTAACGTAATACATGCGCCAACCCGGCCCAAAATGCTCCCGCATCTCGAACACCCCATCTCCAACGGGCTTCACGTCCCCAAGATTTCCGCATTGCGCCTTTTCTAAGCGGCGAGCAAGACGGCGATGCGTCAGCCCATCCTTGTGACCGAATAGCCAAGCCCTAAATTCATCTGTGGTTTTGATCGAGAACACAATTCGACTGTAACCAAACGATTACATTTTGTCAATCCCGCTGGGGTGTGCGCAGGCAAGGCATAACGTCGTGGTCAACGGCAGGCGCACGCGACGGTCAAGGAAAACTCAAGAGCGCTTTCGCCTGTCCGTTGCACCTATAGTTATACGCGCCGGTCCTTCAACAAGGCGACCCGAAACAAATTTGTGCAATACACTAGCCATCAACGTTTGATAGGGTAGCCCCTCTGATGCTGCTTTGGCTTGCAGACCCTCCAGATCCATTGCCGAAATGCGGATATTTACCCGTCTATTCTTCAGCAATGTTTCGGTTGCCGCCTTGCGAAAACGCTCCTTTTCTTTTTGCGAATTCTTGATTGGCTTCCACTCGCCTCTTTCGAAGGATCGCAAAATGCTTGCTTCGTATTCTTTATCAGTCTTCATCGCCAGCCTCATCTAGAAATTGCTTCGTCGCCTTGCGACTAGGCATGATGGTCTTTAGAAAAATCTCTTCTTCGGATTCCACAAACGGTACCAAATGCGCGTACTCGCGAAGCTTCACGACCCAAATCTTCTGATTCGGGTACTTCTCCTGATTCGGGTGTTCCAGAGTCATCAAAAGGCCACCCTGGTCGATACTGGAAAGAATTTCTTCAAACGAAATACCTCGCATCTGCATCAGTTCGAGGTTTTTCTCAAGGCTCCAGCGTATCGGTTTAGGTTTGGTCACAACGGCATTATATCCCCGTGTGCCTTATGTGCTCAAAGCGTATAACGTTCCCGGCCAGCGGCCGACGGAAGCGCGCAGCGCTGGAGGCGGTCCGACTGCGCCGGGTTGTTAAGCGGCAACAGTCTCCACCTTTGAGGGCAGCTTGCTAAGGATGAGGTCTTTGAGTTGAACCTTGCTGCTTGCATTGTCAATATCGATGCCGACAAGGTGCCCGTCAACATCGTAATCAAGCAGAATACCCTCAGAAATTTCGCGTGTTTCAACGCTAGTCTTTTCCGACAAGTCGATATACAGAGAATCTGTTTCCGGGTGGTAATTTAGCTTCATGGCTTAAACCCTCGGTCGGGAAAGGCGTTGTGGATGGTTACTTTATCCTCAAGCGTGATGACTCTCAAGTAACGACCTTCCAATTCGGTAACGTTCAGGTTCAGCGGCGGCCTTGACGGAGCGAGGCGGAGGCAAGGGCGGCCGTTGGAACCTGTTGTTGGGCCACTACACTGTGATTTGTCCAGGGCGTAATCCTTGCCAAGGTTTTTTCAAGCGCATCCTTAGTCTGAGCCGCGTCATGGTCCATTTGTAATCCAGTCCAGAAACCATCGGACATACCAAAGAAGCGGGATAGCCTTAGACCCGTATCGGCCGTGACTCCGCGAGTGCCGGCTACGATCTCTCCAATACGGCGCTGTGACACCCCGATTTCCTTTGCTAGACGGTACTGCGTGATACCCATAGGCTTCAGAAACTCTTCCAGAAGAATCTCGCCGGGGTGCGGATAAGGAATCTTGCGCATGATGGTCCTCGGTTAATGGTAATCCACGATCTCAACGCCTTCGGGGCCGTCTTTTGTCCATCGAAAGCACACGCGAAATTTTTCATGCACACGAACACTGTGCTGCCTAACGCGATCTCCTTTCAGAGATTCCAGCCTGTTTCCCGGCGGCACGCGGAGGTCATCAAGTCTGGCCGCGCGGTTCAGGATGGCCAGCTTTCGCATTGCAACTGATTCAATGTTGACGAAGCGCCTCACCCGTGTGCCGTTGAACAAACTCTCGGTATCGGCGCAGTTGAAAGACTTGATCGTCATGGCCTATACTAACGTATTCCGTTAGTATGGTAAAGCAAAGTAACGGACCACAACTTTACGGGGCCCAACGTGGAGCCCACCGGCGCGCCATCCGCGGTGCCTGGTAACCGCCCGATGCTACTGGCGCGTCCGTGTGGGGCGCCAAGTTATGCCGCAGATTCAAGCTGAACCTCCCAGCCCGGAAAAACAAGAACTGCCGGGTGGCATTTGAGCGCTTTAGCAATCACTTTTGCTCGTTCAACCCCGAGATTTACCCGACCGTTCTCGATGGCGGATAGGGTCGCCTGAGGAATTCCTGTGAGTTCACCCAATTGGCTTTGACTCAGTTCCTGGAGTTCGCGAATTATACGGACGGACTCCCCGACCGAAACTTCAATTCGTTTTCTAGCAGGACGAAACTCCTTCATTTCAGGCCCTCCTGTAATCGTGTGGCGTTACTTGCACCACTTGAACCGATAGCGCATCAGCGACGATTTTGTATATAACCCGCCATTGCAGCCCGAGCCTGGAAGAGCGGAATCCTTTCCATTCACCAGCCAGGGCTTCATCGTGGAACCCCTTGATCGCTCGCAAACCTAAGGGACCGGAGAGACTGGCAATGTCCTTCCACTTTTCATATCTCTTCAGAATTTCCTTCGGGACTGCTCCAGCGAGCTGTTTATCTACCCGTCGGTGTTCCTCGATGCGCCACATACCGTATTGTGACCATGCTATATATGGTATGTCAAGGGCCGATGCCTTCTGCGGCATAACTTGTAGTGGTTGAAAAATTTGGTTAAAAAATTGGTTGAAAAATTTAGGTGATAAATTAGTTTTGAAAACTATTTTGGCGGTGTATTCAGCTTCCTGTCAGTCATCTTCCATTCGCGTCAACACGTTAAGCCTATTCATTGGAAATCTCGATACCTCCACGATTATGGCAAACGCAGAAAAAGCCGTTTCACACAGGTCAACGCTACCCGTACCGCCACGCCTGCTCGATTCAATGCGGGACACCATCCGGCTC
This sequence comes from uncultured beta proteobacterium, assembly GCA_903859155.1. Taxonomy (GTDB): domain Bacteria; phylum Pseudomonadota; class Gammaproteobacteria; order Burkholderiales; family SG8-39; genus 2-02-FULL-62-17. Next base: position 14,814 of record CAIOLO010000115.1, read on the forward strand.
AAGCACTACAGTCTGCGCACGGAGGAGACTTACCTCCACTGGGTCAGGCGGTTCATTCATTTTCACGATAAGCGTCATCCGCGCGAATTGGGGGCTCGGGAGGTCACTGCTTTCCTCAACCATCTGGTGAAGAGTCGTGATGTCGCGGCAGCCACTCAGAATCAGGCACTTTCGGCCTTGCTGTTTCTATACCGGGAAGTGCTGGACGTGCCCCTGGCGTGGCTGGATGGTCTGGAACGCGCCAAGCGTCCGGCGCGGGTACCAACGGTGTTGAGCGCCGCCGAAATTGCCACGTTTCTTTCCAAGATATCCGGAACGAAGTGGCTGATGGCGAGCCTGCTATATGGGGCCGGCCTGCGGCTTCGCGAATGTTTGACTCTGCGCGTGAAGAATGTGGATTTCGATTACGGGCAGCTCATTATCAGGCAGGGCAAGGGGGCCAAGGATCGGCGCACGCTGCTGCCGGGTTTGGTGGTCGAGTCGCTCAAGGCGCATCTATTGCGCGTGAAGACATGGCACGAGAAGGATATTGCCAACGGCTACGGCGAGGTCGAGTTGCCGCACGCGCTCGACATCAAATACCCGCGCGCCGGCAAACAATGGGGCTGGCAGTTCGTGTTTCCGTCTCACAAGCTGTCGGCTGATCCGCGCAGCGGTTTGATTCGCCGCCATCACGTCTATGAGAACTTTGTGATTCGCGGCGTCAAGCTGGCGGCAGCCGCGGCACGGATTTCCAAGCACGTGAGCTGCCACACCCTGCGTCATTCGTTTGCCACGCATCTCCTGGAGAATGGCTACGACATTCGCACAGTACAGGAGTTGCTCGGCCATTCGAGCGTGGAGACCACAATGATCTATACGCACGTGATGAACAAAGGCGGGCGAGGCGTGCACAGCCCGCTTGACCGGCTTGAGCAGCCTGAGGCAGGTCGCGCCGTCGCCTGAATCTTTAACTTTACATGACGGAGCATGAGTAATGTCGGGCATTACGGGGTAATTAAGGCGTCAGAATTGGCAACAATAGTGCTGAACCATCGGCAAATGGTCCTTAAGAAAGCGGAATTTTCCCGGTCGCCCATCCCATCCACCCGCGTTTGCGCTTTGATCAATTCCCCGCGACGCTCTATATTCGGGGTATCCGCAATTTTCCTGGAATATCTTTCATGAGTGACGCTCCAACCTCCACCGGCATCGGCCAGCCCGTTCGGCGCAAGGAGGACCTGCGACTGCTGACCGGCCGCGGCCGCTACAGCGACGACCTGAATCTTCCCCGGCAGGCCTATGCGGCCGTGCTGCGCTCGCCGCATGCACATGCGCGCATCGTTTCAATCGACGTTTCCGCGGCATTGGAGATGCCTGGCGTGCTCGCGGTGTACACCGGGGCCGACATTGCGGCCGCCGGCCTCAAGGCGATCGAGCCCGACTACAACTTCATGGGAACGATCGAGCAGCAGCGCGAGATGCCCGACGTGGTGCTTTTCAATCGCGACGGATCGGAGATGTTCGCCTCTCCGTATTACCTGCTGGCGGTGGATCGCGCGCGCTTCAACGGCCAGGCGGTGGCGATGGTGGTCGCCGAGTCGGTGGGCGAGGCCAAGGACGCCACCGAAGCGATCGAAGTCGATTACGAACCGTTGCCCTCGGTGACGGTGACGCGCGATGCCGCCCGGCCCGATGCGCCGCGCCTGTGGGAGAACACGCCCTCGAACATCTGCCTGGATGCCGAGCATGGCGATGCGGCGGCGGCGGCGGCGGCCTTTGCCAGGGCGAAGCACGTGGCGCGCCTGGATACCTGGATTTCGCGCGTCACCGGCGTGCCCATGGAGCCGCGCACCGCGGTGGGCAATTACGACGCGGCAACCGGCCGTTACACGCTGCATGCGGGCAGCGGCGGCGTGCACCGCCAGAAGCGCGAACTGTCGCTGATCCTCGGCGTGCCGCTGGAGGCGGTGCGCGTGGTCACGCACGACATCGGCGGCAATTTCGGCACCAAGAATTCGCTGTTTCCGGAGTTTCCCCTGATAGTGTGGGCATCGAAGCTGCTCGGCCGCCCGGTCAAATGGACCTGCGAGCGCAGCGAGGCCTTCCTCTCGGACTACCAGGGGCGCGACCTGGTTGCCGATGTCGAACTAGCCCTGGATGCCGATGGCAATTTCCTCGCGCTGCGCGGCAACCTGCTGTCCAATCTGGGCGCGCATGCCGCGTCCATCATCCCGCTGCGCAAGGGCGTGTCCATCATCAACGGCCTATACCGCGTGCCGGTCATCCATCTCAATGCCCGGGCGGTGTTGTCCAACACCCCCTCGACCATCCCTTATCGCAGCGCCGGCCGCCCCGAGGCCATGTATATCATCGAGCGGTTGATTGAAATTGCGGCACGCGATTTCGGTTTCGATGCGTTCGAGCTGCGCCGCCGCAACATCATTCCAATCGGCGCCCTGCCGTACCGCAACGCATCGGGTGTCACCTACGACAGCGGCGATTATCAAAAGGGCATGGACTGGGTGCTCGAGATTGCCGACTGGAAGGGCTTCTCCGCGCGTCGCGCCGAGGCAAAGGGGCGCGGCAAACTGCGTGGCATTGGTTTTGCCAACTACATCGAACTCACCATGGGTTACCCGCGCGAATGGGGGCAGGTGACAGTCAAGCCCGAAGGCGTGGTGGAGGTGGCGGTGGGCACGCTCTCCAGCGGGCAGGGGCACGAGACCAGTTTCACCCAGTGCGTGAGCGACTGGCTGGGCGTGCCGTTCGAGCGCGTCAACCTGGTGCAGGGCGACACCGACCGCATCCCGGTGGGCGGTGGCACGCACTCGGGGCGTTCCATGCGCATGGCTGGATTCGTCATGGGCCGTGCGACCGACGCGGTGATTGCGCGCGGCAAGCGCATCTGCGCGCACCTGCTCGAGGTGGCTGTTGCCGATATCGAGTTTTCCGGGGGCGATTTCACGGTAAAGGGCACCGATCGCAGGCAAAGCATTTTCGAGATCGCCGGGGCCGCCGAGACCGATCCGGATCTGCCGGCCGACCTGCGCGGGCCGCTGGCGGAATCGCACGAGCAACTCTTCAAGGACGGCGGCTATCCCTACGGAGCGCAGGTCTGCGAAGTGGAGATCGACCCGGAAACCGGCGTGGTGCAGATCGTGCGACACGCGGCGGTCGACGATGTCGGCCACGCGGTCAATCCGCTCATCCTGCACGGGCAGACGCATGGCGCCATCGTGCAGGGCTCGGGGCAGATCCTGGGCGAGCACTGTCATTACGACGCGGAGTCCGGGCAGTTGCTTGCAGGCTCGTTTTCGGATTACCCGATGCCGCGCGCCGACCAGTTCCCTTCGTTCGACACCGAACTGATGGAAGTGCCTGCGCCGGCGAACCCCCTTGGCGTGCGTGCCGGCGGCGAAGGCGGCACCACGCCCTCGCTTGCGGCGGTCACCAACGCCATCGTGGACGCGCTCGCCGAGTTCGGTGTAAAACACATCGAAATGCCCGCCACGCCCGATCGCGTATGGCGGGCGATCGCGGGAAAATAGCGGGTTGCGGTAAGCCCCGCCTGGCGCAGGATGGGGTAACGCCGCCGATGGGCTGCAAAGGAAACCGGCAACGGTCGCGGCCTGAGGTTTTGTAGTTTGGGGTGAGCGCCGCGCGCGGCCATCAAGCGCGACAAGCCTGCTCGCGCTACGCTTTTCCGGGGCGCCAACGGGGGCCATAAACGGCATTGGGAGGAAGGACATGCAACAAGGAACGGAAGAAATGATGTCGTCCGGGGAGCCGGACTGCCAGCGCTGGACCGCGCAGCGCTGGCTGGTGGACAACATCATCCGCAGCAACGGCGTGGAGTTCGACCAGGGGCGGCTCTCGGTCATCCAGGCGCTGGCCGGTGCTGAAATCGCGCCCGAGGTGGCCACGCTCAAGGCCCGCATGCAAAAGTTCGACGACATCGCGCCGCTGCTCGAAGCCCAGGCGCGCCGCCGCGAGGCGCGCGCGCTGAGCATGGAAGGCGAGGGCAACCTGGCCAGTGCGGCGGAAAATTATTTTGTCGCCGCGCATTACTGGGCCACGGCGCAATGGCCGATCCTGCAGAACAATGATCTCAACCGCTTCTACAACGAAAAAAAGCGCGAGTGCTACGGGCACTACGGCCGCCTTGCCGACCATCACGTTGAAGCAGTCTGGATTCCGTTCCAGGGCAAAAAGCTGCCGGCCTGGCTGCACCTGCCGCCGGGCTATCGCAGCGGCAAACTGCCTGCGGTGGTGGTGATCTCCGGCATGGACGGCTACAAGGAGCGCGACACACCGCTCTATGGCGACCGCTGGATGCGTCGCGGCATGGCGGTGCTCACGGTCGACGGACCGGGGCAGTACGAGAGCGCGGTGCTGGGAATTCCGGTGACCGTACCCGCGTGGCTCGAGGCGGGGCGCGCCATGTATGAGTGGCTGGCCGCGCGTCCGGAGATCGATGCGGAGCGCATCGGCATCAGCGGGCGCAGCTTCGGTTCGTTCTTTGCCACCATCGCGATGGCGGGAGAGCCCCGCTACCGGGCCGGGGTGGTCTCGGGCACCATTCACGAGCCGGGCTGCCGCAGTATTTTCGAAGAGGCGCCACCCACCTTCAAGCGCCGTTTCATGTACATGGCGGGATATCGCGACGAAGCGGCGTTCGATCAATTCGCGAAAACCCTCACCTGGGAAGGACAGGCGCAGAACATCGCCGCCCCGTACCTGTGCATCACCGGCGAGTTCGATGCGCTCAGCCCGCTGCGCCACACCGAGGATCTGTTCAAGGCGCTCGCCGGCCCCAAGGTGCTGGTGGTCTACCAGGGAGCGGGCCATTCGGCCTCGGGCGTGCCCTCGGCCAATCTGGGTCCGTATTTCCCGACGCTGACGGCCGACTGGCTGGCGGCGCGCCTCTCGGGCAAGCCGGTGGCCAGCGAACGCTGGTGGGTCGATGCCAGCGGCAACGTGACGCGCAAGCTGTTCTGACGCGAGCCCGTTCATCTGGCGCTGCCGCGCTCGCCCGAACCGCGGTTAGGGCTGCATTTGAGCTGCCAAGGGCGGAACTTCCGCGGCGAGCGCAAAGGTGTCTGCGATAATTCCGGGCTTTGCCATTCCCGGGACCCGCTGAACATGTCAGTAGTCAATGCAGGCGTCGACGAGACGCTCAGAAAGCCTGGCGCGCGCGAGCTGTATTTCACCTATCTGCAGATCGCGCTGGCAGGCTCGGGCGGGCTGCTGTTCTGGACGCACCGCCTCATCGTCGAGAAGCAACGCTGGCTCTCCGGCAGCGAGTTCGCCGAGTACTACGGACTGGGGCAGATCGTCCCCGGGGCCAATCTTTTCAACATGGCCTTGATGCTTGGGCACCGCTACGCCGGGGTGCGCGGCGTGATCGCGGCCATCGGCGGTTTTGTGTCGCTGTCGTTCTTCGTCATGGTGGGGGTGGGCGTGTTCTACCAGCACTTCGGTGCGCACCCGGTGGTGGCGCGCGCTCTGACCGGCATGGCCGCGGTGGTGATCGGCCTGTTGTTTGCCAGTTCCGCGAAACTGGCATTGTCGATGCCGCGTGTGTGGCGGCCCTGGATATTCATCCTGCTCGGTTTCGGCGGCGTCGGCGCGCTGCGCTGGCCTCTACTTTGGGTGGCGGTGCCCCTGGCGGTGACTTCGGTGTGGCTCGCCTGGCACGACGATGTGCTCATCGAGCGCGCGGCGGCGGCGCGCGGCGGCGATGATGGCAGGGGGGGTGCCTGATGTCCTGGTCCGACCTGATGGAGTTGTTCTGGCACTACCTGCTGCTATGCAGTATTGCGTTCGGCGGTGTGTCCACGGTGATCCCCGATATGCAGCGCTATGTGGTCGAGGTGCATCCCTGGATGACGGCGCAGGAGTTCGGCGAAGTCTTTGCGCTGGTGCAGGTTGCGCCGGGGCCGGGTGTGATGTTCGTTACCGCCATCGGCTGGGTGATCGCCGGCTGGCCGGGGGCGCTGCTGCTCACGGTCGCCATGTTTCTGCCGGGCATCGTGATGACCTCGCTGATGATCAAGTTCAACACGCTGGATCCGAAGGCGCGCTTCGGCCGCGCGTTGCGCCGCGGGCTGGCGCCAGTGACCATCGGTCTGGTGCTCGCGGGCTCCTGGGTGCTGACCACGACGGTCAATCACGACTGGCGCGGTTATACGCTGACCGCGCTGACCATTGCCGTGGTGCTCAAGTCCAAACTCAATCCGCTCTGGCTCATTGGCAGCGGCGCGCTCATCGGCGTGGTGGGTCTGGTATAGACCCGATTTAACCGGACTCCCATGTCAGATTCCTCCAGAATGCCATTTTTTGTGATGGTCGCAATGGCGTTGCGCCCATCGATTGCGGCGCCCGACCGCTGCCGGTGCGGCATGCGCGCATCAGCCCGCCCGGGTTGATGGGGCCCGGGCGCTGGTCTGCATGCTGGACATTTTTTAGACCGGTAGACTATGCGGATGAACCTTCGCCGAACCGGTATTGCCGCCGCGCTGATCGCCGCACTGCTTTTTGGCCTGGGCACGCCGCTGGCGAAAATGCTGCTCGAACACGCCAGCCCCTGGCTGCTGGCGGCGCTGCTGTACCTGGGGTCGGGTGGCGGCCTGTGGGTGATGCGTATGCTGCGCGGCACCCCTGGCGTACAACTCACGCGGCAGGATTGGGGCTGGCTTGCCGGTGCCATCGTTTCCGGCGGGGTGTGCGCACCGGTGCTGCTGATGAGCGGCCTGGCGGCGATGTCGGCCTCGGGGGCGGCCCTGTTGCTCAATGCCGAGGCGGTGTTCACCGCGCTGCTCGCGTGGTTTGTGTTTCGCGAAAACTTCGATGCGCGCATCGCGCTGGGCATGCTCGCCATCGTGGCCGGGTCGATAGTGCTGGCCTGGCCACCGGACAATGCAGTGGAGATTGCCAGCGTCTGGCCTGCGCTGGCGGTGCTGGCGGCGTGTTTTGCCTGGGGCCTGGACAACAATCTGACCCGCAAAGTGGCGCTCGCCGATGCTTCCTGGATCGCGATGATCAAGGGTCTGTCGGCGGGTGCGAGCAACCTGGTGCTGGCCTGTATTCTCGGTGCCCAGTGGCCCGGCACGGCGACTGTCATGGGTGCGGCGCTGATCGGCTTTCTCAGTTACGGCGCCAGCCTGGCACTCTTTGTCATCGCCCTGCGACATCTGGGCAGCGCACGTACCGGGGCCTATTTTTCGGTGGCGCCATTTTTTGGCGCTGCGCTGTCCCTGCTGCTGCTGGGCGAACCGCTGACCTTGCAATTGTTCGCGGGGGCGGCATTGATGGGTCTGGGGGTGGCCCTGCACCTGAGCGAACGGCACGAACACCTGCACGCGCACGCGCCCATCGAGCATGCGCACGAACACCTGCACGGCAGCGGCGATCCGCATCACGAACATGTGCATGACAATGCGCTCGATGCAGTCGCGCCCGGGCAGGGCCACAGCCACGTACACCGGCACCAGCCGCTGAAGCACCAGCATGCCCATTTTCCCGACAGCCACCATCGGCACGAGCACTGACAGCGCATTTGCGGGATTGACCTGAGTCAAATTCGGAGCCATGGCGATGCGCTACAGTCGGTCCTGACCATATCCAAATGCCATCGGCGGGCCGAATCGACCGTGCTAGACTGATACACATGTATCTATCCCGGCAGAAACGCAGGTTGCTGGCGCTGTTCGGCGCAGCGGTGATGCTGTTCGCGCAATTTGCCATGGCGGCCAATGCCTGCATGGACATGGAGCCGGCGCAGGCGATCTCGATGGCGGCCACCATGGCCGACATGAGCACGCCCTGTCATGATGCCGATCCCGGCGAACTCAATGCCTGCGTGACCTACTGCCAGGTCGGTGTGTCTTCGTCCGCCGATATTCAGTTCACCGCCATATCCGTGCTGATGCCGGTGCCTGCCTACCATGTCGCCAGGCAGGATTTCCTTTCTGTAACACCATCCGATCAGGGCTACGCCCAGACGCGGCTCAAACGCGTCACCGCACCACCTGCCATGGTGCGCAACTGCTGCCTCCGAATCTAGACCTCCACCAAGACGCTTGTGTCCGCAGCCGCCCGGCGCGCTGCGGAGTTTGCCGTTCTTGTCAAAGGAGGTCGCATGTTTGCTCTCACCAGTTGTTCCTGCTTCAAATCTGTCCGGCGCGCGCTTGTGCTCGCTGTAGCCACGGCTGTAGCCGCAGCCGCGGGGACCGCATTCGCGGGCGAAACGGATAAAGCGGTAATTGGAAATTCCGCTTCGGTGGTGTTTGTCCAGGCCGCAGTAGCGGCTGAGGCGCCGGAGGTGGGCTTGCGGCAGCTGATCGGGGAGGCGCTCAAGTTCAATCCCGAGATTGCCGCGGCCCTGCATGAGAAGGACGCCGCCGGCCATCGCATCTCGCCGGCCGGTGCGCTCGACGACCCGACGCTGGAGGCCGGGTTCCTCAATCTGCCGATCAATTCCCTGCGCTTCAATCGCGAGGACATGACCATGAAGATGCTGGGTATCGCGCAGAAGCTTCCCTACCCCGGCAAACTCGGCCTGCGCCAGGACGTCGCCGCCAAGAATTCGGAGTCGGTTGCCTTCGGTTACCGCGAAACCGTCGGCCGGGTGATTCGCGAAGTCCGGATCGCGTATTACGATCTGGCGCTGATTGACAGCACCATCGCGCTGATGGAACGCAACCGGCAACTGATCGGGCAGCTGCTGCGCATCGCCGAGGGGCGCTACAGTGTCGGCCAGAGCGCGCAGGCCGAGGTGCTCAAGGCGCAGACGCAGCTCGCCAAAATGACCGAGGAGCTGGTGCGCGCGCGGCGCGAACGGCGCACCCTGGAGGCGGATCTGCAGCGCGCACTGGGACGGGGCGCGGAGGCTGCGGCGATCCGGCCCGAAATGCCGCGCCTGGACGCTGCTCCCCTGAGTCTCGATGCGTTGCGCGAGGCGGCACTGCGCGAGCGTCCGCAACTGCTGGGTCTGCAGGCTTTGATCGACAAGAGCCAGAAGTCCCTGGAGCTGGCGCGCAAGGAATACTACCCGGACTTCGACGTGCGTCTTGCCTACGGGCAAAGAGACCGGGCCCTGGACGGGATGTCGCGCCCCGACATGCTCAGTCTGACGGTGGCCATCAACCTGCCGGTGTGGCGCAAGGACAAACTCGACCCGCTGGTGGCCGAGGCGCAGGCGATGCGCGAGCAGGCGGAGAGCCTGTACCAGGGCCAGTACAACGACCTGCTTGCGAAATTGCGCCAGCAGGTGGCGATAGCCGAGCAGAGCCGCGAATCGGCGCGCCTGTTCGAGACCGGCATCCTGCCGCAGGCGCGACTGGCGCTGGAATCGGCGCTCGCGGCCTACCGGGTCAATCGCATCGACTTCCCGATGCTGCTCGACAGCCAGATGGCGGTGCTGAGCTACGAAATCAGCCATGCAGGGGCGCTGGTTGCGCTGAACAAGGCGCTCGCGGAGATCGACCAGCTGACCGGAAAGCCGGTGCTGGAGGCGCAATCGGCATCAGCTCAAGGAGAAACCAAGTGAAACGACTGCTTTCGTTCTCGGCATTGCTGGTCCTGCTTGGCCTTGCGGCGGGTGCGGGTTACTGGTTTGGTGCGGATAGGCCGGCGCCGGCCGCCGTTGTGCAAGCGGAACGCAAGGTCCTGTACTACCGCGATCCGATGGGCTTGCTCGAGCGGTCGCCGCTGCCGAAAAAGGATTCCATGGGCATGGACTATCTGCCTGTCTATGCGGATGAGGACGCGGTCGCGCAGGGCGAAAAGCCGAAGGGCAAGGTCCTCTACTACCGCAACCCCATGGGTCTGGCCGACACCTCGCCGCTGCCGAAAAAAGATTCCATGGGCATGGACTACGTCCCGGTCTATGAAGGCGATGAAGCGCAGGACGCGGGTGTGAGAATCAGTCCCGACAGGGTGCAGAAGCTCGGCGTGAGGACCGAAGCCGCCGCGCTGCGCAGCCTGGCTCACACCATCCGGGCGGTGGGAACAATACAGATCGACGAGCGCTCGCAGCGCACGGTTGCGCCGCGTTTCGAGGGCTGGATCCAGCGCCTGCATGTGAGCACCACCGGGCAGCGGGTGCAGCGCGGACAGCCGTTGATGGAAGTCTACGGTCCGGACCTGGTGGCCGCGCAGCAGGAGTATGTGGTGGCGATCAAGGGTGTGGCCGCGCTCAAGGACGCAGCGCCTGAGATGCAGGCCAACATGCGCAACCTGGCCGAGGCCGGCCTGCAGAGGCTGCGCAACTGGGACATCGACGAGCAGGAACTCGCGCACCTGCGCGAGGAAGGCAAGCCCGGCAACACCATCACGCTGCGTTCCCCGGTGAGCGGCGTGGTGGTGGACAAGCCCGCGGTGCAGGGCATGCGCTTCATGCCCGGGGAGGTGCTCTACAAGATCGCCGATCTGTCCTCGGTGTGGCTGCTTGCGGACATATTCGAACAGGACATCGCACTGGTGCGTGCGGGACAGGTGGTGAAGATCCGGGTGAACGCCTACCCGGACAGGATCTTTCAGGGAAAGGTCGCATTCATCTACCCGAGTGTGACCCCGGAAACCCGCACCGTCCGTGCGCGCATCGAGCTCTCCAACCCGGGACTGCTGCTCAAGCCGGCCATGTACGCCAGCCTGGAACTGTCCGCGGGGGAGGGGCTCGCCAGGCGTCTGGCGGTGCCCGATTCCGCGGTACTGGACAGCGGCACGCGCCAGATCGTGCTGGTGCGCCGCGGCGAGGGCTCGTTCGAGCCGCGCGAAGTCAGGCTCGGACTGCGGGGCGATGGATATGTCGAGGTGCTCGACGGACTCAAGGCGGGCGAGGACGTCGTCGTCAGCGCCAATTTCCTGATCGATGCCGAAAGCAATCTGCGCGCTGCCATCGGCGGCTTCGGACAGGCCGCACCGGGCGGCCCGCTACCGGCCGATGCGCTGAAGCCGCTTGCGAGCCCGCGGGCGGAGGGGGCCGCCCCCGCCAACCCGCACCAGGGGCATTGACATGTTGAGCCGCATCATCGAGTGGTCGGTGCGCCATGTCTTTCTGGTGCTGCTGGGCGCGTTTTTCATGGTCGCCTGGGGCGTTTATGCGGTAATCAACACCCCCATAGACGCACTGCCTGACCTGTCCGACGTGCAGGTGATCGTCTATACCGAATACCCGGGGCAGGCGCCCCAGGTGGTGGAGGATCAGGTCACCTATCCGCTGACCACGGCGATGCTGAGCGTGCCGCGCTCGAAGGTGGTGCGCGGTTTTTCCAATTTTGCGGTGTCCTTCGTCTACGTCATTTTCGAGGATGGCACCGATATTTATTGGGCGCGTTCGCGCGTCCTCGAATACCTGAATTTCGCCTCGAGCCGCTTGCCCCGTGGCGTCACGCCCACGCTGGGGCCGGATGCCACCGGAGTCGGCTGGGTCTATCAATACGTCGTCACCGCCAGGCAGCGCACCCTCGCCGAACTGCGCGCGATCCAGGACTGGTTCGTGCGCTACCAGCTGACCAAGGCGCACGGGGTGGCGGAAGTGGCGAGCCTGGGCGGATTCGTCAAGTCCTACCAGGTCACGGTTGACCCGCGGCGCATGCAGGCCTACGGCATTCCGTTGAAAAAGGTCACCGAAGTCATCGCCTCGAGCAACCGCGACGTTGGCGGGCGTGCGCTGGAGATGGCCGAAACCGAGTACGTGGTGCGCGGCCGTGGCTATCTGCGCGGCATCGGCGACCTGGAAAACCTGGTGGTGAGCTCGAGCGGCGGCACGCCCGTGCTGCTGCGCGATATTTCACGTGTCGAGCTGGTGCCCGATGAGCGCCGCGGCATCGCCGAGCTCGACGGCGAAGGCGAGGTGGTGGCGGGGATCGCGATGGCGCGCTATGGCCAGAATGCGCTGGACGTGATCCAGGGCCTCAAGGAGAAAATTGCCGAAATCACACCGGGTCTGCCCGACGGTGTGTCGATACAAAGCGTCTACGACCGCTCCGACCTGATCCATCGGGCGATCCAGAATCTTCGCTCCACCTTGATCGAGGAAAGCGTGATCGTGGCCCTGGTATGCGTGGTCTTTCTCATGCACGCGCGCAGCGCGCTGGTGGCGATCATCATGCTGCCGATCGGCGTGCTGATGGCCTTTATCGCAATGGGATTGCTCGGCCTCAATTCGAACCTCATGAGCCTGGGAGGCATCGCCATCGCGATCGGGGCGATGATCGATGCCGCCATCGTGATGATCGAAAACGCGCACAAGCACCTGGAGCGCCTGGCACCGGGCGGGTCGCGCCTCGAGGCGATCATCGCCGCGTGCCGCGAGGTCGGCCCGGCGCTGTTCTTCTGCCTGCTGATCATCACGGTCTCGTTCCTGCCTGTATTTACGCTTGAAGCTCAGGAAGGGCGCATGTTCCAGCCCCTCGCCTATACGAAAACCTTTTCCATGGCCGGCGCCGCGCTGCTATCCATCACCCTGGTTCCGGGGCTGATGCTGCTTTTCATCCGCGGGCGCATTCCCGAGGAGCGCAAGAACCCCATCGTCCGCTTCCTCATCTGGATCTACAAACCTATCATCACTCAGGTCATGCAATGGAAAATCGTCGTCGTCCTTGCCGCGATTCTGGTGCTGGCCGCCACGGCCTATCCGGCCATGAAGCTGGGGACCGAGTTCATGCCGATCCTGAACGAAGGCACGCTGCTCTACATGCCCTCGACCCTGCCGGGCATATCCGTGACCAAGGCGGGCGAGCTGCTGCAGATGCAGGACAAGATCATCAAGGGCTTCCCCGAGGTGGCCTCGGTATTCGGCAAGGCGGGCCGCGCCAGCAGCGCCACCGACCCGGCGCCGCTGGAGATGGCCGAGACGGTGATCAACTTGAAACCCGAATCCGAATGGCGGCCGGGGATGACTATCGACAAGCTGATCGCCGAGCTTGACCGCGCGGTGCAGATGCCCGGTGTCAGCAACGCCTGGACCATGCCGATCAAGGCGCGCCTGGACATGCTCTCGACAGGAATACGCACCCCGATCGGCATCAAGGTGTTCGGCAAGGACCTGGAGGGGATGGAAACGCTGGCGCGGCAGATCGAGGCGGTGGTGAAGACGGTTCCGGGCACCTCCAGCGCCTACGCCGAGCGCATCACCGGGGGGTATTACCTGGACATCGAGCCTGACCGCAGCGCGCTGGCGCGTTACGGTCTTGCCGTCGGCGATTTTCTGGAGGTGGTCGGGACCGCGCTGGGCGGAGAGACGGTCACCACCACCGTGGAGGGGCGCGAGCGCTTTGGCGTGAGCGTGCGCTATCCGCGCGAGCTGCGCGCCAATCCGCAATTGATCGCCACGCAAGTGCTGGTGCCGACGATGGACAAGGCGATGGTCCCGCTCGGGCAGCTGGCAAGGGTCAGTCTGGTCAAGGGACCGCCGGGAATCCGCACCGAGAACGCGCTGCTGTCAGCCTATATTTTTGTCGACATCCGCGGCCGGGACATCGGCGGTTATGTCGCCGAAGCGCAGAAGGCGGTCAGAGAGCAGGTGAAATTCCCGCCCGGCTATTACGCCACCTGGAGCGGCCAGTTCGAATACATGCAGCGCGCCATTGAAAGACTCAAAATCGTGGTGCCGCTGACGCTGCTGATCGTGTTCGTGCTTCTTTACCTCAACTTCAACCGCCTCACCGAAACCCTGATCGTGATGCTGTCGGTGCCTTTCTCCCTGGTCGGCGGGGTCTGGTACATGTACTGGCTGGGCTACAACATGAGCGTCGCGGTGGCGGTGGGATTCATTGCGCTGGCCGGCGTGGCCGCCGAGACGGGTGTGGTGATGCTGATCTACCTGGACCATGCGCTCGAGGAGATTCGCGCGCAATGCCGGGCCGAGGGCCGAAGCGTGACATCCCAGGATCTCTACGCGGCGGTCATGCGCGGCGCGGTCGAGCGCGTGCGCCCGAAGATGATGACGGTGGTGGCGATCATGGCGGGCCTGCTGCCCATCATGTGGAGCACCGGCACCGGGTCGGAAGTGATGCGGCGCATCGCCGCGCCGATGATAGGGGGCATGGTGTCCGCGACCGTGCTCACGCTGGTGGTGATCCCGGCGATCTATGCGCTGGTGAAGGAAGCGGGTATCCGGCGCGGCCGCGCTTGACAGAGCGAAGCATTTTGAACGGCTGTTGTCCGTTGTGGGTGAAGAGTGTGTCGTCAATTTCAACCGGGAGATTTCAGATGAAACAAATCAAGGCCTTTGCCACGGTATTTGCGATATTGCTTGCGGCAGCCTCCGGCGCGCATGCCCAATCCGGCGGAATGAAGGGCATGGATATGAAAAGCGCACCCGCGCATGACATGTCCATGCACGACATGAAAGGGATGGAGTCCGCCAAGTCAGGCCCGACCCACAACGGGGTTGGTACGGTGCAAAAAACCGATCCGGCCAAAGGGACGGTGACCATAGCCCACGGCGCGGTGAAGAGTCTGAACTGGCCCGCGATGACCATGAGCTTCGCGGTAAAGGACAAGGCGCTGCTCGACAAGATCGTGCCGGGTGCGAAAGTGGCGTTCGGATTCGTTCAGAACGGCCAGGACTTCGTGGTCACCGAGATAAAGTCGCAATAGGGAAAGCTCAGAAGGCGGTTCCGATCGTTCATCAATTTGACCCGCGTTGGTTCGCGCTCGTTCGGATGGCAGCCTGACGCTTTAATGGTATTAAATATTACATATTTGGATATAAACAGGCTAATAAAGTACGTTGTATAACGATTGCAAAATAAAAAGTATTAAAATATTGATTCAATTTCCGGCTCTGCGGGTGCCGAAAATACGCCCCGGCTTGGTCGCGACGCACGCCGTGCCTGTCCACGGGGATTTGACACCTTCGCCGAGATTCGAATCAGGAAGCCATGCCTGTTCCTGAGCGAACAAGGTCAGATTGAATTTCGAGCAGATGGCGATGATCGCGGTGCGCTTCCGCGGCCAGGTGAATGCGATAATCGGGCATTCCCCGATGGCAGGATTTTCCAGATGACCGATGCTTCGCCGCCGGCCAAGGCTGCTGCCTTGCGCTCAGAAATCACTCCCTGGGCGCTGTATCTGGCCTTCACCAAGACCTCACTCTCGGGGTTTGGCGGCACGCTGTTCTGGGCGCGCCGCAAACTGGTCGAGGATCTGCAATGGCTCACCGCGGCGGAATTCAACGAGTACTACTCGCTGGGCCAGGTGATCCCGGGTGCCAACATGTATAACTTTGCGATTCTGTTCGGTTATCGCTCGGCGGGGGTGCGTGGCGCGGTAGCCGGGGCGCTGGGTTTTTTCAGCATGCCCATGTTCGTGGTGCTGAGCGCCGCCTGGCTGTATCAGCAGTACGGCGCGCAACCGCTGGTGCACAAGGCGTTGACGGGAATGTTCGCGGTGGTGGTGGGCCTGACCATCGCCAACGCCTACAAGATGGCACAGGCGCTGCCGCGCAAATGGCGGCTGTGGATATTCACGCTGCTGACATTTACCGCGGTGGGCGCGCTGCGCTGGCCGCTGCTGGCGGTCATGCTGGTGGTCGGACCTGTGGCCATTGCGCTTGCCTGGCGCGACAGCCAGGCGCAATTGGCTGCAGATCTTTCCGCAGGTGAGCGCTGATGCAGCAGGATGATATCTGGGGGATGGCTTGGCATTACCTGCTGCTGGCCGCGGTCGCGGTGGGCGGCCTGGGTTCGGTGATTCCGGATATTCAGCGCTATGTGGTGGAGCAGAACGGCTGGTTCAGCGCGCGCCAGTTCGGCGAGATTTACGCGCTGGCACAGGTCATACCCGGACCCAATGTGATGATCGTGACCATGCTCGGGTGGCTGGTTGCCAGCTGGCAGGGTGCGTTGCTGGTGACCATTGCATTGTTCACGCCGGGCTCCATCCTTGCCGCCATCGCCATTCGCGCCGGTTTCCACAATCCGGAGGCACGCCTGGCGCTGGCGGTGCGCAAAGGCCTGGCGCCGATGGTGATCGGCCTGTCGATGTCCACCGCCTGGATCATGTTCAGCACCATCTCCGACGAGTGGCACGGCGTGCTGATCACGCTTGCGACGGTGGCGCTGGTACTGCGCACGCGCCTCAATCCGCTGTGGCTGATCGGCGCCGGCGCCGCACTGGGCATGCTGGGCGTGGTTTAGTCGCCGGTCAACGGCCATCCATCCGTATTCGGCAGCCAGCTCCCCGGCGGCATCGGCCAGTTGATGTCGGCCACCGGCGCGGCCACCGGTTTGATTTCCGCTGCGTCGGGAATCACCGGCAGCAGCAGGTGCGAGGCATGCGCCGCATCGTGATGCACCGAGTTCTCCACCGGCCAGGGCAGGATCATCACGTCGACCTGCCGGTGGATGGAGTTGTACTCGATATCTTCGCTGGCGATCTGCACCTGCAGGCGATGCCCTTTCTTGAAGGTGTAGCAGATCGGCGTGAGTTCTATCTGGAACTCATACACCTTGCCGGGCTCCAGCAGGTCCTGGCGCTCGAACGGATGGAAGGGCTGGCCCGGGCCGGATTGTGCCGCGTCGACTTCGCGAAACGAGGCTTTGAGGATGCCGCGCGTGACGCGACCGATGCCGCCGTCGGGCTTGAGGTCGGCGACCTTCGCATACCAGGCGGTGTCGAGCGCGGTCGACGAGGCGTAGAGCGTCAGGCTCATCGGTCCCCACAGGCGCAGGTCCTCCTCCAGCGGCGGCGTGGCAAAGGCGAGCACCGGCTTGCCGGCGGTGATCTGCGCGTAGGAATCGGGCATCTTGTACTTGTCCGGTGCTTCATTGCCCGGGGCCTCCTTCGAGAGCAGGCCGTAAGGCGCCTGCGTTGCCGGGCCTTCAGGATTGGCGCGCAAATACAGCTTGGACCACTGCGTGCGCTTGAGCGGATATTCGTTTTCGTAGCGCCATTGCCGCGTCGCGGCGTCGAAGATCGCCACGTCGGGCTCGGCCATGATGCCGTTGTCGATGCCTTTGAGCCAGTAATCGAACCAGCGCAGCATCTGGCGGTTCAGATTGCGGTCGGTGAGATAACGCACGTGCGACCAGAAACCGGTGGGCGGCACCACCAGCAGTTTCTTCGGTGCGTTGATGCGCGGCCAGGCCCACAACTGCCCGCGAAAATGCATGGCGCCACCCTGCGGGGCAATGGCCAGCACCGGCGTCTTGATGCGGTCAATTTGGGTCCAGGGCGAGCGCTCGCGGTAAAAGGGGCCGTCGCAGGGATGGTTGTGCGCCTCCCAGGTGAGGTTCATCGGTTCCTGCTTTCCCTCGACCTTGCCGGGCCAGGCCATCATCGCCGTGTGGTAGCTGATCCAGCTCACCACGAACTGATGGTGGAAGATGCCGCCCTGGTAGGCGACATCGCGGTAGAAATCCGGCGTGGAGTCCTGCTGGCAGATGCAGGCCAGGTGCGGCGGCTGGGAAATGGCCGCGTGATACTGCGTCCAGCTCCAGTACGAGTCTCCGATCATGCCGACCTTGCCGGTGCACCAGGGCTGCGCCGCGATCCATTCGATGCAGTCGAAACCGTCGGTGCGCTCGCCATTGCCGAACCATTCCCACTTGCCCTGCGACAGTCCGGCGCCGCGACCCTGGGCGACCACATGCACATAGCCCTTGGGGACATAGAACGCGGTGGCGCCGGATTCGATGGCGTGGCTCCACTGCGGCGGCTTTCTTTGTATGTCCTTCATGTACGGGGACGTGGAGAACAGGGCCGGATATTTGCCGTCCTGCTCGGGCAGAAAAATATCGACCGCGAGCTTTACGCCGTCGCGCATGGTGACGTAGACATTTTCGATGATGCGCACCCCGGGCAGCGGTGGCGGCGCCTTGATCAGTTCGGCGGGATACAAGGGGGTGACGGCGGGTTTTTTTTCGGACATGGAGGACTCCGGGATTGATTTGACGCTAAACAGATTGCGACAGTGAATGATAAACGCGTGTCAGGCCGCGTGCATTGCAGTGTGGGTGCCGAACCCTGGATAATGCACCCTATAAATCAAGGGCAGGCAATGACTGAAAAAATAGACTGCGTAGTAATTGGCGCCGGTGTGGTCGGTCTGGCGGTGGCGCGCGCGATGCAGCTGAGCGGCCGCGAAACCATTGTTGTCGAAGCCGAGCGCGCCATCGGCACCGGCACCAGTTCGCGCAACAGCGAGGTCATCCACGCGGGAATTTATTATGCGCAGGGTTCGCTCAAGGCGCGTTTGTGCGTGGAAGGCAGGAAGCTCCTGTACCAGTACTGCAGCGAGCACGGCGTGGCGCACCGCAACTGCGGAAAATTCATCGTGGCCACTTCGCCGGAGCAGGTGGCCACCCTTGAAAAGATCATGGCCTCCGCCAAAGCCAACGGCGTCGATGACCTGCGCTTCGTTCCCGCCGATGAAATCAGGCGGAAGGAGCCGCATTTGGCCTGCTTTGCCGCGCTCGAGTCGCCCTCCACCGGCATTGTCGACAGCCACGGGCTCATGCTCGCCCTGCAGGGGGATCTTGAATCCGCCGGCGGCACTGTTGCGCTGGGCGCGCCGGTGCTCTCGGGGGTTTGCTCCTCGTCCGGGCTGGTGCTCGAGGTGGGCGGTGATGAACCCATGCGTCTCGAGGCGCAAATTCTGATCAACTGCGCCGGGCTGAATGCCCCGGCGGTGGCGCGCACTCTGGAAGGGCTCGCGCCCTCCGCCGTGCCGGCCAACCATTTCACCAAGGGCAACTACTATTCGCTCGCGGGTCGGGCGCCGTTTTCCAGGCTGATTTATCCGGTGCCGGTTCCCGGCGGCCTTGGCGTGCACCTGACTCTGGATCTGGCCGGACAGGCGCGCTTCGGGCCGGACGTCGAGGCGATCGAGCGGATCGACTACCGCGTCGACCCGTCGCGGGCCAACGCTTTTTATGCCGAGATTCGCAAATACTGGCCGGCGCTTGCCGACGGGGCCTTGCAACCGGCGTATTCCGGCATCCGGCCGAAGCTGGGCACGCCGCAATCACCGCTTGCCGATTTTGTGATTCAGGGGCCGCGCGATCATGGCGTGCGCGGGCTGGTGAATCTCCTGGGAATCGAATCGCCCGGTTTGACCTCGTCGCTGGCGATTGCCGTCCAGGTCAGGGCGCTGTTTTAGCTTCCGGGGCCGTCGGCAGCAGGCCGAACCCTGGCCCGGCATGCTCTCGCCGAGCGGGGCGGTTTGACGGCGGGGCTGGTCACAGATCGCCGACCGAGCGCCTGCTCAGCGTGTTCGCAGCTTCTATCCCGGACGCTGGAAATCAGTCGGCCCAGAAGCACCGCCTGGGCACGGGATCACGGCCATTGCACGCGCCCCCGGCAGGCGGTTTCGGTGGATCCCGGGATCAGCGACCCCTGCCGCCGAAAGGATAGACGAGTGAGCGCTTTGCGGCAGGCGCACGCGCAGCGGTTCCCGGTGCCCCGGTCTTGGCTGCGGTCGCGGCTGCGGGTGCGGCGTGGTTGGCGTGTGCCGGCTTGTGGTCCGGCCGGTTGTGCTGCGGTTTGGCATTGGGGGCCGCATGTTGCCGCGGACGGGCGGGTGCCGCCGGAGCCGCACGTCCCGGACTGCGGGCGCCAGCGGAATTGCCACGTGGGTTGCCCTGCGTGCCGCGCTGCTGGCCACGCTGTTGTCCGCGCCCCTGCCGCTGCAGAATCGGCTCGGCCTTGGCGTTGGGGTCCGGTGTGAAGCCCGCGACTATTTCCTTGGGAATCTCGCGCTTGATCAGCCTTTCGATATCACGCAGGAATTGATGCTCGTCGACGCATACCAGCGAAATCGCCTCGCCGCTGGCGCCGGCGCGGCCGGTGCGGCCGATGCGGTGCACGTAATCCTCGGAGACGTTCGGCAGGTCGAAGTTCACCACGTGCGGCAGCTGGTCGATGTCGATGCCGCGCGCGGCGATATCGGTGGCGCACAGCACCTGCAGACTGCCCTCCTTGAATTCCGCGAGTGCACGGGTGCGCGCGCCCTGGCTCTTGTTGCCATGGATCGCAAGGGCGGTGATGCGGTTCTTGTTGAGGTACTCGGCGAGATTGTTGGCGCCGTGCTTGGTGCGCGTGAACACCAGCACCTGGTGCCAGCGGTTGGTGTCGATCAGGTGCGCGAGCAGTTCGCGTTTCCTGTCGCGGTCCACCGGATGGACCTTCTGCTTGATGATCTCCACCGTCGAGTTGCGGCGCGCCACTTCGATCATCGCCGGCGCATTGAGCAGGCTGTCGGCGAGCGCCTTGATCTCCTCGGAGAAGGTCGCCGAGAACAACAGGTTCTGCCGGCGTTTGGGCAGCACCGCGAGGATGCGCTTGATGTCGCGGATGAAGCCCATGTCGAGCATGCGGTCGGCTTCGTCCAGCACCAGGATCTCGACATGCGAGAGGTCGACGGTGCGCTGCTGGTGATGGTCGAGCAGGCGGCCCGGCGTGGCAACGAGGATGTCGACGCCGCGCTTCAGGTGGGTGATTTGCGGATTGATGTTGACGCCGCCGTAGACGACCATCGACGTCTGCCTGGTGTATTTGCCGTAGACGCGCACGCTCTCTTCGATCTGCGCGGCCAGTTCACGGGTGGGGGTCAGGATCAGCACGCGGATGGGTTTGTGTCCGCCTGGTTTGACATCGTTACCGGTGTGGGGCACAGGTCGCTTGCTCAGCAACTGCAGAATGGGCAGGACGAATCCGGCGGTTTTGCCGGTGCCGGTCTGGGCGCCGGCCAGCAGGTCGCCGCCGGCGAGCACCGCGGGAATGGCCTGGAGCTGAATGGGAGTGGGGGTGGTGTAGCCTTGATCGGCAACAGCACGAACGAGTTCATCGGACAAGCCGAGATTAGCGAATGACATGAATACTTTCGGAAAAACGATCGGCCTGTCGCGGTTTGAGGCGCCAGTCGCAGGCAAACAGATGGGGAAATGTCGGAACCGACGGGCGGCAGGGGGACTGGTAAATTTGCCGCGTGACGACAGTATAACAGAGACTATGTGACTCCATTCATCGGCAGTGTGAACAGGGCGCTGTGCACTCGGTGCTTGCCGTCGCGACTGATCAGTGATTCACTACGCTCGAGTTGGCTCATTTCAGGGGGGAATCATGCGTACTCGGGGTCTGAATCGGTGTTTTCGTCTGGTTGCGGTGTCGCTGTCGGTTGCGGCGGGGGCCGCGTTTGCCCAGGGGTTTCCAAGCAAGACGGTTCGGCTCATTTCCGGGGTGACCCCGGGGAGCGCGTCGGACAGCATGGCGCGTATCGTTGCCGAAAAATTGCAGGTAAGCCTCGGCCAGGCGGTGATTGTCGAAAACCGCCTCGGTGCCGGCGGGCTGGTCGGCGCGGCCTCGGTCGCAAAGGGCGAGGCCGACGGACATACCGTCATGGTTTACGCATCGGCGTTTACGCTGGCTCCGCTGATCAATCCGGGCGTGCTCGATCCCAAGGAACTGACGCCGGTTGCCACCATGGCGACCACGCCGACGGTATTGATCGTTTCGACGGCCAAGGGCCATAAGTCGCTGGCCGGCCTGATTGCGGCCGCCAGGGCCAGGCCCGGGGAGGTGGTCGGTGCGACGGCGGGGGTGGGCAGTTCCACGCACATGAACCTGGAACGTTTTCGCATTTCCGCCGGCGTCGAATTTCTGCGCCTGCATCTGAAGGGCTCACCGGAGGCGCTCACCGAGGTGCTAACCGGCCGTGCGGATTTCTATTTCGCGTTGCCCACCCAGGTCAGCGCCAATGTGAAGGAGGGCAAGATTCTCGCCCTGGCGGTGGGTTCCCCCAGGAGAAGCGCGCTGTTTCCGGATCTGCCCACGACGGTCGAGGCGGGTTATCCGAACTCGGACTACAACTTCTGGGTCGGCGCGCTGATGGCATCGAGGACGCCGCGCGACATCGTGCTGCGCATGAACCGCGAGTTCAATGCCGCCATGGGCGCGCCCGACGTGCGCGAGCGCACCCTGAAGCTCGGCGCCGATCCGCTGATCATGACGCAGCCGGAATTCGAAGCGATGGTCAAGGAGGAGTTCGAGTCCAATGCCAGGCTGATCAAGGCGGCTGGCATCGTGGCAAACTGAGTTCCGGCGAAGGTGTGCCGGCCCGGCGGGCAGCCTAAGGCCGGCCGGCCACCCTGCTCATCAGCGCGCGCGCATCGGCCGGCGCGCTATCGCCGTTCCAGACCACGTACTGGTCCGGGCGCACCAGGATGAGCCTGGCTTCATAGGCCTCCCTGCCGCCTGAGCGACTGTCGCGCACCACTTTGAAGGGAATCTTCAGCGCCTGTGCCGCGTCTTCGAAAGCGCGGATCGCGGCCTCATCGGCGTCGAAGGCCAGCAGCGTGTAACCGCTACCCAAGGCTTCGAACACGTTGCTGCCCGAACTCAGTTTCTGCGGCGGCAGGTGGTGTCCTGTGCGCGCGGTGAAGGTGTGGTTGCCATGCGCGCTGCAGAGTGCGCCCGCCGGCCCCATGACTACGGACGAGCCTTCGTAATGCGGCTCGTAGACCTGTGCCCGTCCGCTCAGCTTGACCATGCGTTCGTTCCAGGCCTGCTCAAAAGCCGCGCGATCGCGGTCCGGGCTGTATTGTTCGAGGAATTTCCGGTCCTCTTCGATGCGTGCGGCGATGAAATCCCGGCCGGTCTCGACGAATATGGGACGCCTTTCCTCGCTGTAGGAGTGCAGCAGTGCGTCGCCCCCCCATCCTTGCAGCCGTGCCGCGAGTTTCCAGCCCAGGTTGGTGGCGTCCTCCAGTCCGTTGTTGAGGCCATAGCCGCCATACGGCGGATGGCTGTGTGCGGCGTCGCCGGCGATGAATACCCGGCCTTTCTGGTACTCCTCGGCGACCGCCACGCGCAGGTCCCAGAAGCCGACGTGCTCGAACTCGACCGCGAACTTGAAGCCGCCGGCACGATGCAGCAGGCCGAGAAAATCGTAGTTCTCGGTGGTGGTTTCGTTGGGCACCGGCGCATGGAAGAAAAAGCCCTCGCCGACATCGATGCGACCGAAAAACATCCAGTAGCCCTTGAGATCGGGATGCATGACGTTGTAGGTGGACTTGACGGGAAAGCGTTTCATGCCCTCGTGCAGTTCCCTGGAACGGAACACCATCAGCACCATCTTCTGGTCGAACTCGGCGCCGGTGCGGGCGATACCCACCTGCTCGCGAACCACGGAATGACCGCCGTCGCAACCCACGATGTAGTCGGCCTCGAGTACCCGCCGGGCAGCGCCGTCGCGCTCGGCGATGGTGACGCGCGCCGACTTTTCATCCTGGACGACGCTTTGCGCACTCCAGCCGAACAGCGTGTCCACGCAGGGCAGCGAGGCCAGGCGCTTCCTCAACACCGCTTCGGTGCAGTACTGCGGCAGCCTGTCGTATTCCTGAAAATAATATTTCTGCACCAGTTCGCGCTGCGACGGGGCGGCCCAGAATTCGCTCATCAGGTGTCCGTAGGCGCTGATGCCGCTGGTGGGCACGCCCGGGGGCATGACGCGGGCGGCGCGCAGTTCCTTCACGCAGTTCCAGAAGTAGAAATGCTCCAGGGTGCGCTGCGTGAGATTCTGGCCTTTGGGAATGCGCTGCGGCTCGCCGTAGCGCTCCACCAGCGCGCAGGAGATGCCGCGCTGTCCCAGTTCGATTGCAAGACCGACGCCCACCGGACCGCCGCCCACGATCACGACCTGATACTTTTCCTTCATGATATTCCTGCAAGAATTTAATGGGATTGTGCCGCCAGAAGGGTTTCGTGAGAAACCGCTGTGCAAGCCGACGATGGTACATTCAACCCGCGCCGTTGCGGTGGTGCGCGACCGCGCCAGCGGCGCTGGAGCTGATCAGAATCGCGGGCGCGCGCGCCGAACAGGCGGCGCGCTCAGGGCAGGTTCAACACCCGCTTGGCGACGATGTCCTTTTGGATCTCCTGCGTGCCGCCATAGATGGTGGCGCGACGGTTCTGCAGGAAGGAGGTCGCCGCATGTATCGTCAGGCCTTCGAGCGTCACCGGCCCCTGGCCTCCGCCCAGAGCCGCCGAGGCCTCCAGCAGCATGTCGGACAGGCGCTGCAGCAGCGCGGTTCCGGCAATCTTTATGAAAGAGGATTCGGCACCGACCTGGCCGCGCTCGAGCATCGAAACCGCCTGCGCATAGGCCGAGGCGATGGCGGTCAGTTCGATCTCCGCGCCGGCGAGCCGGTCAAGGAAGGCCTCGTCCTCCCACAACCCCGCGGCGGCGGCCAGCCGCCAGATGTGATGCAGTGAAACGATGTTGCGCTGGGTGCCGGCGCTGCCCAGGCGTTCATTGACCAGCAGCGCGTTGGCGATCTTCCAGCCGCCGTTGACTTCGCCCACCACGTTCTCCAACGGCACCTTGACGTCATCGAAGAACACCGTGGCGAGTTCATCGTCGCCGGCGATGGTGTGGATCGGGCGACGCGAAATCCCGGGGGTCTTCATGTCGATCAGGAGGAAGGAAATGCCCTCCTGCTTGCGCGGCGCATCCGGGTTGGTGCGCACCAGCGCGAAAATCCAGTCCGCGTTGTGCGCCCAGGTGGTCCAGATCTTCTGGCCGTTGACGATGATGTGGTCGCCCTGCACCGATCCCTTGGTGCGCAGGCTGGCGAGGTCCGACCCGGCGTTGGGCTCGGAGTAGCCCTGGCACCAGACGATCTGGCCGCTGAGCATCGGCTGAAGGTGACGCTTTTTCTGCGCTTCGGTGCCGAAGCGGATCAGGATCGGTCCGATGTGGTTGATGGCCTGACCGGAGATCTCGGGTGCGCCGACGCGGGCCAGTTCGTCGGCCAGAATCACCTGACGCGACAGGCTGGCTCCCATGCCGCCGTGTTCCGTGGGCCAGCCCGGGGCTATCAATCCGCGGGCGAAGAGCTTCCTGTGCCAGTCCATGGTTTTTGCATAATTGAGCCGGGTCGGGATGTTGCGGTAATCGTCCGGAAGATTGGCCTCGAACCATTGGCGCACTTCGCTGCGGAAGCGCGCGTCGGCTTCGCTTTCGGTTCCCACGCGGGGAAGTCCCGGCCAGTTGCCGTCGGCATAGCGTTTGAGCCCGTCGCGGTAATGCCGGCGCAGCGCACCGGTCGGCCCGTATTGGGCGGATAGCGCCATGGCGCGTTTGAGAAACAGACCGATATTGTGTTCGTCGGTGAAGCCAATCGCACCGTGCATCTGAATTGCCGATTTGGTCAGCGCCAGCGAGGACTCGCCGGCGAGCACGCGCGCTGCAATGGCGAGCTGGCCGGCTTCTGCGCCGTTCATGTCGCCGGAGCGCGCGGCCTCGAACACCAGCGCGCGGACGGTTTCCTTTTGCACGTAATTGTCCACCGACTGGTGGCGCAGCGCCTGAAATTTACCGATCGGCTGGCCGAACTGCACCCGTGTGGCCAGATATTCCAGCGTGATCGCGGAGGCGCCATCCATGACGCCCAGCATTTCCGCGGCAAGCGCAAGCTGGATCACCGCATTCATTTTTGCGGCGAGCATGAGAGCCGTCTCGCCGCTGGCAATGATGGCGGCCGCGGGCACTTGCAGGTCGCGGATCTGCAGGCAGGCGAGCGCTGTGCCATCCGCGGCGCCGGCCGGCAACAGTTCCAGGCCTTTCGCAGCGGCGGCCACATGGAACAGGAGATGCCCCGAATCGCCGCAGGCTTCGATAATGAATCCGCTGGCGATGGAAGCGGGAAGCCCGTCGCAGCGTCCCGAAACCGTCCACGAACCTGCGCCGTTCTTCGCCAGATTCAGCCTGTTTTTGCCGCTGCACAGTACCGGCAGCACCAGGGCCCCGTCCTGCAGCATGGCGTCCAGGCATTGCTTGTGGGCGGCCGATTTCGATTCGGACAGCGCCAATGCGGCAGCGGCTGCCGGTGCCAGCGGAATGGCGCACAGCTGGCGACCCAGTTCCTCGGTGATCAGGCACAGAGAACCCGGTCCCAGCGCCGCGCCTCCGGCGTGTTCGGGTACCAGCAGGCCGATCCAGCCGGCTTCCACCGCGGCCTGCATGGCCTGCGCGTCGTATCCTTCGCCAAGGTCTCGTATCGTTCTCAGCCTGGCCGGACCGCCGTGGTGCTCGGCGAAGCGTTTCGCGCTGTCCGCGATCATGCGTTGATCATCGGAAAAAAGAGGGGTGAGGTCCATCGCGTCTCCTGGGTGGTTCGCTGAGTGGTTCGCTGAGTGGTTCGTTATGGCGCGCCGTGCGGCAGGCAGGCATGATAACAACAGCTTTGGATGGGCACACCGCATGACCAGCATGCAGACAGAATTTGCCTCCCCAAAGTTACAGTTTTTTCAGCCCGGGCCGGCCGTCTTCCACTGCAAACGACGCGATGGTTTCGCAGCGCGCATCGCGTGATTCCACAGACTCCATGCCGCGCAGGTCGGCAAGCAGCTTCTCCGGCGTCACGGTGATGCGCATATAGCCGCGGTATTGCGTATTGGCGTATTTGATGTGCGGATTTTCGTTCAGCAGCGCACCCAGCGCCCAGGAGGGAACCAGGGTCCGCGAGGTAATCGAGGTAACAGCCAGGTCGGTGGCAACGATCGGCGAATTCGGATTGTCGGCGTCGAGCGGGATTTCGCTCACCCAGAACATGTGCGAGTCCCCGCCCATGATCACCGGGTTGGAGATGGAGTTTTTCTGCAGTGAAGCGAGCAGGCGCTTGCGTGCCGCCGGGTAACCGTCCCAGGCATCGGTCCAGAAGGTTTGGGTCTCGCCCATGGACAGATCCAGCTGCGAGAACAGCGTCTCCTGCGCGATGAGGTTCCAGCGCGACCGCGAAGCGGCAAGGCTTCGGTCGAGCCAGGCTTCCTGCGTGAAACCCAGCATGGTGGCGGCGGGTTCGAGGCGCTCCGCGCAGTTCACCAGGTAATTGCCGCCGCCGCGGTCGGCGCGCTGGCACGGTTGCGGCGTGCGGTACTGGCGGCCATCGAGCATGTTGATTTGCGCCAGCTGCCCCCAGGGGACCTCGGTGTAAATGAGGGCATCGGGTCCTTCGGGCCGCATCGAGCGGCGCAGCGGCTGATGTTCGTAATAGGCTTTGTAGGCGCCGGCCCTCCGGGCGAGAAAGCGTTCCGGCGCTTCCGAACGGATCAGCGAATGGTCGTTGGCGTAATCGTTTTCGAATTCGTGATCGTCCCAGGTGAGCAGCCAGGGAACCGCGGCGTGCAGCGCCATCAGGTCGGGATCGCGCTTGTAGAGCGCGTAGCGCCGCCGGAAGTCGTCCAGCGTGATCGACTTGGGCATGCCGTGCGAGCGCACCCCGGGATTGAAGGACTGTTCGTAAATATAGTCGCCGACGAAGATCACCAGGTCAGGATCGTCGCGCAGCGCATGGCGGTAGGCGCCGAAGTAACCCTGCTCGTAATGCTGGCAGGAGGCCAGGATGCAGCGCAGTCGCGCCACCGCCGCACCCGCGGCGGGAGCGGTGCGCGTGCGGCCGGTGGGGCTTGCCGCGTCGCCCGAGGTAAAGCGGTACCAGTATTGCCGGGCAGGTTGCAGGCCGCGCACTTCGATATGCACCGAATGCGCCCAGTCGGGTTGGGCGAGTTCTTCGCCGGATGCCACGATGTCGCGCATCGACTCGTCGCCGGCCACTTCCCAGCGTACCGGGATCGCCTCCGGCGCCAGGCCGCCGCGCGGTTCGTCGGGCGCCGGCGCAAGGCGCGTCCACAGGACAAAGCCGTCGGACGATGGATAACCCGACGCAACTCCCAGGCTGAACGGATAGGCGGAAAACTTTGGATTGGGCTGGGTACGGGCATTCGGGGCGGTGGCCAGCAGGCCCAGCGCCCCCAGGGCGGCAATAAATTCGCGCCGGTCAATCATGCGCAACAATGGCGGGGGTATTGCCGATCAAGCGCGTGCCGAACTTCCGCTTGACGAACAGCGGGCGCAACTTCACCCGTTGCGATACAGCAAAGGCGGGGCACTGCCAGCATGCGGCTTGGGAAGTAACGGATGTTGCCTGGCCGGTGCCGGCACCGGCCAGGCTTCCTTATTTCTTGGCAGCCTCGGCCTTTGCGGGCGCTTCGGCCTTGGCCGGCGCGTTAGCGGCCGGCGCCGGCTCGGCGGCGGGCTTGGGCGGGGCGGGCGGCGTAGAGGCCGCGTCAAGCGCCGCCTTGATCTTGGAGGCATCCGTTTCCTGGGTTTCCCTTACCACGGCCAGCCCTTTGGCGGCGGCGGTCAGATCACCCTTTTTGAGAGCGTCGTCGATCATCTTCACACCGGTGCCCATGGAGTCGCGCAGGCTGTCGGCGACCGGACGCCAGCGCTCGACCAGGTCGACGATGGCCTGCAGCTTAGCCTGGGCGTCGTCAGTCAAGGCCTTTTGCTGCTCATCGAATTTGTCCCCCGATTGCTTGCGATTGTCCTCGCTGTCGAAGGTGGCGGCTTTGGCAGAAGCGTCATCGGCGCGCTTCATGGCCTCCAGGTAGGCCCTGTTGTACTCATCAATGCTGCGGCGTTTGGCCACACCCAGATCGGTATTCGCCTTGTTCAGACCCGCCTGAGCCTCCGTCAGCTTCTTGTCGGTGTCGGCCTGGATTGCGGTGAGGTCGTCCTTTTCCGTGGCGACCCATACCGTGGCGCCCACCATGATCAGGATCAGCACGCCCGCCAGGGTGCTACCCGACAGGATGAAGCGGTGAAACGCCTTGCGCCGGTCCGCTTCGAGCGCGGTCATGTTCTTCATGATTTCCTTGGCGGTGCGATAGATGCTGAATATCGCCAGGACTGCGGCGACCACGCTGACGATGAGGGCCATTTCCATTTTTTCTCCGATTGAACAGGCTTTGACAAGCGTATTGTATGTAATTCAGCGTTGCGGCGGTATGACAGTGAAATAATCGATGCCAGCTGCGGCCGGCTCCGGTATCAGGCGGGCTGCCCGGAGCGGGAAATTCTTCGTGAATGGCGTTCCTGCAGAAACACGACCAGGGCGAGGCAGGCGCCCGCGACATTGAACCAGCGCGCCGCGTCGAAGGCATTCAGGGGGATCACCAGGCACAAACCGGCGGCCCCGTAAAGCAGCCGCTGCGCGATGCCCAGCTTGCTGACGGAATAGCCCATCATCGCCGCGGACACGAACCAGACACCCACCAGCGCGGTGACGAAATCGAGAAAGATCGAGACCGGTTCACCCTTCATCAGCAGCGTGTCCGAAAACACGAACATGAACGGCACCACATAGATGGTCCAGCCGAATGTCATGGACGCCCAGCCGGTCCTGTTCTGGTTGGCGCCGGCGAGGTTGGCCGCCACGAAGGACGCGATCGCCACCGGCGGCGTGATCATCGACAGGCAGCCGTAGTACATGATGAACATGTGCGCGGCCATCGGCGTGATGCCCATCTTGATCATGGTGGGTGCGACCAGCGTGGCGAGCACGATGTATACGCCGACCGTCGGCAGACCCAGGCCGAGGATGATGTTGGTCAAGGCGCACAGAACCAGCAGCGCGATCAGACTGCCGGCCGCAACGGTGATCAACACCAGGCTGAGCGAGAAGCCGACGCCGGAATAGTTGAGCGCGCCGATCATGATGCCGGCCGCGGCGCCCAGCATGAAAAGGTCGAGCACCGACAGCCCGGAATCGCGCAGCATCTCGTAAAAATCGCGCCAGCTGATGCGCTTGCCGCGAAACGGAATGACGATTCCCAGCCCGAGGGCGGTCGCGGTGGCCACCAGGCCGGCGTTCTCCGGTTCGTAATTGAGCCAGAACAGGGCATAGACCAGCACTATGAACGGGATCACGAAATACCAGCCGTCCTTGAGCACCTGGGACAGCTTCGGTATTTCCTTCGGGTCCAGCGCCTTGATGTCGCTGCGCGCCGCCTCCAGGTCCACCTGGATGAAAAGTGCCGCGTAATACAGCACCGCGGGAATCAGTGCTGCGAGCGCCACTTCGTAGTAGGGCACCTGCAGGAACTCGGCCATGATGAAGGCGGCCACCCCCATCACCGGGGGCATGATCTGCCCTCCGGTGGAGGCGCAGGATTCGATGGCGGCGGCGATGTGGGGTTTGAAGCCGACGCGCTTCATCAGCGGGATGGTCACCACGCCCACCGTCAGGACGTTCGAGACAACATTGCCGGATATGGTCCCGAACAGCGAGGAACCGAGAATGGCGATCTTGGCCGGCCCGCCGCGATAGCGGCCCATCAGCGCCATGGATATGTCGGTGAAAAACGTCGAACCGCCCGATTTGAACAGGACGTGCCCGAAAATGGTATAGACCACCACGATGGTGGCGACGATCTTGAGTGCAAGGCCGAGGCTTGCGGTGGAATCCCAGAGCACGTAATAGGTGAGTCGCTCGATGGGAATGGAGCGCGCGGCGAATTCCCCGGGCAGGGAACCGCCCATCATCGCCAGCACGAAAAAGAACACCGTGGTGTACACCAGCGACATGCCGGTGGTGCGCCGCAACCCCTCGAGGATGAGCAGGAGCATCAACGCGGCGACCAGCAGTCCGTCCCAGGGCCGCCGCGAGACCAGTTCGGAGTACTCGGGGAAACGAACCATGACATAGAGCGCCCCGGCGCAGGAGAGCAGCGCCGCGATCAGGTCGTACCAGGGGACCGCGCCCTTGCGCACGCGGTAGCCGCCTTCGTCGCCTTTGCCGGCCGGCACGTGCAGGAATAGCAGCGGCATGGCGATCGCCATCAGGCCCGCGAGATACTGTTCGAAGTAGACCGACAGTCCCAGCATGCGCGGCACGTCGACGACGACGGCGACGATGGCGCCGCTGAGGACAACAGCCAGTACGTTGACAAAAGTTCGCATCGCAGCCCTGATAAAATTTCGTTTACTATTGAGAGTGTTGCGCATTTTGCCATAAGCATTTTGCAAAACGGCAGTTCGACCAAACCAAGAGGAGCGTTTCCATGACATCGCTGCGAGTTATTGCGCGAGCTTTATCGATTTCCGCGGTCTTGCCCTTTGTGGCGGCCGCGGCGCATGCCCAGGTCATCAGCCTGATCACCACGCCCGCCGGCACGTTTTCCAATTCGGCGGCCTCCGCCATGGCCAAGGTGGTGACCGACAAGGCCAGGATCCGCATGACGGTACAGGCTCAGGCCAGTGCCGGATTCGAGGAAGTGGAGGCCGGCACTGCCGAACTGACGGTGTCCAACTCATTCGACTCGACTTTTTACGCCACGGGCGCCGGCGAGTACGCATCGCGGGGGCCCAGCAAGCTGCTGCGGCACGTGGCGGCGATCATGCCCTACCGCGTCGCCATGCATGTGCGCGCCGACTCGAAAATCTTCAAGATTTCGGAACTCAAGGGCAAGCGGGTTTCCAGCGATTTCAACGCCCAGAAAACCATCGGCCGCATCATTGCCGCGCACCTGGCCAACGGCGGGCTCTCCTACAAGGACGTGAAGGGGGTGCCGGCGCCGAATGTCTTTCGCCAGGCGGAGGACTTCAAGGCAGGCAAGGTCGACACCATGTTCTTCGCCATGGGTGCGCCGCAGGTCAAGGAAGCTGCGGCGGCACTCGGCGGGGTGCGCGTGCTGGAGGTGGACGCGTCGGCGGGGGCCGTCAAGCGCATGGAAGAGGTGCTGCCCGGGGCTTACACCATCAACGTTTCGCCCTCGCCAGCCACGGACGGCGTCACCAAGCCGACCAACCTGATCGCTTTCGACATGAACCTCAATACCTCGGCGAACGTCTCCGAGGACACCATCTACCGTGTCGTCAAGGCGCTTTACGAAAACAAAAAGGACCTGCTGGACACCTTTCCGCCGTTTGCGCTGTTTGACCCGCAGATGATGAGCAAGATCCAGATCGGCATTGAATTCCACCCGGGGGCGATCCGCTTCTATCGCGAAGCCGGCCTGTGGCCACCGCGGGCGGCAGCGTCGGCAGCCCCGGCCAAAGCGGCAGTCCCGGCCAAAGCGGCGGATACGGCCAAGAAGAAATAGCGTACCCCCACGCTTAAAAAGCCCGGCCTGTGCCGGGCTTTTTCATGCGTGGTCGGGGAGGGGGGCGGAGTCGCAGCGGCTCCCGGCTGGTGGCGGGCGAGCAGCGCAACGCCGAAACCGGGGCTATCTGGCGGGAATTGCAACAAATTGAACCTATTCGACATTCAGCGTAAAATGGCGGGTTACGCTATTTAGTCACTGGAGCACAGGGCGCTAGCACAAACGGCATTTTTGGATGCCCTCATTCTTGTCATTGCTGGGCATCCGCCGGAGCAGCCGCTGCGGCCTTGCCGATGTAAGCCCCAATGAGCCGCCGGAAATTGCCGGCGGCAAAAGCAAGGATTGCCGGTCTCCCACGAGCGGATTTTCGGGCTGAAGCACGGGGATGCAGGCAGGGTTCCCCGGAGCGTGAGACAACCCCGGACGGTTCACCCTTTTAGTACCACCACACAACAGGAAAGCAACATCATGGCCAGGCAGAAAGAGCTCAAGCTCTACCGTAACATCGGGATCATCGCCCACATTGACGCGGGCAAGACCACCACCACGGAGCGTGTGCTCTACTACACCGGCAAAAAGCACCAGATTATCGACGTCCATGACACCAAGGACGGCAAGACCAGCACCACCACCGACTACCTCGAACAGGAAAAAAAGCGCGGCATCACGATCCAGTCCGCCGCTGTGTCGACCGAGTGGAAGGGCTTTCAGATCAACATCATCGACACCCCCGGGCACGTCGATTTCACCATCGAGGTCAATCGCTCACTGCGCGTGCTCGACGGCGCCGTGGTGGTGTTCGACGGTGTTGCCGGCGTGGAGCCGCAGACCGAAACCAACTGGCGCCTGGCCAACCAGTACAACGTGCCCCGCATGTGCTACATCAACAAGATGGACCGCATGGGCGCGAACTTCGAGAAGTCCATCACCGGCATCAAGGAGCGCCTCGGCGCAACGGTGGTGCTGTGCCAGATTCCCATCGGCAGCCACGACGAATTCAAGGGCATGGTCGACCTCATCGCCGGTTGCGGGTACATCTGGAAAGAAGAGGACAAGGACTCCCCCTGGGAGACCATTCCCATCGAGGAAATGAAGGGGCGCTTCAGCTTCGCCAGCACGCGCGACAACAAGTGGATGGACGATCTGCTTGACCTGCGCCGCGAAGCCCTGGAGACGGCACTTGCGCTGGATGACGAGGCCTTCATGGACTTCGTCGAGAACGGCAAGTTCGACATTGCCAAGGTCAAGGAGTGCATCCGCAAGGGCACGGTGCAGGGCAAGCTGGTGCCGGTGTTCTGCGGCTCCTCGTTCAAGAACAAGGGCGTGCAGCAGCTGCTCGACGGTGTGGTGGACTACATGCCCTACCCGGGCGAGAACGGCGGCATTTCCATGGTCGACCCGGACGGCAAGGTGATCGGCGTTCAGGAGGTCAAGGACGACGCACCGGCGCGCGCGCTGGCCTTCAAGGTCATCAACGACCAGTTCGGCACGCTCACCTTCGTGCGCGTTTATTCGGGTGTCATCAAGAAGGGCGATACGCTGTACAACGTCACGCGCGACAAGAAGGAGCGTATCGGCCGCATCGTCGAAGTGCAGGCCAATGCCACCAAGGACGTCGATGAAGTGCGCGCCGGCGACATCTGCGCCTTCGTGTCGATGAAGGACACCGAAACCGGCGACACGCTCTCCGACCCGTCGTCGCAGATCCTGCTCGAGCGCATGCGCTTCCCCGACCCTGTCATCAGCGTGTCGGTGGAACCCAAGACGCGCGCTGACATCGACAAGATGTCCACCGCCCTCTACAAGATGGTCAAGGCCGATCCGTCGCTGCGCCTCGAAGTGGACCATGAAACCAACCAGACGCTGCTGCGCGGCATGGGCGAGTTGCACCTGGAGATCACCATCGACCGGATGCGCACCGAACTCGGGGTGGAGGCCAACATGGGCAAACCCAAGGTCAGCTTCCGCGAGGCTTTCGGCAAGACGGTCGAACTGGTGTACACGCACAAGAAGCAGACCGGCGGTTCAGGCCAGTTCGCCGAGGTCAAGATGATCTTCGAACCGCTCCCGGTCGGTACCGGCATCGAGTGGTCGGACGAGGTCACCGGCGGACGCATCCCGCGCGAGTACATCCCGTCGGTGGAATTCGCCGTGCGCACCGAGAGCAAAAAGGGCCAGATCTCCGGCTACGAAGTGGTCGACTTCAAGGCGCGCCTGATCGACGGCAAATACCATGACGTCGATTCGTCGGCGCTGGCGTTTGAAATCGCCGGACGCGCCGCCTTCCGCGAGGCGCACAGGTCGAGCAAGCCCAAGCTGCTGGAGCCGATCATGCGCATCGAGGTGGTCACCGAAGCCGAATACCTGGGCGACATCATCGGCGACATCAACCGGCGCCGCGGCCAGGTGACCGATCAGGGCCAGAAAGGCCCGCAAGCCACGGTGCAGGGCTTCGTGCCGCTGGCGGAAATGTTCGGGTACATCAACTTCCTGCGTTCGACCACCAGCGGTCGCGGCACCTTCAGCATGGAGTTTGCCCATTACTCCGAAGTGCCGGCCGGCCTGGTGGACAAACTCATGGAGAAAGAAGAGAAGTAGAAGCAGCAGGCGCAGCAAGCCGGGACTGCGGTCCCGGCAGGCTCTTTGTGCCGTGCGAGCTTCGGGCTTTGCGCGGGCTATGCGTTGCGGGAGGAGGAAAGCAGGAATAAACTCTCCCGCACTTTCCGCCCCAAGGAGTGCGCCATGCATGAGCCTTTCGTTGTTCCGCCCGAGCTTGAAAAGAAGTTGATTGCGCGCCGCGGCAAGCTGCACGCCTACGAATCCTTCGATCCGAAGAAAACCGCCCTGGTCGTGGTGGACATGCAGAATTTCTTCATGGCCGACGGCGAACTCATGGCGGCAAACGGTTCCGCCGATATCGTTCCCAATGTCAATCGCCTGGCGCACGCGGTGCGCGAGGCGGGGGGCTGCGTGGTCTGGATCCAGGCGCTGGCCGAAGCGCCGGGTACCGACGGCTGGGATCCCTTCCACGCCCTGTTTCACCAGAAGGCGCAGGCGAAGCGCCTGGGTTCGATGAACCTGCACGGCGAAGGATTCAAGCTCTGGCCGGATATGGAAGTCAAACCAGGGGACGAGCGCGTCATCAAGCGCCGCTACAGCGCCTTCATCCAGGGCGCTTCGGACATAGAAGAAGTGCTGCGTCGCCGCGGTACGGAGATGGTGCTGATCACCGGTGTGGCCACCAACGTTTGTTGCGATTCCACCGGCCGCGATTGCATGATGCGCGGCTTTCCGACCATCATGGTCTCCGACGGCAATGCGTCCTTCACCGAAGACGAGCACCAGTCGGCGCTGCTCAACTTCATCACCTACTTCGGCGACGTGCAGTCGACCGACGATGTCATCGCGCGACTCAAGGCTGGGATCAAAAAAGAAGCCGCGCTCGCATAATCACCGTGGGGCGATACAGCAGGCAGGATCGGCGCAAGCCCCTTTTTGCGACCTTCCGCATATCCAGAACCGTTCAAGTGGCACGGGGCGATAGGGGTAACGGGGAAAGAGGGGCCCCCCTCTTTCCCTGTTCTGAAGCTTTCATGGGTTACCTTCAGGTAACTTTGAATCCCATCAAGTTGGCGATCAGATTTCGCTGAATCTGCGAAGTGCCCGCCGCCACGGTGGCCGCGCGGCAATCGCGGAAATAGCGCTCCATGTCGAACTCGGCGTTATAGCCGTAGCCCCCCATCACCTGCATGCCCTGATTGGCGACCTTGACGTAGGCCTCCGAGGCGAACAGCTTGGCCATGGTGATCTCGCGCAGCGCGTTCTTGTTGGCAGACACCAGCCAGGCCGCCCGCCACATCAGCGAGCGCGCCGCCTCGACCTCGGTGGACATGTCGGCGAGCATGTGGGCGATGGCCTGGTTGTTGCCGATCGGCTTGCCGAACTGTCTGCGGTCCTTGGCAAACTGAATGGCCAGATCAACGATGGCCTGTGCCGCGCCCACCGCGCCCGCGGCGGCGGTGACGCGTTCCACCTGCAGGCCGGCCATGACCACATCCCAGCCCTTGTTTTCGCCGCCGATCAGGCGATCGGCCGGCACGCGCACCTCATCGAAGAAGACTTCGTAGGTGCCGGCGCAGCGCCGGCCCAGCATGTCGAGCTTGCGCAGTTTCACGCCCGGCCGGTCGTGTTCCACCAGGAACAGCGACATCCCCTGCCGATAATGTGCCTTGGTGTCGGTCTTGACGTAGACATTGATGACGTTGTTTTTAGCCCCGGCGCTGGTGGCCCAGAGCTTCTGGCCATTGATGATGTAATCGTCGCCGTCACGGCGCGCATTGGTGCGCATGGCGCCGATGTCCGAACCGGCGTCGGGTTCGGACATGGAAATCGAAAACCGGATCTTGCCGTCGAGAAATTGCGGCAACCAGAATTGCTTTTGTTCCTCGGAAGCCTTGTGCACCAGATTCAGGCCGCAGAAGATGTTGCCGCCGTAGCACATGCCGATATCGGCGCTGCGGTAGGACAATTCCTCGGCAATGATGGCCATGTCGATGACATTGCCGCCTAAGCCTCCATAAGCCTCCGGAAACGGCATGCGCAGCAGTCCGGCCTCGACCCAGGCGTCGTAGAGTTCATAAGGATAAGCGCGGTCCTTGTCCCATTGCCGCAGCTTTGCCGGTGGCGCGTGCTTGTCCATCAATTTGCGGATGCTCTCGCGCAGCATGTTCTGTTCTTCGCTGAATTCCATTTCCATTGCAGTTCCTTGCGTGCTGAAGTGATAAAGGTCGGGTCGCCCGCCAACAATACATCAAGCGCGACCACGCCTGCAGGAGCGGCGAGCGGCGGGCCCGCGGCGTCTTCATCCGCCGCAGATGTTTTTGTGCGATGCGCAATTTTTTGAAGAGGATTCCGGCAACGTGCCGGCAATACAGTTGTGGCGAATGCCGTCCTGCTCGGGTATCGTTGCGCGCACCGTGTGCCGATTGCGCGCGGTCCCCTGCTGACATGAAAGGCAATCTGAGGTTGCCCCTGAAAAATGTACTTCTTATATTCCGAAAGCGACGCTGGGCAACTGGGTTCGTCGTGCTGCCAAAGGCGAGCTCACCGGAGCAGGAGGCAAGCCGAACTTGCTGAATGCGTCCTCATGCCATGCGCAGGCGACACTCATGCGGAAGCGTCCGCCGCCCTGGCAAGCGGCGAATTGGTGAATGCGCGTGCAGCGTCACCGCCAAGGCCGGAATGAGTCACGCGGCGCGGCGCAATATTTTTTCAAACCCTCAATAGCAAAGGCGGCACTATGGCATCCCCCATCAGCGTCATTTCATCCATGGCGACCAAACAATTGCTGGCGGTTCTTGCCAAGCGGCATGAACTGACGACAGGGCAATCGGTCAGCATTGAATCGGTCGGCGGAGTCGATGCGGCAAAACGCGTGCAGGCGGGCGAGGCCTTTGATCTGGTGGTGCTGGCCGCGAACGTCATCGATCAGTTGATTGCAGAGGGCAGGATCGTGGCCGGCAGCCGCCGCGACCTGGTGCACTCCGGGGTTTCCGTGGTGGTTAAAGCGGGCGCGCCGCGCGCCGATATTTCGACCGAAGAGGCGCTCAAGCGGGCGGTGAGCGCCGCAAAGAGCATCGGTTATTCCACCGGGCCGAGCGGGGTGCACCTGACCAGTCTCTTCGAGCGCTGGGGCATTGCCGCGGACATCAAGGATCGGATTGTCCAGGCGCGCCCGGGTGTGCCGGTGGGCTCTCTGGTGGCCAAGGGAGAAGTCGAACTGGGATTCCAGCAACTGAGCGAATTGATCCACCTCTCCGGGGTCGACATACTCGGGCCTCTGCCAGCGTCTGCGCAGATCATCACCACTTTTTCCGCAGGGGTGGCGGCTGCGTCCACGCAGGCCGACGCAGCACGCGCCTTGAGCGCTTTCCTGGCGTCGCCGGCGGCCGATGCAGCCAAGCGCAGCAACGGCATGGATCCGGCCTGATAGCGAAGAATCATTGCGGGGGATTCACTGTGCCATGCCTCCTGTTGCATAATCGCGCCGCCCGGTTCACCGCATCAAAAGGATTTATGCAATGACGCAAGCGTTTCGCATCGATACCCACCAGCACCACATTCCCGAGTTCTATAAAAGAGCGCTTGAAGGAATCGGAGTGAATGGCAGCGGGGAGAACCCCTGGCCCAGGTGGAGCGTCGAGCAGATGATCGATGTGCTTGAGCGCAAGGGCATCGCTGCCGCGGTGTCCTCGATATCCTCGCCGGGGGTGTACTTCGGCGACGTGGCTTTTGCCACCAAACTCGCTCGTGAATGCAATGAATTTTCGGCGGGCCTGGTCGGTGATCACCGCTCGCGCATCGCGGCCCTGGGCGTGGTGCCCCTGCCCGATACGGCGGCGGCCTGCAGGGAAGCCGAGCATGCCCTGGACACCCTGAAACTCGACGGCATCAGCCTGCTGACTCACGTGGGCAAGTCCTATCTCGGGCAGCCCGAATACGACGAGTTTTTCGCCGAACTCAATCGCCGCAGGGCGGTGGTGTTCCTGCACCCGGTGCGACCCAACCAGGAGGGCCTTGCCGAATATGATTTCCCGACCGGCACGGTGGAACTGCCCACCGACACCACGCGGGCGGTGACCAACATGTTCTTCCACGGTTATCCGGAGCGCTTTCCGGATATCCGCTTCATGATCTCGCATGCCGGCGGCACGCTGCCCATGGTGATCTACCGCATCCGCAACATGGCGAAGAAACCCGAGATCGCCGCGCGCCTGCCAAAGGGGGTTGATCACTACCTCAAGCAGCTGTATTTCGACCTGGCGCAGGCGAGCGTGCCGTTGATCCAGCGGGCGCTGGAGGATATCGCCGATCCGAACCGCATTCTGTTCGGTTCCGACTATCCGTTTTCGCAGGTCGGCGAAAAGGTGATCGACGACGTGCTGGGCGGCATCGAGAGTTTCGACGGCTACAATGCGACGCGGCGCGCGATGATCCTGCGCGACAACGCACTGGCATTGTTTCCACGTTTTTCGGCTTAGCGGGGGAGGTGCAGGATGACGCGATCGAAAGCATTCCGGTTCGGGTTGCTGTTGCTGGCCGCGGTGCCGGCGGCGGCGCAGCAATTTCCAACCAAGCCAATACGCTTCATCGTGGCCTTCCCGCCCGGCGGCAGCGTCGATCTGCACGCGCGCTATGTCGGCGCCAAAATGGCGGAGAACCTGGGCCAGCCGGTGGTCATCGAAAACCGGCCCGGCGGCAACACCCACGTCGGTGCCGAAGTGGTGGTGCATGCGGCCCCCGACGGCTACACGCTGTTCCATACCCTGGATTCGACCATCACGCTGAATCAGGCCCTGTATGCGAAGATACCGTTCGACCCGGTCAAGGATTTCACGCCGGTCGCGCGGCTCGCCTCGGGCAACTCCATCATCGTGGTGAATCCCGCGGTGCCGGTGAGAAACATCCGCGAACTGATCGACTATGCCAAGGCCAATCCCGGCAAGCTCAACTTCGGCGCCACCGCGGCGACCACGCAGTTGACCGGAGAGCAACTGAAAACCCTGGGCGCGGTCATGGTGCACGTGCCCTACAAAGGCACGGCGCAGATGGTGCCCGCGGTGACATCGGGTGAAATACACCTGGTGATAGACGGCCACACCAACTACGTTCCCTTCGTGAAGGATGGGAAGCTGCGGGCGCTGGGGCTGGTGTCGCCGGGGCGCGATGCACTGTTGCCCGATGTCCCCACTGTTCGCGAGCAGGGTTATCCGGAGCTGGAACGGCTGGGCTGGTGGGCGCTGTTCGGCCCGGCCAATATGTCCCCCGTGGTGGTCGCACGATTGAACAATGCCGCGATGTGGACGCTCAAGCAGCCGGATTTCCTCGAAAAGCAGGCGGCGCTGGGCCTGACGCCGCGGCCGGGCACCCCCGAAGAACTGGGTGCTCAAGTCAAGGCGGACATCGCGCGCTGGACACCGATCATCAAGGCTGCCGGCATCAAACTCGATTGACGAATTCCAACAGGGAGACACCATGAGCGACAAAAAGACGGCGAAGAAGCTCTCGCAACCCAAAAAATACAAACTGATCGTCGAGAAGGACGTGGCCATCCCGATGCGCGACGGCGCGATCATTTACGCCGACGTGTTCCGGCCCGACTGCAAAGACAAGGTGCCGGCGATCATGAACCTTTCCGTGTATCACAAGGACAAGCTCTGGGTGCCACCGGAGGACCTAGAGGAGAAGCCCAATCCCCACATGAACTGGGAGAGCGGCAATCCGGAATGGTGGTGCCCGCGCGGCTACGCCATCGTGCGCGTCGACGCGCGCGGCTCGGGCAAGTCGCCGGGACGCTCGGAGCCGAGTTCCTATGCCGAATCGCTCGATTACTACGATGCGGTGGAATGGATGGCGCGGCGCGGCTGGTGCAGCGGCAAGATCGGCACCCTGGGCATATCCTATCTGGCGGCCTCGCAGTGGCGCCTGGCAAACCTCAATCCGCCTTCGCTGAAAGCCATCCTCCCCTGGGAAGGTCGCGCCGATCAATACCGCGACCAGGCCTATCACGGCGGCATATTTGCGATTGGCTTCATCGGCAACTGGTATCTGAACTGGACCGCACAGCACCTGCTGGGCAAGCCGCGCAGCTACAACCCGGATTCGTTCAACAACAACATGATGTGGGAATACATGTCCCACAATCTGGATTCCGAGTACTGGCGCCAGGCCAGCGCCAAATGGGACCAGATCAAGATGCCGGTCTACACCGCCGGCAACTGGACCTCGTTCTCGCTGCACCTGCGCGGCAACACCGAGGCCTGGCTGGGCCTGAAGACCAAGACCAAGAAGATGCGCATTCACTCGGGCACGCATTTCCACGCGTTCTATTCGGAAGAGGGGCGAGCGGACCAGTTGCGCTGGTTCGACCACTGGTTGAAGGGCAACGACACCGGCTTCATGGACGAGCCGCCGGTGAAACTCGAAATCCGTACCGGCGGCAAGAATGGGCGCTACGACTTCCGCTTCGAAAAGGACTGGCCGATTCCGCGCACCCAATGGACCAAGTGGTATCTGGATATCGAGCGCGAACCCGACGGCAAAGCCGAAAGCGTCGAAGGACAGTTGCTGCCCAAGGCGCCCAAGAAGGAGGCAAAGCTCACCTATGCCGCCAGCGCCGGCGGGCATGGCGCCGGACACGGCCGCATGGGGGCATCGTTCACGACGCCGCCGATGAAAGAGGCCACCGAGATCACCGGACCGCTGCTGCTGAACGTGTGGGTGTCGAGCACCACGGAAGACGCCGATATCATGGTGACGTTGCGCAACTTCGGGCCCGACGGCAAGGAGGTCTTCGAGGTCGGCTCGCAGGGCCAGCCGACCGTGCTCACCAAGGGCTGGCTGCGCGCATCGCACCGCAAACTGGACGCGAAAAAATCCCTGCCTTACCGCCCCTACCATGCCCATGACGAACGCTGGTGGTTGAAGCCCGGCGAGCCGGTGGAATGCCAGGTGGAAATCTGGGGCACCAGCATCGTGCTGCAGAAAGGGCACAAGCTGCGTGTCGACATCAGCGCCGTGGACGGGGCCGGCACGGCGATCTATACCCACTACAACGCCGACTACAAGGCGCGTGCGAAGAACTCGATCCACTCCGGCGGCAAGAAGGAATCCTACCTGCTGGTGCCGATCATCCCAGGCAAGAAGTAGACTGGAAATGGAATGTTAATTGCCTGTTAAAGCACGCCAGAAAACGATTGTTTCTTTGAAAAGTTACAGTTTATAGCGCAAGGGATAGAGGTAACCGGGGAAGGGACAGCGTCCCTTCCCCGGTTCCGAAGCTTTCCCGCCCTTAGGCGAATCCTTCAGGCTTCGCCTAAAGGATTTGGCGGCGCGGTGTGATGCCCGCCGCCCATCGGCGGCCCGGGGCGCATCCGCACCAGATGCCAGGGGTCGCCCATCTCGCCAACCTGCGCATCGATCAGCCAGGGTTCGCCGCTGGCAATGGCCTCGGGCAGTACCTTGTCCAGGTCGGCGGGCGTTTTGATCATGGCAGTGCGCACGCCAAACGCGTCCGCGAGTTTGCCGAAATCCGGGTTGGTGAGTTCAAACGCGGTGGAACGCCCGAAGGCGGCCTTGTGCGCGTTCCTGATGTTGGTGAAGCGCCGGTCATTGAACACCAGCGCCACCACGCCCAGCTTGTATTTGGCCGCGGTAGCCAGATCGGCCAACCCATAGCCGAAGCCGCCGTCGCCGCTCGCGCACACCACCGCGCGGCCGGGATTCGCCGCGGCCACGCCC
The DNA here is from genome assembly GCA_903859155.1 of uncultured beta proteobacterium. GTDB lineage: Bacteria > Pseudomonadota > Gammaproteobacteria > Burkholderiales > SG8-39 > 2-02-FULL-62-17. Next base: position 56,991 of record CAIOLO010000115.1, read on the forward strand.
AGGGCAGTCGGGTAGGAATAACCCAGCGTGCCCTGGTGCCCTGGTGTGATGCTGGTGCGCGGGCGGTACAGCGGAAAGAATGCGCGCGAGTAATAGCACACCTGGGTCAGGTCCTGCACCAGGATGCCGTCCTCGGGGATTGCGCGCCTCAAGGATTGCGTCCAATCGTATTGCGGCTGCACTTCGCGCAGCTGCACTTCGCACCACTCGCGCACCTTCTTCACCTCCGCGGCGCGCGAGGACTTGCCGCCTGAGAGCGCGTCGCCCAGCGCGGCCAGGCCGAGTTTCGCGTCGCATTGCAGTGCCAATGTCGGCAAGCGGGGCGGCGCCCAGGAATTGGGGTCGGCATTCATGTAGATGAACTTCACCTTGTCCTGCGGCCACGCCGGGACGGGCGCGCCCGAGTCGGCGAAACGGCTGCCCACCACCAGCACCACGTCGGCATGCGGAAACACCGCGCGGCCGCCCAGCGAGTTGAGCGCGAGCGGATGGCGGTCTGACAAGACCCCGCGGCCGTAATCGCTCATCACCACCGGTGCCTGCAGTTTGTCGGCAACGCGCTCGAGTTCCGCGGTGGCGTTGGCGGCGAGCGTGCCGCCGCCGGCATAGATGACGGGAAAACGCGCGCCCTCGAGCAGTTTTGCGGCGCTTTCGATGGCCCCGCTGTCGGGGGCCATTTTGATGTCCTCGTGCTCAGGCGCCTGCAGCAAGGCGACTTCGGCGCTTGCGGACAGGATATCGGGCGGGATCTCGACCGCGACCGGCCGCGGCCGCCCGCTGTGCAACTGCTTGACCGCTTCGCGGATGAGAAGCGGCACATCCTGCGGCGAGCGCGCCAGTGCATGCCACTTGGTCACCGTGCCCAGGGTCTGCGATTGATCCTGGATTTCATGCAGCATGCCATAGCCCTTGCCGATGGCCGCCGAGGGAATCTGGCCGACGATGGCGAGCACCGGTGAGTTGCAGGCCCAGGCCGTAGCCAGGCCCGCCATGGCATTCAACATGCCCGGTCCGGGAACCACCATGCAGGCGCCAATTTTGCCGCTCGAGCGCGCGTAACCGTCCGCCATATAGGAGGCCGTCTGCTCGTGCCGGGGTACCCAGAATTTCAGCTTGTCCTGGACGTCGTGCAGGCCGTCGGTGGCCCAGTCCAACTGCACCCCCGGTATGCCGAACAGGTCGGTGATGCCTTCTAGCACCAGTTGCCGGGCCATGGCCTGCCCCCCGGTCATAACTTCAGTTTTCACGACTCACGCTCCGATTGGGTTGATAAAGGGATGTGGCAAAACCGGGAACGGAAGAAAACTCTTCGGTTCCCGGTTTCGAAGTGTTCCGGGCTTTATGCGAATCTATTCCAGAAAAAAACGATGCTCGCGCCGCAGCGGTGCGAGCCGGTTCGGCGAGGTTCAATCCAGCGTTGCACCCGATGTCCTGACCAGGCGCTCGCCGCGAGCCCGGTCCTCCACCAGGAAACGGCCGAACTCGGCTGGGGAGTTGCTCGAAATCTCCAGCCCCATGGTCGCGAAGCGCTGCTGGATCGCCGGCGTGCGCAGAGATTCCACGAACGCGTCGTGCAGCCGGTCGATGATTTCCTTGGGCGTTCCCCGCGGCGCGGCCATGCCCCACCAGCTCTTGAAGCCGTGGTCGGGCACGCCGGATTCAGCCATGGTGGGTACCTCCGGAAAGATGGGATTGCGGGTGGTGCCGGGGAAGAACATGATCTTCATGCGGCCCGCGCGCACGCTGTCGATGTATCCGGGGTTGCCCAGCGACAGGAAGAACATGTGAATCTCGCCGGCAGTAAAGGCGCGCATCAGGTCGGGCAGGCCCTTGTAGGGGATGTGCGTCAGGCTGGCGCCGGTATTTTTTGCAATCCACTCGGGCACCAGATGCGGCGAACCGCCGATGCCGAGCGAGCCGAAATTGAGCTTGCCGGGGTTGGCCTTCGAATAGGCCACCAGTTCGCGCAGGTTGTTCACGGGGGTGGACGCGGCGAGGAACAGTCCCTCATACGGAAACACCAGATTGGTTATGGGCTCCAGATCGCGAATGTAATCGTAGGGAAGCTTGGAATACAGGTATTGGTTGAGCGACAGGTTGGAGGTGATGAAGCACAGGCTGTAGCCGTCGGGCGGTGACTTTATGCAGTTGTCGGTGGCGACGATGGTGTTGGCGCCGGGCTTGTTGTCGAAAATCATCGGCTGGCCGAGATGCTCGGCGACCACCGCGCCGGTGGTGCGTCCGACGATATCGATGGCGCCACCCGGCGGCAGCGGCAGGACCATGCGCATCGGTTTCACCGGGTAGGACTGTGCCTGCAGGCTTGCCGGGGCCGTGATGAACGCCGCGGCGAGGAGCAGGGCGCGGCACCCAGTCGTGAGGGTCGATTGTTGTTTCATTTGTTCTCCTGAGATTGCAGTCGCATCGATTCGCAGCGGGCGGAACAAAGCCAGTTGAATCAATGCACCGATCAGAGGATACGACATGCGCGGAATTCGCGCATGCGCTTGCCCGCGCAGAGCAGGCTCAGCCGCAGCGGCGCCCAAATGACAAAGGCCTCTTGCGAGGCCTTTGCAACTCCGAGCGCTAAATCACTGCTCGATCAGCCGTTGGGCTGAATCATGCCATCGATGAACCGCACCCGGTCGCCGCTGCGCCACACCGGCGGTGTCGGTTGCGAAACGGTGCGTGTGCTGCCGTCCTCGAAGCGCACGGTAATGTTGTAGCTCTTGACCTTGCGCGCGTTTTTCTCGATCTGATTGCCGGCGAAGGCGCCACCGACCGCGCCCAGCACGGACATGACCGTGCGTCCGCGTCCGTTGCCGACCTGGTTGCCGACAACCGCACCGGCCACGCCCCCGGCAACCGCGCCCAGGCCCGAGCCTTCGCCGTCTTTTTCAATTTCGTTGACCGACTCGATCACGCCGCAGTCCCGGCAAGCCGGCGGCAGGCTGCGGGGGGGCAGCGGAGGCGCCGCATCGGAGGCCTGCGCCAGTACGGTGCGGCCTTCATCGGGGCGGCGGGTTTCTGCAGCTTGCGTCACCGGCGGCGGCGCTGCGACGACCGGCTGCGCGGTTTCATGCTGCGCGGCCTGGTGTTCGGCGTGATGCGCCGGATGCGGTTCGACGTGCGCAGTAACTCGCGCTGCCGCGGCGGCTTTTGCGGCAACCGGTGCCGCAGCAGGTTTTGCAGCAACCGGTGCCGTGGCGGGCGCGACTTCGGGTGAGGTTGCGACAACTGCCGTCGGCGCGCTCGCTGCCGTTACATTCGCGGCCGGCTCCGCGCCGCTCTTTGGCAGCCAGCCCATGATCGCGGCCGATCCCAGCGCACTGAAAATGATGAGCGACACTGCGGCCGCGATGAACAGCGGGTGAGTTTTGACTTTTGGCTGAACAGTTTCCATGTGATTCCCTTTTTTATGCCACGCATCGTAGTAACGATGCGGCAGAGAAGATGTTGACAGTTACAGCGGTGAAAGCGTGCAAAAAATCATGCTTTTGCGCGTTACAAATTGTAAGCCGGTAACAGGTCGGGCAATTACGCTTCTGGCCGCATCTGCGGAAACAGGATCACATCGCGGATCGATGCGCTGTTGGTGAGCAGCATCACCAGCCGGTCTATGCCTATGCCTTCGCCGGCGGTGGGGGGCAGGCCGTATTCCAAAGCACGGATGTAATCGGCGTCGTAATACATGGCTTCTTCGTCGCCGGCCGCTTTGGCCTTTGCCTGTTCCTCGAAGCGCGCAGCCTGGTCCTCGGGGTCGTTCAATTCGGAGAAACCATTGGCTATCTCGCGCCCGGTTATGAACAGCTCGAAGCGATCGGTGATCTCGGGATTGGCATCGTTGCGGCGCGCCAGCGGGGAGACCTCGGCCGGATAGTCGATGATGAAGGTCGGCTGAATCAGCTTGTGCTCGGTGGTCTCGTCGAACAGCAGCAACTGCAGCGCTCCCAGCCCCGCGGCATGGTGTTTGGAGGGATCGATGCCGCGGCGCTTCAACAGCTCGAGGACGATGTCGCGCTTGTCCAGGTCGGCCGCCGCGATCTCCGGGTTGTAGCGGGAGATGGCCTCGCTGATGCGCAACCGGTCAAACGGTTTGCCAAGCTCGATCACGTGCTCGCCATAGGGCACCTGTGCGCTGCCCAGCACCGCCTGCGCCACGCTGCGCAGCATCTCCTCGGTGAAGTCCATGAGGTAGCGGTAATCGCGGTAGGCTTCGTAGAACTCGATCATGGTGAATTCGGGGTTGTGGCGCGTGGACATCCCCTCGTTGCGGAAATTGCGGTTGATTTCGAACACCTTTTCCATGCCGCCCACCACCAGCCGCTTGAGGTAGAGCTCCGGCGCGATGCGCAGGTACAGCTTCATGTCGAGCGCGTTGTGATGCGTCTCGAAGGGTTTGGCCGCGGCGCCGCCGGGCAGTTGATGCATCATCGGCGTCTCGACTTCCAGGTAGCCCCGGCCCACCATGAAGGCGCGGATTTCCTGGATGATGCGGCTGCGCAGCGCAAAGGTGCGGCGCGCCTCGTCGCTGGTGATCAGGTCCACATAGCGCTGGCGGTACTTAACCTCGGCGTCGGCGAGGCCGTGAAATTTTTCGGGCAGCGGGCGCAGGGCCTTGGCGAGCAGGCGCAGCGTGGTGACGCGCACCGAGAGTTCGCCCGTCTTGGTCTTGAACAGCGTGCCGCAGGCGCCCAGCGTATCGCCCATGTCCCAGTGCTTGAACGCGGCGAGCGCGGCCTCGCCGATGTCATTGAGATTGATGAACAGCTGGATGCGCCCGCTCATGTCCTGCAGCGTGGCGAAATTGGCCTTGCCCATGAGGCGTTTCAACATCATCCGTCCGGCCACCGACACCGGGACCGCCCTGGCCTGCAGCGTCTCGTTGTCCAGCGCGTCGTAATCGCGATGCAGGTCGGCGGCCAGGTGTTCGCGCCGGAAATCGTTGGGGAAGGCGTTGCCGGATTTGCGGATATCGGCGAGCTTGGCGCGCCGCTCGGCGATGATCTGGTTTTCGTCCAGGGGCGCTGCTGGGGTGGTTTCTGCCATGGTTTTTCCGTGGTGGTTGCGGCGTTCAGACGCCTTGCTTCAGGCTCGCATTGATGAACTGGTCCAGGTCGCCGTCGAGCACGCCTTGCGTGTTGCCGGTCTCGACGTTGGTGCGCAGGTCCTTGACGCGCGATTGATCCAGCACGTAGGAGCGGATCTGGTGGCCCCAGCCGATGTCGGATTTGGATTCCTCGATCTTGTCCTTGCGCTCGTTCTGCTTGCGCATTTCCAGCTCGAACAGGCGCGACTTGAGCATGGCCATGCACTCGGCCTTGTTGCGGTGCTGGGAGCGGTCGTTCTGGCACTGCACCACGATGTTGGTGGGCAGGTGGGTGATGCGCACCGCCGATTCGGTCTTGTTGATGTGCTGGCCGCCGGCGCCCGAGGCGCGGAACACGTCGATGCGCAGATCCGCAGGATTGATGTCGATCACAATGCTCTCGTCGACCTCCGGGTAGACGAACACGCTGGCGAACGAGGTGTGGCGCCGGGCGTTGGAATCAAACGGGGACTTTCGCACCAGCCGGTGAATGCCGGTTTCGGTGCGCAGCTGCCCGTAGGCGTAGTCGCCGCTGACTTTGATCGCCGCGCTCTTGATGCCGGCCACGTCGCCTTCGGACTCCTCCAGCAGCTCGACCTGGAAGCCCTTTCTTTCGCAATATTTGAGGTACATGCGCTCCAGCATGCGCGCCCAGTCCTGGGCCTCGGTGCCGCCCGATCCTGACTGAATGTCGAGAAAACAGTTGTTGGGGTCCTGCGGCAGGTTGAACATGCGGTGGAATTCGAGGTTGGCGACCGCCTTTTCGACCGCGGCAACATCCGTTTCGACCGAAACCAGCGTGGCATCGTCGTCCTCGGCCCGAGCCATGTCGAACAATTCCCTGGCATCGGCGAGGCTGGTGCTGACGCCGGTCAGAGTATTGACAACGCCTTCGACCTGTTTCTTTTCCCGCCCCAGGTCCTGCGCCCGCTTGGCGTCGCTCCAGACATCGGGGGCTTCCAGCGCGCGGGTCAGCTCCGCGAGGCGAATCTGCTTGGCATCGAAGTCAAAGATACCTCCGCAATTCCACGGCGCGGCGGTCAAGATCCGCCAGAAGATTGCTGATGGCGTTGCTGCGTTCGGCTTCCATGGCTTGGCTTTCAGATGCTGTGCACTTGCGAAGGCGCGCATTATACCGGTTGGCAACGCCGCATCCCCAATCCGTCCGCATTCGCGCAGCTATATCGTAGAGCGCGGCCAGGCGGCTTTCGTTACCATGAAGCGCCCCTTGTACGGCGGTTCTTGTTCCGCCGCCGCCTGAAGCCCGCCCTGACCGCATGGATCTGACGCAACTCAAGAGTTTTGTGACGGTGGCCGCCGAGGGGCATATCACCCATGCCTCGGAAAAGCTGCACCTGTCCCAGCCCACCATCAGCAGCCACATCCGCGCGCTGGAGGAGGAGCTCGGGGTGACGCTGTTCGAGCGGCGCGCCCGCGGCGTGTCGCTCACCCGCTCGGGCAAGCTGCTGCTGGAGGATGCGCAAAAGGTGCTCGCGGCATCGCTGCACCTTCGCGACCACGCGCGCGCCCTCTCGGGCACGCTGGACGCGCGACTGCACATCGGCACCATTCTCGACGCGCACCACCTGCGCCTTGGCGATGTGATCTCCGAGATGCGCGAGCGCTACAAACTGATCCAGGTGGAATTGCAGCTGGCCATTTCCGGCGTGGGTATCGAGATGGTCAAGGGCGGCGAACTCGACGCCGCGTTCGTGCTCGGCGAGCCCCGCGACCCGGCGCTGCGGGTGCTGCCGCTGGAGCGGCAGCACTATGTGGTGGTGATCCCGCGCACATGGGAAGGCGAGATCGCCAACTGGCAGGACCTTGCGGCGCGACCCTGGGCGTTGACCCCGCCCAAGGGCCGCATCAACCAGATGGCCCACGAGATGCTGCGCGCGCGGGCGCTCACGCCTGCCAGCGTGGTGTTCGCCGATCAGGAATCGATGCTGCGCAACCTGGTGGCCTCCGGCGTGGGTGCGTCGTTCCTGCGCGAGGATCTGGCCAAAAAAGCCGTCGAGGCCGGCGAAATGACGATATGGCCGGAGGGAACGGCCGATACCATGCTCAGCCTCATTTACCTGAAGGCGCGCGAGCGAAGCCCCGAAATCCGCGCGCTGCTGCGCTCGGTCGAGGATGTCTGGCATACCGAGACGCGCAACTCCGAGGAGCAGGTGGCCGGCTGATCCGCCGGATCGGCAGCACCTGCTTCAGCGCAACCGCTGCGACGAAAAGCTCTCGTCGATCTTGTCTTCCCAATACGCAACCGGCGAGGGCGCTGCCATCAGGCCGCGATGCACCTCTCCAGACACGCCGCGATAGGCGAGCACCTTGCCGTCGCTGAATTCCACTTCGAGCGTCTGCGATTGCGGGTCGTAGCCGACCGCGCGGATTTTGCTCGAATTGATGCGCTTTCGTTCCATGAAAATACCCCCGTTCAATCGCGGACAAACGTGATCGGACAAACTCGAACGCCCGCTTCGCCCGATATTCAAAAACGTGATGCCGGACGGAGTTGCTCTTGCCAGGCCTTCCGTTCTATCCGTTTGCTCCCTTGGCGATCGCCGTATCGCGATGAACCTTGGCGGTCAGAACGGAAATCCGATCGGCCTCAAGCGGCAACGTCGCGACACGTTCCAGCACAATCGCCGGGGAAACGATGCTTTGCCTGAATGCCTCGCGAATGAATTCAAAATCCTTTTCGCGTCCAGCCGCATATTTCGAGGCGATCAGGTCGGCCGGGTCGAGGCAGAGTCCCAGAGTTCCATGCGTGTTGGGTGACTTAATCTCGTGCAGCCGTTCCTTCCAGCCTTGCGGAAGTATCGCGGTGGTGAAGTCGACGCCCTGCGCATAGTAGCCGTGCGTTTCGTGGAAGATTGATCCTTCGCCGATGGTCCCGTCCACCAGGTCGGAGGCCGACGGATTGTCCGGAAAGATGAAATCAGCCTCCATGGAGAACAGCAGCGCCTGGGGTGCATCCGGTCGGGCGCCCAGAATGGACTGTGAGCCGATCACGATGACGCGGTCCTGTCCGGCGACACCGCCGGCCGCGCGCAGGAGGTGCTCAAGCTGGCGTCGATTCACGCAATATTCTCCATCTCTCCTGTGGCGAAAGTTGCACCGAAAACGGCGACGATTGCCGAAGCCTGATCGCAAACTCATCGGTTCCGGTCAACATGCGGTGAATTTCGGTGACATCGGCCTTATCGAGAATTGTTTCCCACCGCGCCAGGTCAACGCACCAGACGCCTGGTATCGCTTTCCAGCGCGCGAGCGTGCTCCTTGCGCGCTCCAGAACCGGGCGCGGATCGCTGGACAGGCGTTGCGCCACCGCGCTGTTGAGCGCAAGACTCTGGCGTTCCCGGAAAGCGTGGTCGCGGTTCATGCCGCCACTATAGTCAGAACACGCATAACATGCCAACGGCCTTCGTTTCCACCTCTTCGCCCGGGCGCAAATAGATCAGAAAGCCGAATTCAGCATCATCGAACTCCGCCAAGACCTCCGTAAAGCGGCACTCAGCGCTTCCAAATAAACCTGAGCACGGCAACAAGCACCGCTAACGAGCAACGGCTGCAGCATTCCAGGATTGCCGACCGTTCCACCCATCTCGCCAGCCTTGGACCGGCTCGCCAGTACCATGCGATAAAGGCACGTCCCGAGGGCGAACGCACCAGGCAATCGTCGCGAAATGCGCGCAGGAAGCGCACGTTTGGATGGTCGGCACCGCCGTAGGTTGCCGAACTGGTTCGAATCCTGGACACCGAGCCCTGTTCGTCGCGCCTGATTGCGCTGCACCTGACGCGGGCAGGCAATGGCGTGGGCAGGGGGCGCATGCGAAGGGACATCGATCACCTGCGCGCAACGGTCGATTCGGTGCGCAAGGTGCTCGAAGCTCACGGGAGGTACGAGGCGCTTCTCAAGGAGGCAGCGGGAAGCGGCGGGGCGTGTTGATGAATGAAGCGTCGCAGCGTGAGGACCTCATTCAGTCCGATTTGTCAGCCTTCCCCTGGTTTCCATCGCGCGAGCGCTTCAGCGCCATATACTGACTTCGTGAAATTTCACGCCGGCTCCCATTCATCGATCACCAGCTGCAGGTTTTGCATGCCGTTGTATTCGTTGACCGCGATGCGGTACGCGGCATGGACTTTGGCGGGCAGGGGCTCCGCGGAATTGAAACGCATCGCCTCGAGCGTCCGCCCGCCGGCATCGAGCCGCAGTTTGAGGTGTTTTTCGCCGACGATGCGCTGATTGCGCACCGCAAACTCGCCTGAAAACAGCGGCTGCGGAAAGCCCTGGCCCCAGATCTGCTGCTCCAGCATCCTGGCCACGCTGAGGCTGAGGTAGGAGGCTTCCAGCGGGCCGTCGGTCTCGACCACGCGCGCGAGGTCCGCAGGCGCGAGCAGTTCGCGTATCACTGTTTCCAGTGCTGCTTCAAATCGCGGGAAATCGGCTTCAAGCAGGGTGATGCCCGCGGCTGCCGCGTGTCCGCCAAAGCGCAGCAGCATTCCGGGGAAGCGTTTGTCCACCAGATCCAGCGCATCGCGTAGATGCAGGCCGTTGATGGAGCGGCCCGAGCCGCGAATCTGCCGCCCATCCGCGGGCTCATTGCCGGCCGGCGCGAAGGCAAACACCGGGCGGTGATGGCGATCCTTCAAGCGTCCGGCGACGATGCCCACCACGCCCTGATGCCAGGCGGGGTCGTAGAGGGAAATCGAATAGCGCTCGCCGATATCGACAGCCTCGATCAGCGCGTCGGCCTGTTCCTTCATGCCCGCTTCGATGCCGCGGCGTGCGCGATTCAATTCATCGAGCCGGCGCGCGATATTGAGCGCCGTGGCTTCATCGTCGGTGGCCAGGCACTCGATGCCCAGGCTCATGTCATCGAGACGCCCGGCGGCATTGAGTCTTGGCGCGATGGCGAATCCCAGGTCGAAGGTGCTGGCGCGGTCAAACACGCGCCCGGCGACCGCAAATAGCGCCTTCAGTCCGACATTCAGGCGGCCGGCACGCATGCGCTTCAACCCTTGCGTGACCAGGATGCGGTTGTTGCTGTCCAGGCGCACCACATCGGCCACGGTGCCCAGCGCCACCAGGTCGAGCAGTTCGGCCAGCACCGGTCCGCCCTCGGCGGCAAACGTGCCGCGGCGGCGCAGTTCCGCGCGCAGCGCCAGCATCACGTAGAACATCACGCCGACACCGGCGATCGCCTTGCTGGCAAAGCCGCAGCCGGGTTGATTGGGATTGACGATGGCTGCGGCCGCGGGCAGCGACTGGCCCGGCAGGTGGTGATCGGTGACCACCACCGCAATCCCCAGCGCGTTGGCGGCATCCACCCCCTCGACGCTGGCGATGCCGTTGTCGACGGTGACGATCATGTCCGGGCGGCGCTCTCCGGCGAGCGCGACAATCCCGGGTGTCAGCCCGTAACCAAAGCGGAAGCGGTCAGGCACCAGATAGTCGACCTTCGCGCCCATGGCGCGCAGCGCACGCAGCCCCACCGCGCAGGCGGTGGCGCCGTCGCAATCGTAGTCGGCAACGATGAGGATTTTCTGCTGTGCGGCGATGGCATCGGCGAGCAGCGTCGCGGCGCGCGCGATGCCGAGCAATCCCTCCGGCGGCAGCAGCGCGGCCAGGCCGCCGTCGATGTCGGCGCGCCGCTCGACTCCGCGCGAGGCAAACAAGCGCGCCAGCACCGGATGCACGCCTTCGCCGACGAGGCGCTCCTCGACCGCCACCCGGGTGCGCCGCAGGGTAATCCGGCTCATGGTGGCATTGCCGTGCCGGGGGCCTCCTGGCCGGCTTCCTCGTCGCCGGCTTCCTCGTCGCTCTGCGCGGCGAGGGTGCGCTCGAGGGGTTTGGGACGGCGCCAGAAACGGCGCAGATCCTGGCGCACGGTCTCGACAGTCGCGAGCGTGCGGGTGCTGCCCAGGGCCACTGTCAACATGCCGATGCGCCCGGAGTCGAGCGCTTCGTGCAAAGGGGCAAACCAGTCGCACTCAAGCCGTGCCAGGGTATCGAGCCAGCGGGTGCTGTCGCCCTGCCTTGCCGCGGCGAGCAGACCATCCTGCAGGCACACATGTATGCCCTGTGAGGCCACGCTGCTTACCCAGCGCGTGGCACTGGCCGGAAGCGCGCGCACCGCGATTCCCGCATGTCGCGCCAGTCCCTGCGTCAATGGGTGGTCGCCGGTCATGCTTTTGAACGGCGTATCCACCGGCGCCAGCCGTCCCGCGCCCCACAGCCAGATCCCGTTCAGCGGCAGTTCGCCGCGCGCTTCACGCGCTTCGTTGACCGGATGCTCGTGCAGCAGCATCTGCATCTCGTTCATGAGGGCGTGCCAGCCCAGGTCGCCGCGTCCGGGTGTGACGGAGCCGCCGGCCACGGCGGCCAGCGGCGTGGTCTCTCCCCGGGGTGGGGCGGCCAGGCGCGCATACCAGCGCGCGGGGGTGGCGATGCGCAATTGCAGCGCATCGCCAAAATGAGCCTCAACGGTGGCGACAAGCGCGCGCGCTTCGTCCATGGAAATATTCATCGCCGCGGCGTCGGCAAGCAACAACCGGTCGCGATCGGCGCGCAGGCTCACCGGGTCGGCGTGCGCCCAGCAGGCATCTCCGGGCGTCTCGCCTTCGCCCAGCAGCGCGAACGGGGCGCTGGGCCAGTCCACCTGGCGTGCCACGGAGAATTGTTCCAGGGCCCAGGCATCGATCCCCTGCCACGCGCGCGTGTCGCGGCGGCCCCGGGCAAGCAGGCGCTGCAGCGCGGGCAGCGCGAGGGTGCCCAGCTTGTCGAGGAGGAGGGGATCCCGGGTCAGTATTCCGGGGATGACCAGCAGGCAATGCATCGAATTGAGTTTATCATCGTAAGCCTCACACCCCCCGATATGGCAAACTGCGCCGGGTCCGGGCAGGTGTTCCCGGCAACCCCGTCCCGGAATCGCTCCGCGAGAAAGCAGTCTGCGTGAAATACGAGTACCTCATCGGCCTGCGCTACACCCGCGCGCGCAATCGAGCCAGCGGGCGCAATCACTTCATCTCCTTCATTTCGCTCACCTCCATGGCGGGCATCGCGCTGGGCGTTGCGGCGCTGATCGTGGTGCTATCGGTGATGAACGGATTCCAGAAAGAACTGCGGGCGCGCATTCTGGGGGTGGCCTCGCATGTGCAGATCACCGGTGCCGACAACCGCCTGGCGGGCTGGAGCGCCGTGGTGGCCGCCGCGCAGAAGCACCCTCAGGTCGAGGCGGCGGCGCCGTTTGTCAACGCGCAGGCGATGCTTTCGGTGGATTCGCTGGTGCGCGGGTCGGTGATCCGCGGCATCCTGCCCGAGGAGGAGGCCCGCGTCGCCGACATCGGCAGCCACATGGTGGCCGGGCGGCTGGATGCCTTGAAAGGCGGCGAGTTCGGCATCATTCTCGGCTCGGAGCTGGCGCGTTCCCTGGCGGTGCGCCCCGGCGGGCGCGTCACGCTGATCGCCCCGCAGGGACTGGTCACGCCTGCGGGCCTGCTGCCGCGGCTGAAGCAATTCACGGTGGTGGGAATTTTCGAGATCGGCATGTACGAGTACGACTCCAGTCTGGCGCTGGTGCACCTGCAGGATGCGCAGCGCCTCTACCAGCTGGGAGAAGACGTCTCGGGGGTGCGCCTGAAGCTGGCCGACCTGTTCCAGTCGCGCCAGGTGGCGCGCGACCTGACCACCTCGCTGCGCGGCGATTTTTACATCAGCGACTGGACCCGCAGCCACGCCAATTTCTTCCGCGCGGTGCAGATCGAAAAGAACGTGATGTTCATCATCCTTATGCTGATCGTGGCGGTGGCGGCATTCAATATCGTCTCCACGCTGGTGATGGTGGTCACCGACAAGCAGGCCGACATCGCCATTTTGCGCACCCTCGGCGCGACACCGGGCAGCATCATGCAGATATTCATCGTGCAGGGGGCGCTGATCGGGGTGATCGGCACCCTCACCGGCATTGTCGGCGGCGTGCTGCTGGCGCTCAACGTGGATGTGGTGGTGCCGTTCCTGGAGAGCATTCTCGGCTTCAAATTTCTGGCCAAGGAGGTCTACTACATCACCGAACTGCCCTCGGACTTGCAGCGGCTCGACGTGCTGACCGTCGCTCTGGTATCGCTGGTGCTGAGCCTGCTGGCCACGCTGTATCCGAGCTGGCGCGCCTCGCGCGTCAATCCGGCTGAAGCACTGAAATACGAGTAGGGCCCGATGAACCCGAACGAAAACCTGTCTGCGATCCCGGTGCTCTCCTGCCGTGGCCTGAAAAAGAGCTATCGTCAGGGTGTGGCCGCGGTGCAGGTGCTCACCGGCATCGACCTGGATGTGGCCCCCGGGGAGATCATCGCCGTGGTCGGCGCTTCGGGTACCGGCAAAAGCACCCTGCTGCATCTGCTGGGCGGGCTGGATTCCTCCTCGGGCGGCGAGGTCAGCGTGCAGGGCCGGCCCATGGGATCGCTGGGAGAGGCCGAGCGCAGCCGCCTGCGCAACGAGGCGCTCGGGTTTGTGTACCAGTTTCATCACCTGCTGATGGAGTTTTCAGCCGAAGAGAACGTGGCCATGCCGCTCTTGATCCGGCGCATGGAGCGCGAGGCGGCGCTGGCCGAAGCGCGCGCGCTGTTGCGCGAAGTGGGCCTGGGCGAGAGGCTCACGCATACCCCCGGCGAACTCTCCGGCGGCGAGCGCCAGCGCGCGGCCCTGGCCCGCGCCCTGGTGACGCGGCCCGCCTGCGTGCTCGCCGACGAGCCCACCGGCAATCTGGATCGCGTCACCGCAGACGGGGTGTACGAAACCCTGCTCGAGTTGAACCGTTCGCGTGGCACCAGCTTTGTCATCGTCACGCATGAACCGGCGATCGCCGCGCGCGCCCACCGGCGACTGCGCCTGCAGGACGGTATCCTGTCGGCGCAACCCTGATATGAGGACGGCGGCGGATAAAAATGTCGCCGTCTGGTAAAAAGCAGCTTGGCGAGCTTGGCGCCGAGCGGTCCTTGTCTCGATTGTCATCGCCGCACCTCACCCCCCAAGGAGGATAGGATGGCCAATTTGAAGCAGTTGATTCTTGGCGCCGCCATCGTGGCGGTTTCGTGCAGTGCCGTTGCCCAGAGCGTGATTACGCAGCGCAACCTGTCGTTCGATGGCGCACGGGACATGGCCCTGGGCGCCCTCGATGCCTGCCGCAAGCAGGGCTATGCGGTGAGCGTCACGGTGCTCGATCGCAGCGGGCGCACCCGCGTCGCCCTGCATGACGACAACGCCAATCCGCATACCATCGAGAACAGCCTGCGCAAGGCCTATACCGCGCTGACCTTCCGCTCGCCATCGGAGCAGTTGGCCAAGCGCGCCGCGGGCAATCCATCGGTGCTGAACCTGGCCAACGTGATCACCGGCGGGGGAGGGCTGCCGGTGTTCGACGGCAAGGACCTGATTGGATCGATCGGCGTGTCGGGAGCTCCAGGCTCCGACCTGGATGCTCCCTGCGCGCAGGCGGGCATCGACCGTGCCATGAAGGTGCCGGGAAAATAGCGAACGCAGGGGATTCCTATCCCATATAGAAATAAAAAACAATGAATAATTCAGGTAAATGCTTATTATTTATAATATAAAGATGTAAATTGTCGTTACGTCTGCAGGTCAGGGGTAATGGCATGCAGGGGCGGATCGATAGCAAGCCAATCGAAAGCAGTTCGAGCGGCGCAAACCGGCCCGAACCCGGTGCGGCATGAAACTCGGATGAAATGCCCATGCTTCCGGTTCAATGAAGGCCCCTTAGCGCCACGAACCGGCCGTTCATCGGCGCAGTTTTGGGCTCCTCCGAGCGGCAGGTCCATTGTGTTGGAAATTGAGATTTTCTCTCACTTGATCCGGAGCGGTTTTTTCATGCCGGTCAAGTCGAAGGACGGAGCAATGTTAGGATATTGCCGGAGTGCAATTCAATTCGGAAATCCTGGTTAGCACCTGCGGATAATTCGGGCACAAGGGGACATTCAAATGATGAAGTTGGCGATTGCGGTGTTATTCGCGACTGTGTTATCAAGCGCGGCCCATGCGCAGACCAATGCGGGCCAACAGAAACCCGATGCCGGCCTTCCTTTCACGATGACGCAGGTGGCGACCTTTGACCTGCCTTGGCGCATCGCGTTCCTGCCAGACGGCCGCCTGTTGGTGACCGAAAAGGTCGGCCGCGTTATCCTGGTGACCCCGCAAGGCGCCAGGACCGAAGTGGGAGGCGTCCCGCCCGTTTATTATCAACGCCAGAACGGCATGCTGGGAGTCTTCCTCTCGCCGCGTTACGCCACTGACCGCAATGTGTATCTCACCTATGTCGAACCGGGTGATTATGGCGGCGGCTTGGCACTGGGCCGGGGCCGGCTTGTGCTTGACGGCGAGCGGGCCACGCTGGAGGGGTTCCAAGTGCTGTGGCGCCAGATGCCCAGAGGCAAGGGCGGTCAGGCAGGCGCGCAGATCGCCTTTTCTCCGGACGGCAACTACCTCTTCCTCACTGTGGGCGACCGCCAGCGCATGACTCCTGCGCAGGATCCCAACCAGCCGGTAGGCAAGATCCTGCGGCTGACGCTGGATGGCAAACCCGCGCCGGGCAATCCAATGGAGGGAAAAACGGGTGCATCCTCCATTCCCTTGATCGATCCGCCGACCGATACGGACGCGGCCAAGGCTGCTCCAGTGGTCAGTACATATACTTTCCCCACGCCCAACTTGACGCCGGCCGAAACCTGGACCACCGGCCACCGCACACCTTACGGTCTCGCCTTCGGTCCCGATGGCCGCCTCTGGGAAGTCGAGCATGGCCCGCGCGGCGGCGACGAACTGAACCTGATCGAGCGCGGCAAGAATTACGGCTGGCCTCTGGTCGTCTATGGCAAGAACTATAACGGCGTGCCTATCTCCAGTCCTGATACGCGGCCCGACCTGACCAAGCCGGTGATCTATTGGGATCCGGTGATCGCGCCAGGCAATATCATGTTCTACAAGGGCAGTGCCTTCCCGCAATGGGTTGGAAATGCCTTGGTCAGCGGCCTGGTCTCCCAGACGCTCGTGCGCGTCACGTTTAACAGCCAAGGCGGCGCCACCGCGGCCCAGCGCTGGAACATTGGCAAACGCGTTCGCGATATCGAAGAGGCGCCGGACGGCTCGCTTTGGATGTTGGAAGACGCCAATCCCGGCGGTCTGTTCCACCTCACGCCGAAATAGTTCGACCGAACAGCGCAAGGAAAATACTGGGGCGAATCGTCCAGGGCTGCTCCTCTACCTGGATTGACTGGGATAACCGCCGTTGTTCACTGGTTCCCGAGCCGGTAGATTTTTTCCGCGTTGCCGTGCCCAATCGCCTCGGCTAGTTCAGGAGGCATCTGAGCCAGCGTCGCGCGGTAATTCTCCAACGTTTCTTCATTGGGCCCGCGCTGAACTCCAGATCCCGGAGAGTGAAAAAAATCCGTTCCTATGACAAACCGATCAGGAAAATCGCGAAGCAGCGCGAGCCAGAATGGTTTCAGCTTCTTGCCCGGGTCGAGCGCGATGAAGGGCGGTGGTGCGGTCGCGCCCAGTCGCAAGCTCATGAACAGGTTCGGGTTCCGGGAGAGCATTTCGCGCTGAATTTGGGGCGTTCGCGTTCCCAGGGGGTCGGTGCCGGAATGCGCCCATACAATCCTGGCGCCGCGGTTATGAGCCAGCAAGCGCTCGAAGGCGGCCATATTGGCTTTTAACACAGCCGGATTCGTCTGGTTGAAAACCGGTCTGTCCGGGAGGTTCATGTCTTCTGGCACAAGGTCCAGGTGGAGGTCCATCGGAATGTTTTTTTCCGCGGCGATGTCGGCGAGCAACATCAGCAGGGGATGATCGGGCGGCGTCCATTCGTAGGGATGCCGCGGGCCCATGGGCCGCAGGGACAAGTGGTGCAGCGCAATTTCACCGAAGACCACGGCTCCGGCAGCGGCGATCTGCTCAGCACGTGTCCGAAACGCCTTTTTGACGTCATCGGTGACGGTATCCGGCGCGCTCGTTTGGATCATCGCGTTCAAGCTACCGCCGCCACCTCCCAGAAGAATGCGGCCCGCATACGCCTGTTTGGCAAAGCCATAGGACTCGATTTCGTAGGCTCCGGGCGTGCCGGTAGCCATGGGTGGAGGCATGATTATGATTCGACGGATGCCGGATTGATCCATCCGGCCGAGAGCAGCCTCGAGAGAGCTGCGGAAATCCGTGCCGCGCCTCCCGCCGTTTTCGATATGGCCATGCGTATCGATGATGACCGGCAACTGCGCCAAACCGGGCGGCGCGGCGAGCGCGCCCAAGCCGATCGCGATAATTAGTTTGCAAACTATATTCAATTCACCCCCCCGATTGGGCGCTCAGTATGAACGCTTGTCCCAATGATAGTTGGCGGGCGAATCAAAAAATCGTAAGGCAGGAGCAGGGTGACGATCAATCGTCAATTCAAAATATAACGGCGAGGGGTGCGGTCATTGGCTTCCCCCCATACCGGCCCTTGGTACCCGGCCCTCAAGCCAGGCGCGACAGCCCTGCTATTCCGGCAAACCTGCCTTGCGCGCTGCGGGAAGATATTTCTTTTCAAACCATTCCTTGTATGCCGCAGGGTATGACGATTGTGGTTTCCTGAGTTCGGTCAACTTGAAGTTGGGGTCGGCTTCGCGCAGGTCCGCCACCGCCGCGCCGGCTTTGAGGTTGTCTCCTTTGAGGGCGTGCGCCATTGCCAGCATATAGCTCGGTGACGCGCCGATTCGCTTCGAGTCCCCTATGTGACCATTCGATAGTGGCATCATTGTCGCCTTGCGCGAAATGCGCGCGGGCCATGGTGAGCAAAACCTGCTCAGAGGGATGCTTTGGGTCCAAGTCGATGGCTTGCGTTAGCAGCTCGAGAGCCCGTTTGGGCTCTCCGCTTAAAAGCAGCGAAGCCGCCACAAAGTTGTAGGCGATTGGATTTTTCGGCTGAAGAGAAAGCCAGGTCTCGGAAGCGCGTCGAGATCCGGCGTAGTCGTCATGGTAAGAGGCATACAGCGCAATGAGGGGATAGATCTCCGGATCACTGGAATCGAGTTCCTTGGCTTTCAAAACGAGATCGTGCGCCTCCCCGAAATTCTTCTCCCTCAACTCCGGTGCCAACTGGCGCCTAAAATTGAAAGCCGGAAGCATCAGGGACCGGGCCAGACCAACAATTGCGCCGGCGTTGTTCGGGTCGAGCGCCAGCACCTGGCGATACCAATCCTCCATCTGTTGAAGATTCTTAATCGACTGAGGCTGTAGAAACAACGCTCTGGCGCGCAACATCAGGTCAGCCACCTTCGGGCTGCTCTTGCGTGTCTCGCTCTCACGGACCGCCATCACTACGATTTCGCGGCCGATGGTGTTGACGATGCGGGTGGTGACGTGGTCTTGCAGTGCAAACAGATTGGTGAGCTCGCCGTCAAAGCTTTCGCTCCACAGTTGCGCGCCTGTCTGCGTATCCGCGAGCTGAGCGCCGATACGGATTTTTTCACCACTGCTAAGCACGCTGCCCTGCAACACGAAGCGCACACCGGCGTCCTTGCCCACTTGCTGCACAGTGGCCGTCTTGTCTTTGTAGGCATACGCGGTGGCTGTCGGGATGATGAATGCATCGCGAATGCGCGACAAATCCGAGGTGATGCTGGTGGTGAGCGCATCAGCAATATAGGCCTTTTGCGGATCGCCGCTTTGATTGGCGAAGGGCAGCACAAGGATGGACAGGGCAGAGGCATTTGACGCGGCCACTTTGCCGGTCGACGCCGGCACGTTTTCCTTGACTGTTCGATAGGTGGTCCAGTAGCCGGCCAGGCCGCTGAGCACGGCGCCTCCAGCCGCAAGCGAGGCGATGACGGTCTTGACGTGCTTGAATTTTCCAAACAGCTTTGCAAATCGGCCCTGGCCGGTTACCGAATCAAGCTGCGATGTCGTCGCGGGTTCGGTCGACTCAGTCACGTCGTTGCCCATCCTCATCTCAAGAATTCGCAAAGGCTTGCCTTCAGGCAGACGCTGCATGAAGGATGCGAAAGCCGTCGGCGCGGTATTGTATCCGAGGATAACTGGCCCTCGAACCTGCCATTCAGAGAGCGGATTGAGGCTTCAGTTGGGCGTCCGTTGATGGCAGAACTGAGCCTCAAAGTGTGTGATGCAGAAAAATTGAGATAATCCACCTTGCGCGGAGCGTGGAGTTTTTTTGTGCGAATTCGCATACGCGATTGCGGCACGGTAGCGGGCCATCCGATTTGTGGCCGAAATGATTCGTTTATCCATCAAACTGTTGGGGAAATTTATGATCTTCTGTCGCTTTCGCAAGGATGCCTCGGTTTCATACGGCATCGTCGAGGACGACCGCGTCCGGACGATTGACGGCGACCCGTTCAACGGCTACAAGACTTCCTCCACTGTGCAGGCCCTTGAGGGCCTCGAACTGCTGGTGCCGGTCGTGCCGCCGACCTTCTATGCCATCGGCTCCAACTACCACAACCACATTGTCGGGATAGCCAAGGACCGGGGCCGCGAGCCGAAGTTCTACGACACCCCGCGCGTGGGTTACCGGGCCAACAGTGCGCTGGTGCCGAGCGGGGCCGACATCGTCAAGCCTGTCGATTCGGGCCCGCGGTTCGAGTACGAGGGCGAGATCGTCGCGGTGATTGGTAAGACGATCCGCAACGTGGATGCGAATCAGGCCAAGGAAGCGATCCTCGGGTGGACCATTGGCAACGACGTGAGCGAACGCGACTGGCAGGCGAAGGATCCGACCAACATCCGCGGCAAGAACTGCGACACGTTCAAACCGATGGGGCCGTACCTCGTCACTGGCGTCGACATCCGCGACATGACCACGAACGTGCGCCTGAATGGCAAGCTGATGCATTCCTTCCCTACCGCCAACATGCTGTTCAGCCCCGGGGAAGTGATCAGCTCGATCTCGCGCTACAACACGCTTTCGCCGGGTGACGTGGTCTGGCTGGGCACCGACGAGGTGCCCCAGAAGATGAAGCCGGGCGATGTGGTCGAGATCGAGATCACGGGCCTCGGGGTGCTGCGCAACCGGGTCGTGGCAGAGGCGGGGTGAGCGGGATGCTGATCCTTGATTCCCAGGTGCATGTCTGGCCCGCGCACCGGTCCGAGCGACCGCTCGGGCTGGCGGGCCGCGACCGTCCGCCCTACCTCTACGAGACCCTGCTCGCCGAAATGGACCGTGCGGCGGTCGACCGGGCCATTCTGGTGCCGCCCACGTACGACGGCGACCGCAACGACTACGCCCTCGAGGCGGCCCGCGCGCACCCGGATCGGTTCGCGGTCATGGGGCGTGTATCGCTTGAAAAAGGCCGTGACGGCTGTGGCCGCGACGCGCTCGCCGCCTGGACCGCACAGCCCGGCATGTTGGGCGTGCGGCTCACTTTCCACCGCACCGAGGACCGACCCTGGCTGACCGACGGCACCGCGGACTGGTTCTGGCCCGAGGCAGAGAAGCACGGAATTCCTGTGATGGTTCACGCCCCGGAGCAGGTCGCCGAGATGGGGCGTGTGGCCCGTCGGTATCCGGGGCTGACGATCATTTATGACCACATGGCCTTCGGCCGCGACACCATGGACCAGCGCACCCTTGAGCGGGTAAAGGAATTGGTTGCGCTCGCGGCGTTCCCGAACGTCTGCGTCAAGGTCTCGGCGCTGCCGTGCAACACCACCGACCCGTACCCGTTCAGGAACCTGGACGAACCAATCCGCCGGGTGATTGACGCGTTCGGACCTCGACGTTCGTTCTGGGGCAGCGACATTACCCGCATCCCCGCGCCGGTGACATATCGCCAAGTGGTTACCCATTTCACCGATGAACTCGGCTTCCTTTCCGAGGGCGACCTTGAATGGATAATGGGCAAGGGCCTTGCGGCCCGGCTCAACTGGAAATGACATACAGAGAAAGCAGACATGATCAATCAGAATAAAAAACGTTTCGCAGTACTTGTCCTGTCCACCGTCATGTGTTGGGTGTCGGCTGCCCAGGCGCAGCCGGCCCGGCCGATCCGCATCGTCTCCCCGTTCGCGACCGCTTCGGTGTCCGACCTGACCTTGCGCCTGTTGGCCGAGCGCCTGGGGCCCAGGCTTAATACCTCGGTGATTATCGAGAACCAGCCCACTGGAGGCGGCATCGCCGCCGCCCGCGCGGTGCTGACAGCCCCGACGGACGGCAACACCCTTGCGCTGCTCTCGAACGCCTCAGCGGTCAGCGTGACGACGTTCAAGAAATTGCCCTACGACCCGGTTAACGACTTCGTGCCGGTTGCCGGTATCAGCCAGTTCGCCTACATCATCTTGAGCAATGACCAGGAGGGCAGCCGCAGCTTCCGCGAGTTCCTCGACATGGCGCGGACCAAGCCGGGGGTGCTGAACGTCGGCACGGCGGCGCCGGGAACCACGCCCCACCTGATCGCGCTGCTGCTCAAGAAGGAAGCCGGCATCGATTTCGCCATCATCCCGTTCAAGGGCGCGGCCGACCTCTCGGTGGCGCTCATGCGTAAAGACGTCCATGTGTTCATCAATGCCTACGGGGCGGTGCGCGAGAACCTGCGACAGAAGCAGATGCGGGCGATTGCGACCACCTCGTCGGAACGCTCCAAGCTGCTGCCCGAGGTGCCGACCATCCAGGAAACCGGCGTGCGCGGATTTGACGTGAGTTCCTGGAACGGCCTGTTCGCGCCCAATGGCTCGCCTGCGCCGTACCTCGCCCGGATCGGCCAGGAGTTGCATGCGACGCTAGTCCAGCCGGAGGTCAACAGGAAGCTGCTCGATCTCGGCATTGAAGTCTGGCCGAGCAACGCCGCGGAACTCGGTGCCAAGATGCGGGCCGAGGTCGCCCGCTGGGGCCAGATCGTCAAGGATGCCGGCCTGGAGACAAACTAGTTGGATTGCTTTGCTTGCTGCGTGGCAGCAAGCAATCAGAGCGCGGATTTGTTTCAGATACAATTCACCGGTTGAATCTGCGCCGAAGACGCACGCTGGTCGGCCCTCATCAAAGCATTGGGCAGCAAGCCCGATTGATTGCGACGAAACGTCAATTCCATGAACACGTTGGAGGGAATGTGGGACAGTTCACGTCGATAAACGGCCTCAAGGTGCATTACCAGATCACCGGATCGGGGCCATGCCTGCTGACGTTTGCTCCAGGCGGATTCGGTTCGGTCATGTCCAAGTGGACGGCAGAAGGCGGCAACTACGCCTGGAAGCAGATGGATGGTCTAGTGGCCCTGTCGAAACACTTCACGACTATCGCCTACGACCGGCGTGAAGCGGGACTGTCGGGCGGGCGCATCGAACCGCTCAGCTGGGACCTGTATTGCGAAGAGGCCATGGGCATGCTGAAGCTGTTGGGGCATTCGCAGGCCTACGTGCTGGGCAGTTGCATGGGGGCCTCGGTGGCGCTTGCGTTCGCGGCGAGGCATCCGAAATCCTGCACGGGACTGCTGCTTCACTGGCCAGTGGGCGGGTACCAGTGGATCATGCGTGCCCACGGTTTCTTCCAGCGCCATTTCGATTTCGTGGCGGCCAACGGACTCGCAGGCGTTGTCGCTCGCGCGAAAGACAAGGGCAAGAACTTCTGGACCGATCCCGAATCCGGCCCGTGGGCGGGTCCGCTGTCCTGGGACGCTGAGTTTCAGGATCAGTTTGCCAGGCAGGATGTGTCGTGTTACCTGGAAATCTGCCGGCAGAGCCGTGACAACTTGTTCAATGACACCATGCCCTCTGGAGCGAGCGGAGCCGAACTCATGAAGATGGACGTGCCAGCGATCATCATGTCGGGAGCGGATTCGCGGCATACGCGCTCTGCCTCCTGGACGCTCAAGGAACTCATGCCCAAAGCGGAATTGTGGGATGTGTTTCCACCCGACCAGAACGGCGAGAACACCTTGGCGGAACTGGTGCGGATCAAGACCCTGGCTCCATGTTGAGCGCATAGTCTGGCCCGGCACCGATGAAGCGCCGCTCAACCTGAAGCCCGGCGACAGCATCGAGATCGATATCAGTGGCATCGGCTCGATGCGCAATCGCGTGCTCGGGGAAGACCTAGTTCAGGAAAGAGTGGAGAACCGAATGAACCAAAGACTCGCAGTGCTCGTATCCGCGGCATTGATGGCGCTCGCGCCAATGCTGTCTGTGTCGCTTGCCCGGGCACAGGGCTACCCTGAGCGAACCGTGCGGATCATCGTAAGCCTGCCGCCAGGCGGTACGGGGGACGTTGCCGGACGCATCGTGGCGCAGGCGCTGCAGACGCGAATGGGCCAGTCCTTCGTGGTGGAGAATCGCGCCGGGGCCGGCGGGCTGATCGGCGTGGAAGTTGCGGCAAAGGCGCCCGGCGACGGCTATACGCTGGTGGTGAGTTCACCCGCTGGCTTCACCATCATCCCGGCGCTGAAACCCAAGGTTCCCTACGATCCGCTCAAGGATTTCACGCATATCACGATGCTGGTGCGCAATCCGCTGGTGTTTGCCGTGGTGCCATCGTTGCCCGTGAACAACATGACCGAATTCGTCGCTTACGCAAAAGCGCGCCCTGGACAGGTGTATTACGGCTCGTCCGGCGTCGGCTCGGTGCTCCACTTGAGCGTCGAGATGGTGCGCGAGAAGACTGGCGTCGACATCGTGCACGTGCCCTACAAGGGCGGCATCCCGGTGATCCTGGCACTCCTCAGCGGCCAGATCCAAATGGGTGTTGGCGGTCCGGTTGATATGCCCAAACGCGCGGCCAGCGGGCAGCTGCGCATGATTGGGCAGACCACCGCCAAACGTCATCCGTTAATTCCCGATGTGCCGACCCTGGCCGAATCGGGTCTGGGCGATGTCGCGGTGACAGGCTGGTTCGGACTGTCGGCTCCTGCGGGACTGCCGCAGGGCATCGCGGCCCGACTGCACCGGGAAACGATTGCCACGATCTCGGATTCCGCGATGAGGCAGCGGCTCGTGTCACTGGGCTGCGATGCGGCTCCGATGTCGTCCGAGGAGTTCACCAAATTCATCGCCGACGAAGCGATGCTTTGGAGCAAGACCTTCAAGTCGAGGGGTTTCAATATCGAAGAGTGAACATCGTTCATCGCTTTTCGCACCACCAGCATCGGCGCAACGCTCGCGACGGCATGTTGCTTCTTTGAGGCGCCAACAACAGCGCAAACAAACTGCGTGAGACCCGTGCAAACAGGGTTGCAGATGCGTGACGACAATCATGTCGATCCGTTGATGGCTGCTAAGCGGCCGCTCAAAAAATTGACTGTGATATCTATTGAGATTTGTTGAGCCTGCAATGGTGCTCTTTCACTCAGCGCCAAGACCAGACTGAATGCTGACGTGGATCAACACGCACTTTGCGCATGAGAGCAACATGAGCTCAATTCACAGCCCGTCGGCACCGGCGGGTGTGGCGTAGGCGACCGTCAATCGGTGCCAGTGGCTGAGCCCGCTTTTCTTTGTTAGCAAAGGATACGCAAATGTCTATCTTGTTGAAAGCAATCACCCCTGTTGCGGTGACGATTGCCATCGCCCTCTTACCAGCACCCACAGGCCTGGCACCGCATGCCTGGTACTTTTTTGCCATCTTTGCCGGCGTCATCGTCGGCCTTATGACGGAGCCGCTGCCCGGTGGCGCCGTCGGCCTCATCGGCGTTACGCTGGTCACCGGTCTGGCGCCTTGGGTGCTGTACGCGCCGGCCGAATTGGCCAAGTCCGGTTTCAATCCGGCCAACGCCGCGTTGACCTGGGCGCTGTCCGGTTTCTCGAACGCCACCGTCTGGTTGATCTTCGGGGCATTCATGTTCGCACTCGGCTACGAAAAGACCGGTTTGGGACGGCGAATCGCGCTGGTCCTGGTGAAGGCGATGGGGCGGCGAACGCTGACGCTGGGTTACGCGGTGATGATCGCCGACACCGTCCTGGCGCCTTTCACCCCGTCCAACACCGCGCGCAGCGGCGGCACCATCTTCCCGGTGATCCGCAACCTGCCCGCGCTCTATGAATCCAAACCGAACGAGCCCTCGTCGCGTCGCATTGGCTCCTACATCATGTGGGTCGCGCTGGCAACGACCTGCGTGACGAGCTCTATGTTTCTCACGGCACTGGCGCCCAATCTGTTGGCGGTTGAACTGGTCAACAAGACCGCCAAGATCAGCCTGAGTTGGATGCAGTGGTTCACGGCCTTCGCCCCCATCGGCATCACGCTGCTGATACTGATACCCCTGCTTACCTACTGGCTCTACCCGCCGGAGGTGAAAGAAGGCGATCAGGCTCAGACCTGGGCCGCCAAGGAACTGCAGCATTTGGGGGCCTTCAGTGCACGCGAAGGCATGCTGGCCGTTGCGGTCATCATCGCGCTGCTGCTGTGGATTTTCGGTGGGACGTACATGAATGCCACGACCGTGGCCTTGCTGGTGATCTCGCTGATGCTGCTCGGCAAGGTGGTGACCTGGGACGACATCGTCAAGAACTCGCCGGCCTGGAACACCCTGGCCTGGTTCGCGACCCTGGTTGCGCTGGCCGATGGCCTGAACAAGGTCGGCTTCGTCAAGTGGTTCGCCGAAGCGGTTGCCTCGCACATGAGCGGCTTCACACCCTTCACGGCGATGGTCGTCTTGGTGCTGGTGTTCTATTTCACGCACTATCTTTTCGCCAGCGTGACCGCGCACGTCACGGCGCTGCTGCCGGTGATGCTGGCCGTGGGTGCAACCATCCCTGGCATGAACATGCCGCACTTCGCGCTGCTGCTGTGCCTGACGCTGGGCATCATGGGTGTGCAAACACCTTACGCTACCGGACCGTCGCCGGTGTACTACGGCTCGGGCTACCTGCCCTCAGCCGACTACTGGCGCCTGGGTGGCATCTTCGGCCTGATCTTTATCGCCGTGCTGCTGCTGATCGGACTGCCGTGGCTGGCGTTCCTCGCCTGAGCGCTTGACGCATCAACCGGCCTGCCCCCCAGCAGGCCGGTTGCGCAATTGCCGGCGCAGGATCTTGCCCAGGTTGGTCTTGGGCAGCGGCTCGCTGCTGAACTCGATGATCTTGGGCACCTTGTAGCCAGTCAGGTGTTGCCGGCAATGTTCCAGCAGCGCCTGCTCGGTCAGCATTGGATCGAGCTTCACAACAACAATTTTGACCAGTTCACCGGACTTCTCATCTGGCACCCCGACGGCGGCCACCTCGGCCACGCCGGG
>CAIOLO010000116.1 GCA_903859155.1 uncultured beta proteobacterium
ACTGCCATTGTCGGTTAAATCACCGCAGCAACGGACGCGCAGGGTGCGAAAACATAGAAAGGTATTGCTGGATTTATTGTGGATTTTTTGCGTTTTGCCCTTGACGCGGGGCGTTCCAGTGGTCCGGCTACAAGAAAACCGCAACAGACGGGCGAGACGACAGAGACGCAAGCCGCTGCGAAAAGGGTACCGGTCTGCGCCGGGCAGATGGTTGCGTCGGGTCAAGTCTGCCGGCGATATCTCCGGGGTCCCGGGCGTGGCAATGGTGGGGCAAGGCAATTCCGCGACAACAAGATTTCGCAGATACTCACTGCCCGGGACGCAACTGCGCCGCGCCGCGCCCCGACGCCGCCACGGCCACAAGCGCGATCGCGCTGAAAATCCCGCCAGCCAGAAAAGTGAAGGAGGAGCCCAACTGATCCCAAAGCAGCCCGGCGAGCGCGCTTGCGAGCAGCATGGCGATGCCGCTCGTCAGGTTGAAAAATCCATAGGCGGTGCCGCGCAGATCGACGGGGGCCGCATCGGCCACCATGGTGGCGAGCAAGCCCTGCGTTACGCCCAGGTGCAGGCCCCACAGCGAAATGCCGGCCCAGATCCAGGCCCAATGACTGCTGTGGGCCAGCACGGTATCCGCGGCAATCAGAAGGAGCAGGCCCAGTGCCAGCAGCGTGCCGTGGCTGATGCGGTCGGAGAGCCTGCCAAAGGGATAGGCGGACACGGCGTAGACGAGGTTCATGCCGATCAGGACCAGCGGGGCAAACGCGATGGGGAGTCCGCCCTCGAGCGCCCGCAGCACCAGAAAGGCTTCGCTGAATCTGGCCAGCGTGAATATCGCGCCGATGACGACCACCCACCAGTAAGCCGCACCCAGGCGCCGCAGATTTTCGCGGCGGATGGGGTTGGTGCGAATGGCGATGGATTTGCGCGCCGGTTCCTGAACGCCGACGACAAGCAGTGCCACCGCAAGAAAAGCCGGAATCACTGCGACCCGGAATACTGCCTGAAAATCGTTGGACCAGGCGATCATCAGGCCGATGGCCAGCAGCGGACCAAGAAACGCGCCCACTGTATCCAGTGACTGCCGCAAGCCGAAGGCGGCACCGCGCACTTCGGGCGGCGCGATATCGGCAACCAGCGCGTCGCGCGGCGCTCCCCGTATGCCTTTGCCCACCCGGTCCAGAAGGCGCGCGGTGACCACCAGGCCCACCCCGGTGGCTGCCGCGAACAGCGGCTTGGACAGCGCTCCCAGCCCGTAGCCCAGCACGGCCAGGGATTTGCGCCTGCCCCAGTAGTCGCTGAGCACGCCGGAGAAAACCTTGACGATCAGGGCGGTGGCCTCGGCCGCACCTTCAATCAGACCCACCGTAAGCGCGCTAGCGCCCAGCGCGCTCACCATGAAGACCGGCAGCAGGCTGTGGATGAGCTCGGATGAGACATCCATGAGCAGGCTGACAAAGCCGAGCGCCCAGATTGCGCGCGGGATTTTGCCGACCTTATCTGCGGGCGTGCGCATTCAGCCGTGCGCTGCTCACCGGCCGCCGATCGCGTGCAGTCGCGAACGCAGGGTTTCGATTTCCTCCATCAACTGCAGCGCCAATGCCGCGCCCGCGAGGTTGACTCCGAGATCCTGCTGCAGGCGCAGCGCAACACGCGCGCGGCGAATATTGCGGCCATCGAAGCGCCAATCGTCCGGCGACGAGCCCGCGGCTTCCAGCACGCCTTCTTCGACCAGTTCAATAATTATTTCCGTGTGCGCCGAACAGGCGCGGCACAGGTCCGCCAAGGTGAGCTCGGACTGCTCCTCGAGAATGCAGATGGCCAGATGTTGCGAAGCGCTGTTTTTCATATTCCTACACTCCCATTTCGGCGCGCGGATCGAAAGGCAGATCCTCGGCCATTTTCCGGTACGCGGCCGCCGCGGCCTCGTTGTTTGCGGGGGGCAGAGCGATCTGCAGCACCACGTACAGATCGCCCGCAGGATTGCCCGGCAGACCGCGGCCCTTGAGTCGCAGCTTGGTCCCGGCCCGGGACTTGGGCGGAATCTTGAGGTCCACCGACCCTTCGGGTGTCGGTGCCTTGACGCTGGCGCCCAATACCGCCTCCCAGGGCGCTACCGGGAGGTCCAGGTACAGGTCACGCCCGTCTGCGCGGTACAGACGGTGCGGGTGAAATTCCACTTGGAGATACAGGTCGCCTTGCTTGCCCTGCCCGATGCCCGGCCCTCCCTGGCCGGAGAGGCGGATGTGCTGCCCGGCGCGTATTCCTTTGGGAATGGCCACGCTGAGCACGCGCTCCCGGGTCACGATGTGACCTTGCGCATCGAGTTGCGGCACTTTCAGCGTGATGGTGCGCGTCGGACCGGTGTAGGAATCTTCCAGGTCGATTACCACCTTTGCGTGGTGGTCTTCACCCTGCATGTCGAAATTGCCGCGGCCCGCCTGTCGCGGACCGGGGCCGGCACGGCCAAACAGGGTCTCGAAAAAATCACTGTGATCGCTTGCGCCGTCGCCGGGGGCGCCGCTGCCGCGAAATTCGAAGCCGTCATCCCAGCCGGGCGGCGGTTTGAACTCCTGGCCGCCGGTCCAGTTGGCGCCGAGCTGGTCATAGGCGGCGCGCTTCTCGGGTTCTTTCAGAACCTCGTAGGCTTCGCCGACTTCCTTGAAGCGTGCTTCGGCATCGGGTTCTTTGCTGACGTCAGGATGGAATTTGCGCGCAAGTTTGCGATAGGCGCGCTTGACCTCATCCTGGGTGGCGTCGCGCTTGACGCCCATGACCTTGTAGTAATCCTTGAACTCCATATCGGGCCTTTGTTTTACGCTTCGCCGGTTTCAGCGGATCAGGGACACGGTGGCAATGCCGGCCATGGTCAGCGCAAGCGAGCCCAGCACGTGCAGCGAGACAACGCCGAATGCCCAGACCATCTGACCGCGCTGCATGAGAGCGACTACTTCGGCCGAGAAAGTGGAGAAGGTTGTCAGGCCGCCGAGAAAGCCGGTGATGACGAAAAGACGCCATTCCGGCGGCAGCGATGGATTGCTGCCGAAGTATTCGATGGCCAAGCCGATGAGGTACCCGCCAATGAGGTTTGCGGCGAGCGTTCCGAGGGGCAGCGTGGGGATGATGTGATTGAACCTGGCGCCCAATGCCCAGCGCAATACCGCGCCCGTGGACGCGCCGACGCTGATTGCCAAAATCGAATGCAACATGCGTCCAGTCCTTTCCCGGCCCCTCGCTGTGTCAATCTTCCGCGGTGAATCCCGAGGCCTTGACCACCGGCGCCCAGCGCTCGTAATCGCGCTTCACCAGCGCGCCCAGTTGCGCGGGCGAGAGCTCGAGGATTTCGAGGTCGAGGCCGCGCATGCGCTCGCGTATCGAGGGCGTGCGCATCGCCTGGATGACTATGCCGTTCATGCGGCCTATCAGTTCGGCGGGCGTGCCTGCCGGCGCAAGAATGGCAAACCAGCTATCCATATTGAGGGGCGTGTATCCCTGTTCGGCGAAGGTGGGCGCATCGGGCGCGGCCAAGGCGCGCTGCGAACCGGACACACCGATCAGGCGCAGTTTGCCCGACTTGTACTGAGTGACCATGGTGCCCAGGGGATTGACCGTCGAAGGGACATGTCCGGCGACCACATCGCTGACCGAGGGGCCGGAACCCTTGTAGGGAACAGCCTGTATTTTCAGTCCGAGTTCCTGACCGATCATCAGCGCAAAAAAGTGCATCGATCCGCCGGCGCCCGGGACCGCTACGCTGGCCTGCTCGGGGTTGGCCTTGATCCAGTCGGCGAATTCGCGCATATTTTTTGCGGGAACGCCGTTGCCGACCGCAAGCGCCAGCGCAGTCAGGCCGGTATGAGCCACCGGTGCGAAATCCGCGACCGGGTCATACGGCGGCTTCTTTGTCACCAGCGGGCGAACCACTAGCGACGCATCCGGTGTGAGCAGCAGCGTGTAGCCGTCGGGCGGCGATGCCTTGAGCACTTCGGCGGCCACCTGTCCTGCGGCGCCGGGCCGCGGCTCGACCACCACCGGCCTGCCCATGGCCTCGCCCAGTCGCTCGCCGAAAATCCGCGCCAGGATGTCCACATTGCCCCCGGGCGGAAAGCCCACCAGCATGCGCGTGGGTTTCGCCGCTTGTCCCCAGGCAAGGCTGCCCGAGAGCGCGAGCAGGGCAATCGAAACGCATCTGATCATCGGGCTCATTCTGTTCTCCTGTTTTGCGAGGATGCAAGCATAGCGGCTTCCAATCGATCCCATCCTAATGATCAACGCCTTTTTTGCAAACCACCCGATCAGCGTTTTTCTCCGTTTTCCTCTGACTCGGGGGAGCTACGAGGGGGCGCAGGCCCCCTTGTTCAAAAAATCCCTAACCTTTCACGCACACCAGTTGCTTGAGCGTGTGAACGACCTGGCACAGATCGGACTGATTGTGCATCACGGCGTCGATATCCTTGTAGGCGCCCGGAATTTCGTCGATGACACCGGCGTCCTTGCGGCAATCGACGCCGCGTGTCTGTGCCTCCAGGTCGGCGCGGGTGTAGCGCTTTTTTGCTTCGGTGCGGCTCATGCGGCGTCCGGCCCCGTGCGCGCAGGAACAGAACGAATCGGGATTTCCCAAGCCGCGCACGATATAGCTTTTCGTGCCCATGCTGCCGGGGATGATGCCCATCTCCCCCGCGCGCGCGCTGATCGCACCCTTGCGGGTTATAAAGAGGTTGCGGCCCAAATGGGTTTCCCGCGCGACATAATTGTGATGACAGTTTATGGCTTCATCGGTCGCGTGAAACGGGCCGAGGCGCGGCGACAGTTCGCGTTGCAGCGCGCCCAGGACCAGTCGCATCATTTCGTGGCGATTGAGCAGCGCATATTCCTGCGCCCACTCAACCGCTTCGAGGTAGTCAGCGAAGCCCGTCGAGCCTTCGTCAAACCAGGCGAGGTCGCGATCGGGCAGGTTGGCCTGATGGCGCAGCATTGCCTTTTTCGCATTTTCGATGAAATAGCGGCCCATGACATTGCCTATGCCGCGCGAACCCGAGTGCAGCATCACCCAGGCGCGGTTCTCTTCATCCAGGCACAACTCGATGAAATGATTGCCGCCGCCCAGGGTGCCCAATTGGCAGCGCCAGGTATCCTCGAATCGCTTCTGCATCCTGGTGATGGCCGGGTGCTTTTCGGCGATGTGCTTGAGGCGCCCGCCCAGCCGGTGCGAACCGGTGCCGGCCCCCGTGTGCCCGCCGGGCGAATGCTGCGAAAATCCCACAGGTACCGCCGCTTCGATGGCGCTGCGCACGCGCTGCAGGCTGTCGGGCAGTTGTCGGGCGTCCAGCGAAAGGCGCAGCGCGTTCATGCCGCAGCCGATGTCCACGCCGACCGCGGCGGGAATGATGGCTGACAGGGTGGGTATCACCGAGCCGACAGTGGCGCCTATGCCCTTGTGCACGTCGGGCATCGCCGCGATGTGGCCGTACACGATGGGCAGGTTCGCCACGTTCAGCAGTTGTTGCAGCGCCCCGCCTTCGATCTCGTCGCTCCACGCCTTGACGGGTACGCGGCCTGCTGCGAGGGTGAGGCGGATCGACATCGCCGGGATCAGCCGTGACGGATCCTGTGCTTGCCTTCGAAATGCGGCGCGACCAGTTCCATGAACCTGTGCATCTGCTCCCGCACCATGGCATCGGGCTTGGCGCCGACGTTGAAATAGAGGATGACCTCCTCGATTCCCGCGGCTTCGACCTTTTTCAAGGTGTCGATGATCTTCTGCGGCGAACCCAGCAATATCGATTTGTCGGACAGGTCCTCTTTTTTCATGTTTTCGAGGGTGTTCACGATCTTCAGGAAATAATGCATGGTCGGCGGCGCGTGCTCCGGTTTCATGGTGAAGGCCGGCAGCGCGCATTCCCTGAAGTAGCGCATCTGCGCTTCGCGCCCGTAGTTCTCCTCTTTTTCATTTTCGGCGATATGGATGAAGTAGCTGCACATCGCGCGTCCCGGTTTTTTTCCGGCCGCGACGCTGGCGTTGCGGTACGCCTCCACGGCACGGTCCAGCCCGCCGAACATCATGCCCGCGGCGAATGGCGCATAGATGATGTTCAGGCCGCGCCGCGCCGCCATCTCCAGGCTGGTCATGGAAAACGAGGCGACATAAAAAGGGATGGGCTGCTGAACCGGCTTGGGCGTGATCTCCATGTTTTCGATGTCGAAGAACCTGCCCTTGTGCGACCACGCGCCAGGCTCGGTCCAGGCCTTGAGAATGACCTCCATCGACTCTTCCATCATCTCTGCGGAGGTCATGAAGTCGGCGCCGAAAGGCAGATACTCGCGCCGGTCGTAGCCGCGGCCGCAGGCAAAATCGACGCGTCCTCCCGAGAGCAGGTCGAGCGTGGACCAGGCTTCGGCCACATGCAGCGGGTGGTGCAGGGGCAGCACCGATACGGCAGGTGCCAGCCGCACATTCTTTGTCAGTGGTGCAATGCTCGCCAGCAGCAGGTCGGGTCGCGAGTTGACACCCAGAGAATCGAAATGGTGCTCGCCCACCCACACCGAGTGATATCCCAGCTTGTCCGCAAGCACCGCCTGATCGCGAATTTCCAGGATGAAATCGTTGGCGCTGCGGGCATTGTTGGCGTAGTGGTTGTCGCTGAGGGTGAAATAGCCGAATTCCATTCTAGGTCTCCATAGTTTAGTCGCGGGCGGCGCACAGGTGCCGGATTATCCGCCAGCCTTTTGCGCCAGCTCCATCGATCTTATACTGGCGGCCGTTTCCTTGAATGGGGAGTGACCTGCTTGGCAGGTTCCTGAGCGCAACGGTATCCTTGGTGCTGCCTGCCGGTACAGTGGTGCAAAGCTATCCGGCAGGCCGGTGCCTCTCATCGTTCCGCATCAGGTGGGGGGGCTCGGATCTGGTCGCGCGCGGCATCGGCCAGATGCGGGCGCAGAAGCTGGGCCCGTCGTTCGTGGTCGAGAATCGCGTTTCGGCGCGTTTTTGATAAACAACCGGCAGCGCTTCGCTGAGGCAGCGAAGCTGGCGGCGATTAGGATGGATTGAGCGGCTCAGCCCCGCCGGGGCGGAGCATGGCGTTGGGACTACTGAAGCTTGTCGCCGGCTTTTTCCGCAGCGGTTTTTTTCGAGCTCTTGTTGGTGAGCCAGACAAACGCCACGGCCATGGCGAGGCAGATGACGAAAAATGCGATGATTCCTCCGCTACCGACAGTCTCCATCGGCACTTCGCCTTCTTCGGCGAACGCCAGGCTGTATGAGAACAAGGTTGTCAGTACGGCGAGCAATCGAAAAATCATGTTGGTCTCCTCAAGATGGATAAGGCAGCAGCCATTGTCGGCCTTGCTGGTTGACGGCAGGCTTTCATGAAGATTACAAACTCGTAATCATTGCGGCAGCCCTAGTACTATTTATTGGTGGACAATTACCCTCTTTTCGCCCGGAAAATGGAACGACCGCATGCGTTTGCTTATCGTCGAGGATGAACCCAAGACTGGCGACTACCTGCACAAGGGGTTGTCGGAGAACGGTTTTGTGGTTGATCTGGCGCGCAATGGAATCGACGGCCAGCACCTGGCGCTAACCGGCGAGTATGACCTGGTGGTGCTGGATATCGGCCTGCCCGGGGTCGACGGCTGGCAGATCCTGCAGGCCATTCGTGCCCAAAAGCAGACACCGGTGATGTGTCTGACCGCTCGCGACCGGGTGGATGACCGGGTGAAGGGGCTGGAGTTGGGCGCCGACGACTACCTCATCAAGCCGTTCGCTTTTTCCGAGTTGCTTGCCCGCATCCGCAGCCTGCTGCGCCGCGGCAAGACGCGCGACCCCGAGCAGATCCGCATCGGCGATCTCGAGGTCGATCTGCTGCGCCACAAGGTTTTGCGGGCAGGCGCGCGCATCGACCTGACGGGCAAGGAATTCGCATTGCTGGCATTGCTGGCACGGCGTCAGGGAGAAGTCCTCTCGCGCACCCTGATAGCCGAGCAGGTCTGGGACATGAACTTCGACAGTGACACCAATGTCGTCGATGTCGCGGTACGACGCCTTCGCGCCAAGATCGACGATCCGTTTCCCGCCAAGCTGGTGCATGCCATCCGCGGCATCGGCTACGTGCTCGAGGAACGCGTCTTGTGACCGCGGCGCGGTCGGATGCGCCCATATCGCTGACCGCGACGCTTGTCGTGCTGTTCGCGGCGGTATCGGTGGCGGTTCTCGCCGTGACCAACGCTTTCGTGTTTTTCTTCGTCGAGCAGCAATGGCGCAACAGTGCCCAGCAGGACCTTGAAGTGGGCGGCAACGCGCTGCGGATGCTGGTGGCCTCGAATCCTGATGCCGGCAGCTTCGCCACCCGCGGCGGCACCATCACCACCGAACTTGGCAAGAATCGCCGTCTTACCTTCTCGGTGAGCACCGGCGCTGGCGTGGTTCTCCTCAGCACCCTGCCCAAGGGATTTCCCGCGGAAGCGTTTTACCAAGCGGCGGATATTGAACATCCGGTGGATTGGCAATGGGATCAGCGGCATTTCAGTATCGCGGAAATTACCGGCCACTTTGCAGATACCAGCGTCGCCGGCCTGCGCCTGGCGCTGGACGTCACCGAGCCCCGCGACATTCAGGGCGCCTACAGCAGGGCACTGGTTCTGATCACGGTTGCCGGCGGTCTCATAGCCGCAGTGCTGGGTCTGGTGGCGGTGCGCCAGGGCCTCGAGCCGCTGCGGCGCATGGCCACGGCCGCCGGCCAGATTACTGCGAGCCGCCTGGGCGAACGCCTGCGGCCGGAGGACACGCCGGCGGAACTCTCCGAGATGGCGTCGAATTTCAACGGAATGCTCGAGCGGCTTGAAGACTCGTTCAGGCGTCTGAACGACTTTTCCTCGGATATCGCGCACGAGTTGCGCACGCCGATCAACAATCTCCAGGGGCAGACCCAGGTCGCGCTGTCGCGCGCGCGCTCGAGTGACGATTATCGCTCCGTGCTGGAGTTGAACGCCGAGGAGTTCGAGCGCCTCTCACACATGATCCAGGACATGCTGTTTCTTGCGCAGGCCGATAACGCCCAGGCGGCGCTCAACCTCGAAGAGGTGAATCTTGCGGCCGAGTGCGCCAAGATCATCGAGTATTTTGAGCCGGTCATCGAAGAAGGGCGCCTGTGCGTCGAATTGCGCGGACAGGGCAGCGTGCACGCTGATCGGCTGCTGCTGCAGCGCGCCCTGGCCAATCTGGTGTCCAACGCGGTGCGAAACAGCCCGCCGGGCGCATTGGTGCAAATCGAGATTGCCGCCCCGAACGCGCAGCAGGTGTCCGTTGACATTGTCAATCCCGGACCGGGCATCCCCGCAGAGGAGTTGCCGCGTATTTTTGACCGCTTCTACCGAACCCGCGGCGCCAGGGACAGAAAGCTCGAAGGCACCGGCCTCGGACTGGCCATCGTGCGCACCATTGCCCGGTTGCACGGCGGCGATGTCGCCGTGCAGAGCAATCCGGAGGTTGAGACGCGGTTTCGGCTGGTTCTGCCGCGCGAAGGCGCAACGGCGGCTTGAAGCGCCGCCATCGTCGGCACATCGGGCAGCGCGGCGAGCGCCGGCGCCGTGCCTTTGCGCAAGAAGGCCGAGGATTTGCTCTAGAATGCCGCGGCGATCATTTTTGATGCACTTTCGATATCAGCCATGGAGCAAGCATCCAGGCGGTCGACGGTCCCAAGGGAATCTGAATCGTGTCGGATATCGAACTGCAGCTGTCGGTTGAGAACCTGCTCGCACGCTATGTTCATGCCATTGATGATGACCGCCTCGAGGATTGGCCGGGTTTTTTCGTCGATCAGGGCATCTACAGGATAGTCACCGCCGAAAACCTGGAGCGCGGCTTGCCGCTGCCTGTCATGCTGGCAGAGTCGCGCGCGATGCTGCTCGACCGGGTGAATTCGCTGCGTCGGGCCAATGCCTGCGAGGCGCAGCGCTACCGGCATTCGGTGACGGCGACGCTCATCGACCGCATCGATTCCGCACGCGTGCGCAGCGTCAGCAATTTTTTCGTTGTCCGCATCATGCGCACCGGCGAGCCCGCGCTGTTCGCCAGCGGCAGCTACCTCGACCGCATTTTGCTCGACGGCGACAACGGCCAGCCGCAGTTCGAGGAGCGCGTCGTGGTGCTCGACAGCCGCGCGGTGGATCCCCTGCTGGCGATTCCGATTTAAGTCCGCAAACCGCCGCAAAGCCGCAAAACGGCACAGAACGAATTCCTGATTGTCGGCCACTTCCCCGTTTCGAGAACATATGACAATGCCAAGTTTTGAAGTCGGGGGAAAGATCCGGTGACAGGTGTTTCGCAGGACAGACACCCCCACGTACGGGTAATATCCCGCCGAATCGGGAAAGCATACCGATTCCATTTTTCGAAAATCCTTACGGAGGCAAGACATGAAGGCAGCGAATTTTTCGCGTCGTTCGGTACTTACGCTGGGACTGGCGGCCCTGGCCGCAGGGGTGTTCGCGCAGCAGCCCAAATTCGAACCCAGCGTGGGCCAGCCGGGGAAGGATGTGGTCTGGGTGCCGACTTCGCAGGTGGTGGTCGACACCATGCTGAACCTGGCCAAAGTCACCGCGCAGGACGTTGTCTATGACCTGGGCTCCGGAGATGGCCGAACGGTGATCACCGCCGCCAAGCGCGGTGCCCGTGCCAAGGGCATCGAATTCAACCCCGACATGGTGGAATTGTCCAAGCAGAACGCCGTCAAGGAAGGCGTCACCGCGCGCGCCACCTTCGTCAAGGCAGACCTGTTCGAGACCGATTTCTCCGAGGCGACCGTGATTACCATGTTTTTGTTGCCCAGCATCAATCTCAAACTGCGGCCGAAGATTCTCGACATGAAACCGGGCACGCGCGTTGCATCCAACTCCTTCACCATGGGTGAGTGGCAGGACGATGAAACCGCTACCATGGACGCCAAGGATGGCTGCACCTACTGGTGCGTGGCGCATTTCTGGATCGTTCCGGCCAAGGTGCAGGGCAACTGGCACGTAGGCCAGGGCGAACTGGCCCTGAAGCAGGAGTTCCAGATGGTTTCCGGGACGCTGACCGCCGACGGTAAATCGGTGCCGGTTGCGGGCCGCCTGCGCGGTGAACAGATCACCTTCACCGCCGGTGGCGCGGAATACACCGGCAAGGTCAACGGCAATTCCATGGACGGCACGCGCAAGGTCGGCAACAGCTCGGCTGCTTTCAGCGCCGCCCGCCGTTAGAACTGTCCTGGCGCGGGGCGTGTGTGGTGGCGCTCCCAGCCAGGTTTTCATTGACCGGGGAATCGCCGCTTCGCGGCGATTTTCATTTTCGTCCCTCGTCAGAACCGGAAAACCGTGACGCAAACAAGACTCAGCGCCCAGCTTGACGAGCTCGCACGGCGGGATCTCATCCGTTCGCGCCGCATTCTCGAGGGTCCGCAGGGCCCGCGCGTCGCCATCGGCGGGCGCGATTACCTCGCCTTCTGCAGCAATGACTATCTGGGCCTGGCCAACCACCCGCGCATCAACGCGGCGGCCATCGCGGCGGTGCAGCGTTTCGGTGTCGGCGCGGGCGCCTCGCCCATGGTGACCGGGCACAATGCCCTGCACCAGCGCCTGGAGGAAAAACTGGCCGCGTTCGCGGGCCTGCCGCGTGCTTTGCTGTTTCCGAGCGGCTACCAGGCCAATATCGGCGCGGTGACTGCGCTGGTCGGGCGCAGCGACGCGGTATTTTCCGACAAACTCAATCACGCCTCGCTCATCGACGGCGCGCGCCTGTCGCGCGCCGAGGTGACCCGCTACGCGCATGGCAGCGTGGCGTCGCTGGCGCGCGCGCTCGCCGCCAGCGACGCCAAGGTCAAACTGGTTGCCACCGACAGTGTTTTCAGCATGGACGGCGACATAGCGCCGCTGCCTGAAATACTCGCGTTGTGCGAGCGTCACGATGCCTGGCTGCTGGTGGACGATGCGCACGGGTTGGGCGTGCTCGGCGCCGGCGGGCGCGGCGCGCTCGAGCACTTCGGCCTTGCCTCGCCGCGCATTGTCTATGTCGGCACACTGGGCAAGGCGGCCGGAGTGGCCGGCGCATTCGTCGCCGGCGCGGAAGAAATCGTCGAAACCGTACTGCAGCGCGCCCGCACCTATATTTTTTCCACCGCGGCGCCGGCAATGCTGGCGGCGGCGGTCGAAGAGAGCCTGGATGTCATGCGCGAGGAAGCATGGCGACGGGCGCATCTTGCCGAGTTGATCGCGGCGCTCAAAGACGGCCTCGCCGGCAGCGCGGCGCGCCTGGCGCCCTCCTCGACGCCGGTGCAGCCGCTGATCGTCGGGGCCAACGCCGCGGCGCTGGCGCTGGCGGAATTCCTGCGCGAGCGCGGCATCCTGGTGCCGGCGATTCGCCCGCCGACAGTCCCCGAGGGCACCGCGCGCCTGCGCATTTCGCTATCGGCGGCCCACAGCATCGATGACGTGCGGCAACTGGTGCAGGCGCTTCGCGCCATGCCCTCGCTGCCGCAGGGCGCTTAGAGCACTTCAGGCCATGGCCCGGGGATTCTTTGTTACCGGCACCGACACCGGGGTGGGCAAGACCCTGGCGGCCTGCGCTCTGCTGCAGGCTTTTTCGTTGCGGGGATATTCGGTAATCGGCATGAAACCGGTGGCTGCCGGCAGCGACGATGGCAGACATGGCGACGTGGATGCGCTGGTCGCGGCAAGTACCGTGAAAGCCGCTGCCGACCTGGTCAATCCCTACGCTTTCGATCCGCCGATTGCCCCGCATATTGCCGCGCTGCAAGCGGGCGTCGACATCAGCCTGGCGCGCATCGCCACGGCGTATCGTCAGCTTGCCGCCTGCGCCGATGTGGTGGTGGTGGAGGGCGCCGGAGGATTCATGATCCCGCTCAACGCCGCGCAAACCGGTGCCGACCTGGCACGGCAGCTGGCACTGCCGGTGGTGCTGGTGGTGGGCATGCGCCTCGGGTGCCTGAGTCACGCGCTGCTCACGCGCCACGCCATCGCCGAGCAGGGTCTGGTTTGTGCGGGCTGGGTGGCCAACTGCCTGCAGCCGGCCATGCCGGTGCTCGAGGAGAACATCCGGACCTTGTCAGAGCGCCTCGAGGCGCCGCTGCTGGGCCGCATTCCGCATTACGACCGGCCCGCGGCGGTGACGGCGGCCGCCTGCCTGAATTTCGAGGCAATTGCCGGGAGCGCGCGATGAACAATCGCGAGATGCTGGAACGCAGCCTGCGCGCGGTGTGGCATCCATGCACGCAGATGAAACACCACGAGCTGTTGCCGCTGGTGCCGGTGGCGCGGGCCGAAGGGGCCTGGCTCATCGACTTTGAAGGCAACCGCATCCTCGACGCCATCAGCTCCTGGTGGGTGAACCTTCTGGGCCACGGCAATCCGCGCATCAACGCGGCGATTGTGCGTCAGCTGCAGACACTCGAACACGTCATGCTTGCCGGCTTCACGCACGAGCCGGTGGTGCGCCTCTCGGAACGCCTGGCCGCTCTCGCCCCGGGAAGACTGGGCCACTGTTTCTACGGTTCGGACGGCGCTTCGGCCATCGAGATCGCCCTGAAGATGAGTTTTCACGCCTGGCGCAACGCGGGTCGCGAGGCGAAAACCGGCTTCATCGCACTGGAGAACAGCTATCACGGCGAAACCCTGGGAGCGCTTTCGGTGACCGATGTGCCGCTGTTTCGCGACACCTATGCGCCGCTGCTGCGCAACTGCGCGCGCGTCCCCTCCCCTGATGCGCGCCTTGCCGAGCCCGGCGAGTCGGCGCGGGATTTTGCATTGCGCTGCGCGCGCGCGCTCGAGTCGCACCTCGAAGCACACGCGCACCAGACCGCCGCACTGATTGTCGAACCCCTGGTGCAATGTGCCGGCGGCATGGCAATGCACGACGCGGAGTACCTGCGCCGCGCGCGTGAACTGTGCAGCCGCTTCGAGGTGCACCTCATTGCCGATGAGATTGCCGTGGGCTTCGGGCGCACCGGCACGCTGTTTGCCTGCGAGCAGGCCGGCATTGCGCCGGACTTCCTCTGCCTGTCCAAAGGCCTCTCGGGCGGTTACCTGCCCTTGTCGGTGGTGATGACCAGCGACAGCGTCTATGCGGCCTTCTACGACGACAGCCTGGCGCGCGGCTTCCTGCATTCGCATTCCTATACCGGCAATGCGCTTGCCTGCAGCGCGGCGCTCGCGGTGCTCGACATCCTGGAAGAAGACCGCGTGATCGAGCGCAACCGCGCCACCGCGGCGCAGATCAACAAGGCCACGGCGCCATTGCGAGATCATCCGCAGGTCCGGAATTTCCGCAACCAGGGAATGATCTGGGCATTCGATGCCGCCGATGCGTCGCCGCAATTCGCCCGCGACTTTTTCAACCGGGCCGTCGCCTCCGGCGTGCTGTTGCGGCCGCTGGGGAACACGGTGTACTGGATGCCGCCTTACGTCCTTGCCGATGCGGAAATCGAATTTCTGGCGCGCTCGCTGGAACAGTTGATGCAATGATGATGGCGCGCAGCGAAGATTCTCCGGATTGCCTACTATGGCGGTCGCGTCACCACGGTGACGGCGACCCTTGTTTTTTCGGAGCAGGCACATGACCACCTTCAGACTCGAGCACTTGCACGTCAAGACCAGCGATCCGGCTAAGACCGCGCGCTTCTACATGGAAACCCTGGGCGCGACGCTGATCGAGGCAAGCCACAACGACACTCGTTTTCGCGTCAACCTGCACGGGCTGACGCTCAATATCACCGACCATGTCGAGTACCAGAAGCGCCAGCAGAAATACGGCCTCGAACATCTGGCGGTGGAAACCGACGACATGGACGGCACGCTGGCAAAATTGAAAAGCCAGGGAGCGATCGTGCTCGAGCAGATGATTTCGCCGATCCCGGCGCACCGCGGCGGGCGGATCTGTTTCCTGGAGGGGCCCGAGGGAATCCAGCTCGAATTGATCGAAATCATGCCTTGAAGGACAGAAAGCCGGGAAGCGCCGTTTCCGACTCGATGAAAATATTTCCCGACGGTCATGCGGGTGAGCCCCGGGTAAATGATTTTGTGCCTGAGGTTTCTTCGGCGGTTCCCAAGGGGCGATTCAGGAACTGCAGGAGAGCATCGAACACCCGGCTTTTTTCCTCGCCCACTCAGGACGCTTTGCCGCGTAGCGTTCGCGGCCGGGCTGCTCGTCGTAGGGCCGGCGCATGACATCGAGCAGTTCGTGGATCGGCGCGTCGTCGCCTTGGTGCGCGGCATCGATGGCCTGTTGCGCGAGGTAGTTGCGCAGCACGAATTTTGGATTGACGGCATTCATGCGTTCGCGCCGAACCGCTGCGGGCTCCTGATCTTCGCGCACCCGCGCTGCGTATTGCGCGAGCCAGCCGGTGAGCGCGGTTTCGTTCCGGTCGCGCAGGTCTTCGCGGTAAAAACATTCCTGCAGCAGGTCCGCCGAGGGATGGCCGAGGGGCATGTCGGCAAGCGCGCGATAAAAAATCGTCATGTCCATTTCGGCCTCGCGCATCAGGCGCATGGCCTGTGCGACCAGCGCTTCGTCTTGTTCACGCCAGGATTTGAGCCCGAACTTCGCCGCCGTCATGGCCTGCTGGCTTTCGGTGTAGACCGCGACATAACGCTCCAGCGCGGCTTCGAGCGGCGCAGGCGAGGGGAAGAGGTCCAGCAGCGCGCTGCCCAGCCGCGCCAGATTCCACTGCGCGATATGCGGCTGCTGGCCGAAGCGGTAACGGCGCTGGCCGGCATCGGTGGTGTTGGGGGTCCAGTCCGGATCGAAGTTGTCGATCCAGCCGTAGGGGCCGTAGTCGATGGTCAGGCCGAGGATGGACATATTGTCGGTGTTCATCACCCCGTGCACGAAGCCCACGCGCATCCAGTGGGCGACCATTCTGGCGGTGCGCTCGCACACCTCCTCGAACCAGCGGCGGCGGCGCTCGGCCGGGTCACCCGCGAGGTGGGGGAAATCGCGCGCGATGGTAAAGTCCACCAGCCGCTCAAGCAGCGTGTTGTCCTCGCGCGAGGCGAAGATCTCGAAATTGCCGAAACGGATGAAGGAGGGCGACACGCGGCACACCACCGCACCGGGTTCGTCGGCCGGATTGCCGTCGTAGAACATGTCGCGCAGCACCGCTTCGCCGGTGCCCACCAGGCACAGTGCGCGTGTGCTCGGTACGCCCAGATGGTGCATGGCCTCGCTGCACAGAAATTCGCGGATGGAAGAGCGCAGCACCGCGCGGCCGTCGGCCGAGCGCGAGTAAGGCGTGAGGCCGGCGCCCTTGAGTTGCAGTTCCCAGCGCTCGCCCGCTGCGTTCACGGTTTCGCCGAGGGTGATGGCGCGTCCGTCGCCCAGTTGCCCCGCCCAGTTGCCGAACTGGTGGCCGCCATAGCACGCGGCGTAGGGCTGCATGTCAGGGTGCAGGCTGTTGCCGCCGAAAATCTTGGCGAACTCCGGCGAGGCAATGTCAACCTCCGCAATGCCCAGCAAGGTGGCGACTTCCCTGGCGTGCGCGATGAGCCGCGGCGCGGCCACCGGAGTGGGCAGCACGCGCGACCAGCAGGCATTGCGTACCTGGCGCGGCTGCACGGTGTCCAGGGGATCGCCGGGCAGTTCCGCGACAAAGCGGTTGTCAAAGCGCAGGCCGCGCAGCAC
The DNA here is from genome assembly GCA_903859155.1 of uncultured beta proteobacterium. Taxonomy (GTDB): domain Bacteria; phylum Pseudomonadota; class Gammaproteobacteria; order Burkholderiales; family SG8-39; genus 2-02-FULL-62-17. The sequence continues at coordinate 16,667 of CAIOLO010000116.1, forward strand.
CCCGGGAGGGGCGCGATCCATGCCTGCGGGGGGTGTATTTTTCATCGCGCAATTATGTCACGCGAGTACGTCCTGCCGTCCTCGGCGTACCAGGCAATGACCACCTGCACGGCACGGTCATTTTCTTCAGCCGGGCCTTCTCTCCAGTTCTTCCGTCCAGTTTCCGGGAAGCCTGATCGCTTTGGAGACGCGCAATCCCTGATGTCCGAACTGCGCGGCGATGAAGCTGCGGTTGCGGTCGGGCGAACCGGTGACCACGATGTTGATTTCCCCGGGCCTGCGCACCACCGGCACGCGGCGATCGGGATCGTCACCTTGCGCAAACACCGCGGGCAGCCGGCCCAGGCGCACCGACTCGTGCAGGTTGAGTCCGAGTTGATGGCGATTGAGGTTGGCATCGGCGTCGCGCGCCGACACCGTGGCGTGTTCGAACAGGTAGCGCCTGACATCGTCCTTGCTGAAACCGTCACGCGCGATGATGCCCGCTATCAATGGCGTCAGGCCGATCACCGGCGTGACTTCGCCGCCGAAATGCTCCATGGGCACGAACATCTGCCCGCCCAGTTCGCGGCCGAATTCGTGTGCGATGACGCGCAGGTGTGCTTCGCCGTCGCCCTCGGAGAGGAAGCTGTGGCTGATGCTGTCGGCCGATTGCACCGTGACGACGTTCTCGCCGGGGGCGAAGCCGCGATCGACGGAAAAGGGCTGCCACGGGCTGGCATCCTCGGCTTCGGCCACAACGGGATAGTAGTTGCGGCCGAAGGTGGCCATGTCGGTCTCACCCAAGCGGTAGCCGGCGATATTCACCAGCGCCAGGCGCAGGAAGCGGCTGACGGTGATATTGGCCTGGGTCTGCGGGCGCAGCACGCCCTGGCCCGAGTTGAAGCCCAGTTGCTTGGCGATCGGACCGTTGAGAATGATCAGGGGCGTCCAGCCCACGGTGCTGCCCACCTGCTGCACGCCGAAGCGCTCATCGGTAATCGCTTCGATGAGCGCAATCAGCACCGGCAGGTATTCGGGCCGGCAGCCGGCCATCACGCCGTTGACGGCGATTTTCCATATGGTGGCGGCGAGCCGGCGCGGCGCGAGGATGCCGATGACTTCGTCGCGGCGGCGGTCGGTGAGGCGCAGCATTGCTTCGACCTTGGCCACGGTGGGCGGAACGATGGGCAGCCCGTCGCCCCACACATTGGCGCGGAAATGTTCGTTCACTTCGTCGAGGTCGCCCTTGAGCACGATGCTCTCGGGCCGGCCGCTGGCCGAGCGTCCGGACTCCACCACCGCGCCTTGCGGTGCGCTGGTGAGTGCCGCGATCACCTCCTCGAGTATGCGTCCGGCGTATTCGTGGAGTTCATCGGGATTGAGCACCGCGATATTGGGCGGCGGACCCTCGACCATGCGGATGTGCGCAAGGCCCTCGGCGCGCGCCACCAGCCGCGTGGAAGTGGCGAAGCCCTTGCAGACGAAACCCACCGCGGGAATCCCGGCGATCTCCGTCCATGCCGTGGCCCGCGCAACTGCGGGCGCGCAGGTTCCTCAACCCCCGGCGGTGACAATCGCCGCGTCGATGCCCTGTTCGCGCGCATATTCCGGCAGCGACAGATCGGGATAGTCGCCCCATTTGGCGTTGCGCCCCGGCATCAGCTTCACGCATTCGAGGCCCGGATAACGCTTGGCGATCCAGTCGGCGAGCGCCTCGAGCAGGATGTCGCCGTTGGTGAACACCGTCCAGATCAGGCCGATCTTCTTGCCTTGGAGGCGGGCAAGCGGCGGCGCGGAAGGAATCTTCTCCTTGCCCTGGCGCGTGGTGGTTTGCGCTTCGCCCAGGGGGCTGACGACTTCGTACAGGGGTTCGGTCATGATTTGTCCTCAATCGATGCCGGGTCTTTTAGCACGCTGAGAAGGACCCCGCAATGTCGACGATCGCGCTTGTCGATCGCGCTTGTCGACCGCCCGGTTATGCCGAAGCCCTTGCAATCTCTGTACCATCGCTCCGTCATTCCGCTCATTGATCCCCACTGACGCCGGAATCCATCGAATTCGGACCGCAAGCGATGCTGCTGCTATTCCTACTGATTGGTCTGCTCGCACTTGGCCTGCCGCTGATGCTGTTCGGCGACCCGCCGGCACCGCCGCCCCCGCCGGTAATTTCCAAGCCGGCGATAGTGCAGCCTGTGGCGGTGCCGCCGCCGATGGAAGCCCCGCGAGCTGGGGTCGAGGAAGAAACGCCACTCGACACTGCCGCGGCGCCAGCTGCGGAAGCCAAGGCAGCGCCCGCCACCACTGCGCCGGCAACAGCAGGTAATGTCGCCGTTTCCGGATTGCCGGAGGGTGCCAAGCTGCCGAACGATGCCGAACTCCTCAAGGAACTGCAGCGACTGCTGGACGAACAGGCCAAGGTTGGCAAGTAGAAAATTTTACCGGCAAAGGGAGCGTGGAGCTGGAAGCGCCAGAGCAAAGGGTGCGCGATGAAATCTATTGGCGGCTGGGGTTTCAGGAGGATTTGAAAGTTGCGCCAACCGGCGTGGTACGCAATATTTTGCATATTCGCCATAACATGGCTAATATTTAGCCATGTTTCGGCGATTTGTTATAAAAAGGCTTCAGGCCGCTCTGGCGGATACCAGGGTGGTGCTCCTCAATGGCGCCAGACAGACAGGAAAAAGCACGCTAGTTCAAAAGCTTGCAACAGATCGTAATGGCCAGTACCTGACGCTGGATGACCCGGCTACCGCCGGGCTGGCGCGTTCCGATCCGTCCGCATTGGTCCGTGGGGCCGGCGCATTCATGGTGATCGACGAAGTGCAGCATGCACCCGAATTGTTTCCGGCGATCAAACGGATGGTGGACGCGGATGGTCGCCCCGGGCGCTTTCTACTGACGGGCTCCGCCAATGTGTACCTGCTGCCCCGTTTATCGGAGTCGCTGGCGGGGCGTATGGAAATCCTGCCGCTGCATCCGTTGTCACAGGGGGAACTGGCCGGCGACGAGGTCAATCTGGTTGACGCGCTGTTTGATGGCGCGACGTGGCGGACGGGACCGTTGTCGCACGCGGGTTTGCCGGCAATGGATCGCGTTGGCGTCTGCGAGCGCGTGATCGCGGGGGGATTTCCCGAGGCTGTGGCACGCACGGCGGGCGAGCGGCGCGATGCCTGGTTTCGCAGCTACATCACCAGCCTGCTGCATCGGGATGTGCGCGACCTGGCGCATATCGATGGTTTGACCGACCTTTCCCGGCTGCTCTCGCTGCTGGCGGCTCGTTCGGGGGCTTTGATGAACATGTCGGAGGTTTCCCGCACCGCAGGTATTGCGCATTCCACGCTGCGACGCTATTTCGCGTTGCTGGAGGCCACCTTCGTTTTTCAGCCTCTGCCCGCCTGGTCCAACAACCTGGGCAAACGCTTAGTTAAATCACCCAAGATTCATTTGCTCGATTCGGGTCTGGCCGCGCACCTGCGTGGAGATGGGGAGGCGCTCGCGCTGGCGCAGTCGCCCAATCTGGGGCCGCTGCTGGAGACGTTTGTGGTGCAGGAAGTGCGCAAACTTCTTGCCTGGAGCCACCATGCGGCCACGCCCTATCACTTTCGCACTGCGACCGGGCAGGAGGTGGACCTGGTGCTCGAGGCGCCGGGCCAGCGCATCGCGGGCATCGAGGTCAAAGCCGCCTCCAGCGTGAATCAGGGTGATTTCGGCGGCTTGCGCGCTCTGGCTGAATCGGCAGGCGACAAATTTGTCGGCGGCGTGGTGCTTTATCTGGGTGAGCAATGCCTGCCGTTTGCTGAGAACCTATGGGCCTTGCCGATCTCGGTCCTGTGGGCTTCACTCGGGGATATGCCGATCTTGCGCTCGCCCTTGCCGGCATACGCCTCGAACGCGACGTCAAAGGCTGCAAATGTTGCTTGGCCACCGCTTGCGCAGAAATTGCGCATCTCCCGGCCCAGGCTTGAGGAGCTGTGCCGCAAATACGGCATCGCCAGATTGAGTTTGTTCGGCTCGGCGTCGAGAAATCAGTTGAGGCCTGACAGCGACGTGGACTTGATGGTCGATTGGCTGCCTGATAGCCCCACTTCGTTATTCGACATGAAAACTATCCAGGACGAATTTGCGGCGGCGTTCGGCGGTCGCAAGGTGGACATTGTCACGCCGGAAATTTTGAGAGATCCGCTTCGCCGGGATTCCATCGTGCCGGATCTGAAGCTAATCTACGAGAATCGGGCGGACACCGAGAAGATATGAAAAACGGGAAGTCCAATATAAAGAACTTGCGCTGCATAGTCATCGCCGGTCCGAACGGATCGGGGAAGACCACATTTGCGCGGGAATTCCTGCCGAAAGAGGCGGAGGTGGTGCATTTTGTCAACGCGGACCTTATCGCGGGTGGACTTTCGCCTTTGAACCCACAGAATGCGGCCGTTGCCGCCGGCAAGATTCTTTTGAAAGAGTTGGATCGTCTGGCCGCAGGGAAAGAAAGTTTTGCATTTGAGAGCACCTTGAGTGGATTGGGATACGCGTCGCGATTGAAAAGATATCGGGCAGCGGGTTTCAGGATCGAATTTGTTTACCTGAAGCTTGATTCGACCCATTTGGCGCTGCGGCGAATTGCCGGTCGGGTGAGGCAGGGTGGCCACAACGTTCCCAAGGAAGATGTATTGCGGCGATTTGAACGCAGTTGGAGCAATTTTCTGCGGATTTATCGGCCAATCGCCGATCGTTGGTCCGTGTATGATAATTCCGAATCCATACCTCATTTAATCGAGCGCGGCCCATGAATCAGAAGATCAAAAAAGTCAAGTTGGACGAGTTTTCGAAAGGGGTTGGCCGGGCGTTGCGCAGGGCTGCCCTGCGCGCCAGGGAAGTGGCGCGCATGCATGGCACCCCAATTTATGTGAGCAGGAACGGGAAGGTAGTTGCATTGAAACCGTAGTGCGGGCGACATCGCGCTGCGGGTGCGGCGCGTCTCTGCCTGCGTGATGCGCTGGGTGAACCAGTAGAGGTTGCGCGAATATCGAATTACAGAACGGCGATTATTATAATTTATTGGTGTAAATGGTTGATGGACGCTGCTAATAGACAATGTTGTAACCCATATACAGGATAAATACCTGCCGAGAGAATTACCGGCGCCGGCTCGCGCCGGACTTTTTGGCTGATGCCGCGGCCTTGGGAGCTGCGGACTTTCTGCTCTTGGTCGCTGCCGTTCTGCCGGATGCAACTGCAACCTTCACCGGCTTCGCGGTTTTCACCCGCGCTTTGGCCCTGCCCGGTGACACACGCTTCACCGGCGCAGACTCCACATCCATCTCAATGCCGAACACATCGGCGATGTGAGCGTCATCGAGTATTTTGCCGGCAACGGGGCCTTTGCCTGCTTTAGGCGCGGCAGTTCCGGCTTGGGTAACGAGTTCCTTGGCGTCGACCTTGCGCAATCGGAACAACAATTCCGGCTGCTCATCCAGGCGCGCGCCGACGCCATAGAGCACCGCGGCGACGTGCTTGCACATCTCGGCCCAGTCCGGGCAACTGCAGGCAAGCTTGATTTCCTGCGGCGCGGGAAACAGGCCCGTGCCCGGCTTGCAGATGCGTTCCATCACCGCCTTCGACAAACGGCCCTGCAACAGTTCTACTATCGAATCGATCGATGTTGCGCACTCGTCGGCGATGGCCTGCCATGGTTTGCCGGGTACCGAGCTCACTTTGACGCTGACCTTGTACAGGCTGGACCCGACCACCTGCGCAAGCACTTCGCCCGCGTCGATTTTCAGATCGATTACCGAGCCATTGCGCAGGTAAGTGCGGCCGCGCGGCAGGCGGTTGGAGTAATCGCTGTATTGCTCCAGGTTTTGGCACCAGGCGCGGCCCCAGAACGTTTTCGCAATGGCGCCGGAAGAGGCGCTCACCGGCGAGAGGGCGGCAAGGGCACCCGCGGTGAGATCCATGCCGGGTACGCTAGCTGGTTAAAATGTAAAACATTTGTTAAATGAAATGTAGGTGTATCGGAAGGTTAAATAGAATTCGTATTCTTATAATAAGATATTTTGCCTACCCGCCTGTGCCGAATGCGTGCGCGTACAACAGCCGCAGCGTGAAATCCGCTGTCTTGTCCGCCACCTTCGGAAAGCGTCTCCAGATGGCTGCGGCTTTCTCCTTGTCATCCGCCACCAGGTAACCCGTCATGCCGGTGATGATGAGGTAGCGTTGCTGGGCATTGGAGTGCCTGAAGCGCGGCTCGAGCAGCTTCTCCGACAGCGCGGCCATGCGCGCCGCGTCGCGCTTGGCTACGGCGCGCAACAGGTCCAGCCACGCGGTCTGTGATTCACTGAGCCGCAGAGCGCACGGCGGCGCTGCGATGCGCTCCCACATGGCCGTGGCATCGGCGGCGGGCAGGAGCGGGGTCATGGTGCGCGCCAGTTGCAGCAGGGAATGAAACCACAGGTCGATGCGCTCGGCGTCGCGGCAGTCGCCCGCCTGCAGCTTGGCGATCTCGAGATCCTTCTGCAGGCTGCTCGGGATGTCCTGCGGGCGGGGGCCGTTTCTGCCGAGGATGAAGTCGTGCGCGTAGCGGGCGTTGCGCATGGTTTCAATTTTTTCGAAGAAATCGCCGCCTGCATAGGAGGGCGGCGCAGCCCAGTCGGCGGCGCGGCCCTCGAGCATGGCGATCACCGGCAGGTCGGTGCCGCCCAGTTCGGTGACCTCGCCTGCGTATTTCTGCAGATAGCGGAACTTCGCCGCGTTGAGGTCTAGGTAGGGCGCGTAATCGGAATTGACGGGCACCGCGAAGCTGGCGAAAAACGGTTCGAGTACTTTTCTGCCGCCGAGCCGTCGCAACTGCATGTCGCCCAGGGTCTGCACCTGCACGCGGCGCAGTTCGGCGGCGACGCCGGCGACGCTGCTCATGTCAGACAGCGGCCGCGCCAGCGTCTGCGGGTCGCCGCCGACGATGAGCAGGTCGCCGTTGGTGGCGGCGTAGACGACGTAGTCGGGAAACTCGCTGCCCAGCGCACCGAGCACCGAGGCGAGCAGGCTGGCATCGATCTCATAGAGCTGGAACCACTGCACCAGCACCCCGCCAGGCTTCAAGTAGCGCCGCGCGAGCTGGTAGAACTCGCGCGTGAACAGGCTCGACACGCCGCTCACCCAGGGATTGGAGGGCTCCGAGACGATGATGTCGTAACGCCGGTTGTGCGTGGAAAAAAAGGTTTTTGCATCGTCGAAATTGATGTGGCTGCGCGGATCGGCAAACGCATTGGAGTTGATCGGCGCGAACATCTTTGACGCTTTCGCCATCAGCGGTTCTATTTCAATCGTATCCACCGCTTCCAGCGCCGCGTTGGCGAGCAGGGTGTGGGTGGTGAGGCCGGTGCCGATGCCGATGACCGCGACGTTCTTCGCATCGGGCTTGACCGCCATCGGCAGCGCGGCGGTGAGCACCATGGTGACTTCATCGGAGATTCGATCCATGGCCGGATCCATCGCAATGGCGCCGTCGGATTTGCCGTTGGTGCGCAGGCTGCGGCCCTCGGGAAAATCCATCAGGCTCACCGTGGTGGTCTTGCCGTCCTCGTGCAGGATCAGTTTGGCCTCGCTGCTGCTGTAGACCTCGCCGCGGCGGAACACTCCCGAGGCCATCTTGTAGTTATCCAGCGGGAAGCCGGCCAGCACCACGGCGAAGGCGAGCGTGGCGGCGGCGGCCGTCCCGGCGCGCAGTGCGAGCGGGCCGCCCACGCGCCACATCAGGATCAGGCCCAGCATGACATCCAGCGCGGCGCCCGCCGCGATCAGCCCTTTGAGGCCCAGCAGCGGCATCCCCAGGTGCGCGGCGAAGAAAACGCCGATGATGGATCCGAGCGTGTTCGATGCATACACCGCGCCGATGCTTTTCTCGCCGTGGCCGAGGCGCAGCAGGCTGTAGGTGATGAGCGGCAGGGTCATGCCGGCGCAAAAGGTCGCCGGGAACATCACCGCCAGCGCGATGCCGTGGCTGGAGGCGAGGAACAGCGCGTGGCCGGAATCGGTTTTCGCCAGTCCCTTGATGACGGCGGCCATGACTTCGAACATCTGTCCGTAAAGAGGGATGGTGGCCAGCGCAAGCAGTCCCATGGCAACCTGCACCCGGGCGAGGAAACGCATGGGGTCGCCGATGGCATCGATGCGCCGCTTCACCCACAATCCGCCCAAGGCCAGTCCGAGGATGAAGGCCGAGAGCATCAGCTCGAACGAATGCGTCGAGGCGCCCAGCACCAGGGAGAGCATGCGGATCCAGCCGATTTCGTAGATGAATGAAGCCGCGCCGGTGAGCAGTGCAATGGCCAGATACAGCGTGTAGGAGGCGCTGCCCGCCGGTGCCCGGGCCTCGACGGGTGCCGCACTCTCTGCTGCGGGACGGGGCTCGGCGCCGCGCGCCAGTATCCAGACGATGGCGGCCAGCGCCAGGTTCATGGCGCCGGCCAGCCCGATGGTGCCGGGCAGGCCGAGCTTTTCGATCAGCAGGAAACCGCTGGCGAGCACGCCGATCGCCGCGCCGAAGCTGTTGGTGAAGTACAGCATCGCCAGCGATCCGCCGGGGGCGAGCGGATAGCGGCGGATGAGGCCCGCGCTCATCAGCGGGAAGGTCATGCCAAGCAATATCGATTGCGGCAGGATCAGGAGCCCGGCCAGCGTCCACTTGGCGAGCGCTGCTCCCGTCGCGGTTCCCAGGCCGGGCAGCAGCGCGTCATAGGCCCATTGGGTGAGGGTGACGAAGGTCCCGTGGAAGACAAGCGCCGCAACCCCGATCAGCGCCTCGGTGACGGCGTAGCCCACCAGCAGGTTGGCCCAGCGCGGGCCGAAGCGGCTGCACAGCCAGGCACCGATTGCCATGCCGCCCATGAACAGCGCCAGCACCAGCGTCTGCGCATAGGCCGCGTGGCCCAGGAACAGTTTGAGATAGTGGCTCCAGATCGACTCGTAGATGAGCCCGGCAAAGCCGGATGCGGTGAACAGCAGAAAAAATACACCGCGCGGCACGCGGGAACGGAAGGGTTCGTTCACAGTCGATTCTCTCGCAGGTCATGTTTGCCGATGGCGCAGCGGCAGCAAAAGGCGTTATCTTACCCGCCACATTTGCACTGCGAATCCCCGGATCGCTGCTTCGGCAAAGGAAATGCTTACGTTTGGAGATGGAGCGCATCATGAAATCAGCGGGAGGTTCGCGGCGGTGGATTCCTTTTTGCGTCGTCTGGTCCGCGGCAGGGCTTCTCAGCGCCTGCCAGTCGGTGCAGACTACGCAGCCCGGCGTGGTCGGGGTCGAGCGCAAACAGACCATGACCTCGTTGTTGCCTGCGAGCCAGGTCAACGGCGGCGCGGAAAAGGCCTATCAGCAGGTATTGCAGGACGCGCGCAAGAAAAACCAGTTGAACCGCGATGCCGCGCAGCTTGCCCGGGTGAAACAGGTTGCCGAGCGTTTGATTCCGGCGACCTCCGCGTTTCGCAACGATGCGCAGGGGTGGAAGTGGGAGGTCAACGTCATTACCTCGGCCGAAGTCAACGCCTGGTGCATGCCCGGGGGAAAGATCGCCTTCTATACCGGGCTGATCGAAAAGCTCCAGGTCAGCGACGGCGAGATGGCCGCGGTGATGGGGCATGAAATCGCGCATGCGCTGCGGGAGCACGGGCGCGAGCGTGCCTCGGCGGCGGTGCTGCAGTCCACGGTGCTCAATATCGGCGCGGCGCTGCTGGGTGTCAGCGGATCGGCGGTGGACCTGTCGAGCACCATTCTTGATGTCACCTTCAATCTGCCCAACTCGCGTCAGGACGAGACCGAGGCCGACCGCATCGGTATCGAACTGGCCGCGCGTGCCGGATTCGATCCCCATGCCGCGGTGTCGCTGTGGCAAAAGATGAGTCAGCTGGGCGGTGGTCGCGGCCCGGCGTTTCTGTCCACGCATCCTTCGCCGGACAATCGAATCAAGGATTTGCAGGTTTATGCGGAGCGCGTCATGCCGCTTTATCAGGCGGCTCAGGCGGCGCGCAAACCCTAGGCCGGCGCCCTTCGCGCTCAGGTATTGCCGCGAACGCGAGCTCATGCATCCGTTATAATCAAAGACTTACAGCAGGTTTTCGCCAATGATCCAACAGACACTCTACGACAAACTCTGGGCCAGTCACGCGGTGCGCGCCGAAGACGACGGCACCACGCTGCTTTATATCGACCGGCACCTGGTGCACGAAGTTACCAGTCCCCAGGCCTATGAAGGCCTGAAGGTCGCCGGCCGCAGGGTGTGGCGCAAGGATTCCGTGGTGGCCACCGCCGACCACAACACGCCCACGGACCACTGGGAAGAGGGCATCAAGGATCCGATTTCGCGCCTGCAGGTGGAAACCCTCGACGCCAATATCAAGGAATACGGCGCCAAGGTTTTTTTTCCGTTTCTGGACAAACGCCAGGGCATCGTGCACGTGATCGGGCCGGAAAACGGCTTCACTCTGCCGGGCATGACCGTGGTCTGCGGCGATTCGCATACCAGCACGCACGGAGCGTTTGGCTGTCTGGCCTACGGCGTGGGCACCTCCGAGGTCGAGCACGTGCTCGCCACGCAGACGCTGCTGGCCAAGAAGATGCAGAACATGCTGGTGCTGGTGGAGGGCGATATTCCCCGCGGCGTGACCGGCAAGGACATCGCCCTGGCGGTGGTGCGCCGCATCGGTACCGCCGGCGGTACCGGTTGTGCGGTGGAATTCGCCGGCAGCGCGATCCGCGCGCTTTCCATGGAAGGCCGCATGACGCTTTGCAACATGGCGATCGAGGCGGGCGCGCGCGCCGGTATGGTCGCCGTGGATGACGTGACCATTGATTATTTGAAGGGCCGCCCTGATGCGCCGATCGGTGCGACCTGGGACCGCGCCGTGGCGCACTGGCGCACCTTGCAGAGCGACCCTGGGTCGAAATTCGACCGCGTGGTGCAGATCGACGCGAGAGAATTGAAACCTCATGTCACCTGGGGAACCTCCCCGGAAATGGTGGTGACCATCGATGACCGCGTGCCCGACCCCGACAAGGAAAAAGATCCGGTGCGTCGCGAGGGCATGGAGCGTGCGCTGGTGTACATGGGGCTCGAGCCCAATACCGCGATCAGGGATATCCGCATCGACAAGGTGTTCATCGGATCGTGCACCAACTCGCGCATTGAGGATTTGCGCGCCGCTGCCGGCGTGGTGCGCGGCCGGCGCAAGGCGGCCAACGTCAAGCTCGTCCTGGTGGTGCCCGGTTCCGGGCAGGTAAAGCTGCAGGCGGAGAAAGAAGGCCTGGATCGCATTTTCAAGGACGCGGGTTTCGAATGGCGCGAGCCGGGCTGCTCCATGTGCCTTGGCATGAACGCCGACCGCCTCGAGCCGGGCGAACGCTGCGCGTCGACTTCCAATCGCAATTTCGAAGGACGCCAGGGCACCGGCGGGCGCACGCATCTGGTCAGCCCGGCCATGGCGGCGGCGGCCGGCGTGGCGGGATATTTTGTCGACGTTCGCGAGCTTCGCTGAGCGGGATCCGGGAAGACAGTCATGAGCAAACTTTTTTCCGGCATTGTGATTCTGCTGGTTCTGGCCGGTTGCAACACCATGCAGGGTCTGGGCAAGGATGTGAAGGCGGGCGGCGAGGCGCTGGAACGCGCTTCCAAGAAATAATCGGAACCGGGACAGCCAGGAAACAGCCATGCAGAAATTCACCGTACACAAGGGTCTGGTCGCGCCGATGGATCGCGCCAATGTCGACACCGATGCGATCATCCCCAAGCAGTTCCTCAAATCGATCCGGCGCATCGGCTTCGGGCAGAACCTGTTCGATGCCTGGCGCTACCTGGATGAGGGCCAGCCGGGGCAGGACTGCAGCAACCGTCCGATCAATCGTGACTTTGTGTTGAACCAGTCGCGCTACAAGGGCGCCTCGATCCTCATCGCGCGCAAGAACTTCGGCTGCGGCTCCTCGCGCGAGCACGCTCCCTGGGCGCTGGGCGAATACGGCTTTCGCGCGATTATTGCGCCTTCGTATGGCGATATCTTTTTCAACAACTCGCTAAAGAACGGCCTGTTGCCCATCACGCTCGACGAGACGAAGGTGGACCGGCTGTTCAGCGAGGCCGCACCGTTTCCCGGCTATGCGCTGGAGATCAACCTCGAGGCGCAGGTGGTGATCAAGCCCGACGGTGATTCCTATCATTTCGACGTAGAGCCATTCAGCAAGTACTGCCTGCTGAACGGCTTTGACGACATCGGCCTGACGCTGCGCCATGCAGCGACCATTCGCGCGTTCGAGGAAAAACGCAAAATCGAGCAGCCCTGGCTGTTCACTTGATAAAAAAGTGAATGGCCGGGGTTCCGAAGCGGACCCCGGCCATTCTGTTTTTTGGGATGCGAATCATGAAAATCGCAGTGCTGCCCGGCGACGGGATCGGCAAGGAGATCGTGGCCGAGGCGCTGAAGGTGCTGCGCGCGCTGGACCTGCGGCTGGAGATGCAGGAGGCCCCGGTCGGCGGAACCGCCTACGAAGCCTGCGGCGAGCCGCTGCCCGGGGCAACGCTTGAGCTGGCCAAAGCGGCCGACGCCATTCTTTTCGGCGCTGTGGGTGACCCGCGCTTCGACGCCATCCCGCGCGACAAGCGCCCGGAGCAGGCGATTCTCGGGCTGCGCAAGGAACTGGGCCTGTTCGCCAATCTGCGGCCCGCGGTGGTCTACGCAGAGCTGGCCGATGCGTCCTCGCTGCGGCCGGAAGTGGTGGCAGGCCTGGATATCCTCATCCTGCGCGAACTCACCGGCGACATTTATTTCGGGAAGCCGCGCGGCATCCGCAAACTGGAGTCTGGCGAGCGCGAGGGCTTCGATACCATGCGCTACAGTGAGTCCGAGGTGCGCCGCATTGCGCAGGTGGCCTTCGCCGCGGCCAGAAAGCGCGGCCGCAAGGTGTGCTCGGTGGACAAGGCCAATGTGCTGGACACCTCGCAACTGTGGCGTGAAGTGGTCACCCAGGTGGGCGGAGAATATCCGGATGTCGAGCTCTCGCACATGTATGTTGACAATGCGGCGATGCAGCTGGTGCGCAACCCCAAGCAGTTCGATGTCATCGTTACCGGCAACATGTTCGGCGACATTCTTTCGGATGAGGCCTCGATGCTGACCGGATCGATCGGCATGCTGCCCTCGGCTTCGATGGACGAGCGCGGCAAGGGCCTGTACGAGCCGATTCATGGTTCGGCGCCGGACATCGCCGGCAAGGGTGTCGCCAATCCCCTTGCGACGATTCTGTCGGCGGCGATGATGCTGCGTTACAGCCTCGAGCAGGCGGCCGCGGCCGATCGCATCGAGGCGGCGGTAAAGAAGGTGCTGGTGCAGGGGCTGCGCACGCCTGACATATTTCAGGCGGGAACCCGCAAGGTGGGCACGCGCGAAATGGGCGACGCGGTATTGGCCGCGTTGTAGCGTTGTAGATTCTCGATGTAAGGAAAAGCAGATGCAAAAAACAGGCATAGTGGGCTGGCGCGGCATGGTGGGGTCAGTGCTGGTCGGGCGGATGCGCGAGGAGCGCGATTTCGACCTCATAGACCCGGTGTTCTTCTCCACCTCCCAGGCCGGCGGCAAGGGGCCGGACATCGGCCGCGCGAGCGCTCCGGTGGGCGATGCGCGATCCATCGAGGCACTCAAGGGCATGGAGATCATCATTTCCTGCCAGGGCGGGGATTACACCAACGACATCCATCCCAAATTGCGCTCGGCAGGCTGGAACGGCTACTGGATAGACGCCGCCTCGGCCTTGCGGATGAACAAGGACGCCGTGATCATTCTTGACCCGGTCAATCGCGATGTGATCGACGCGGCGGTCAAGCGCGGCCTCCGGGACTACATCGGCGGCAACTGTACCGTGAGCCTCATGTTGCTGGCGCTGCACGGCCTTTTCAAGGCCGATCTGGTGGAGTGGATCACCGCCATGACCTATCAGGCGGCCTCCGGTGCCGGTGCCGAGAACATGCGCGAACTGGTTACCCAGATGGGTGCGGTGCACGGCGCGGTGCGTACCGCGCTCGACGATCCGGCGGTCGGCATACTGGAGATCGATCGCGCGGTCGCGATGACCTTGCGCGACCAGAGTTTTCCGACGAAAAACTTCGGCGGGCCGCTCGCGGGCAGCTTGCTGCCGTGGATCGACAAGGATCTTGGCAATGGCCAGAGCAAGGAGGAGTGGAAGGGCGGCGCGGAAGGCAACAAGATTCTGGGCCGTGAATCGCGGCCGACGCCGATCGACGGGGTTTGTGTGCGCATCGGCGCTATGCGCTGCCACAGCCAGGCATTGACGCTTAAGCTCAAACGCGACCTGCCAATCGCCGAGATCGAAAAGCTGTTGGCCGGCGCGAACGACTGGGCGAAGGTTATCCCCAACCGGCGCGAGGACACGCTTGCCGAATTGACTCCGGCGCGTGTCACCGGAACACTGCAGGTGCCGGTGGGACGGTTGCGCAAGCTTGCGCTCGATGCCAGCAACACCCACCTGACGGCATTTACCGTCGGCGATCAGCTGTTATGGGGTGCCGCGGAGCCGCTGCGTCGCATGTTGCGGATTTTGCTGGGAAAACTCTAATCCGCCGACGATCAGGCCGGTGGCTTGGCTATAAATTGTGAATCCTTGAACGCGGGTGGGGCGCTGACGCGAACCACCCGGTGTCAAATCAGAATTTGTGCCAAAAAATACCGACTTAACGCAGTTTGCGAAAGAGAAGTTGAGCTTGCCATGCTAACCTCATGATGGTATTTTAGTTTCCTTCCCTCCGATTACCTGGGTGGCAGTGTGGGTAACACTTTCTTCAGAAAATTTTGCATCGCGATTGTCGGCTTCGCTTTGCCGTCGTTGGCACTTGCCGCAGGTTTGGGCCGGCTGAATGTTCTATCCGGGCTGGGGCAGCCGCTCAGGGCCGAAATAGAGGTTGTGGCGTTGCAACCGGGCGAGGCAGACACGTTGGCCGCCATGCTTGCGTCGGTAGACACCTTTCGCCAGGCGAATGTGGAGTACAGCGGGGTCCTGCAGAGCATCAAGTTTTCGATCGAACGCAGGCCCAACAACCAATACGTGATCGCGCTCATTTCGAGCCAGCCGATGAACGAGCCTTTCATCGATTTGCTGGTCGAACTTTCATGGTCTGCGGGGCGTTTGGTGCGCGAATATACGTTCCTGTTGGACCCGCCGGAACTCAAGCCAGCGGTGGCCACGCCGGCACCGCCGGTGGAACTGCCGAGCGTGGCGCCGCTCGCCCAGGAGGCTCCCAAGCCCGCCCCGGCCCCGGCTCCCGTACCTGAAGTCGTTAGGCCTGCGGTCGCGGCGCCTGCGGTCGCGGCGCCCGCCATCGCAGCCAAGCCTGCCGCAAAGCCGGCTGCAAAACCCGCCGCTCAGTATGAGGTGAAGCGCGGCGACACACTGGGCCGGATTGCGTTGCAGAACATGGTGCCGAACGCCAGCCTTCAGCAGATGCTGGTTGCCATGTATCAGGGCAACCAGGAAGCCTTCGATGGCAAGAACATGAACCGTTTGCGTACCGGACGGATTCTGAATCTACCCGCTGCAGAGGATGTCGAGGGAATCAAGCAGAACGAAGCGATCCAGTTGGTGAGGAGGCAGTCTGCCGACTACGCCGACTATCAACGCTCCATCGGCGCTGCGGTGGCGGCAGCACCGGAACGCGCAGAAGGTACACGGCAGGCGGTCGGAAAGATCACCGCGCCGAAGGCTGAAACGCCGGCGGGCAAGGGACCGGCGACGGATCAATTGCGCCTGTCAAAACCGGATGATGCCAAGGGGACGGGTAAGGGTGCCGCTGCGGCGAAAGCGGATGATCTGGTCGCCAAGGATAAAGCCTTGCGCGAAGCGCAAGAGCGCGTCGCATTGCTGGAAAAGAATGTGCTGGACATGCAAAAACTGCTGCAGATGAAGAGCAGCGCGGCCGCGCAGGCGCAAAAGCAGGCCGAGGCGGCCAAAGCCCCGGCCCCAGCCCCAGCCCCAGCCCCGGCCAAAGCCGACGCCAAGGCGGATAGCAAAGCTGCGCCCAAGGCTGAAGCCAAGGCTGAAGCCAAGGCTGAAGCCAAGGCCGAAACCAAGGCCGAAACCAAGGCCGACGCCGGCAAGGGTGCGGCACCGGCCGCCAAGGCGGAACCGGGCAAAGCTGCCGCAGAATCAGCCAAAGCCGCAGCGCCCGCTGCGGATACATCCAAAGCGGCCTCGCCGGAGCCGGTCAAGCCTGCCGCGGATGCTGCTGCGGCCGACGCGAACAAAGCGGCCGAACCGGCGAAACCTGCTGCGGACGCAGCAACCGCCCCTGATGTGGCCAAAGCTGCACCGAAACCGGCGCCCAAGGCGGTGGCGCCACCTCCCCCCGAGCCCCCCGGTTTTGTCGATGAACTGCTCGACAATGAATTGGCCATTGGCGGCGCGGGAGGCGTGCTGCTTCTGCTGGTGGGTTATGCTGCCTACGCATGGCAACGCAAGAAAAAAGCCGCGTCGGCCAACTATGCGGATAACTCCTCAATATCTGCGGCACCGATTGCCGTTGCCAGCATCGCTTCGAGCGTGTTGGGAGCAGACAGCGCGTCAGCGCCGGGTCAGGGTACCAGCAGCCAGGACCCCGTCGGCAAATCCGACGGGGAGGAAATAGATCCGATCGCGGAAGCCGATGTCTATATGGCCTATGGACGCGATACGCAGGCCGAGGAAATCCTCAAGGAGGCCCTCGCCAAAGATACCAATCGCACGCCGGTGTGGGTCAAGCTGCTCGAGATTTACGCCAATCGGAAGGATCTCAAGACTTTCGAGTCCACAGCGCTGGACCTGCAGACCATTACAGGGGGGCAGGGGGCCGACTGGGAAAAAGCACAGGCGCTGGGCCTGCAATTGGATCCGGGCAACACGCTCTATGGTGGAACAGGCAATGCCGACTTCGGTTCTACGCAAATTCTTCCTGGTCAGGGTCATGCGGCCGCAGACGTCGCTGAGACTGTCACCGTAGAAGCAGCCAGCCCCGCCGGAGAAGCCCCCGCCGCGACTCTGGATTTCGACCTTGATCTGGGCGATGCGCCGGCACAGGAGGGGGCGTCCGCCGCCGTCGAGAGTCTCGACCTCGATCTTGGTGTCGCAGCGCCGGAACCGGTGGCTGGCGATGCGGCCCCAGATACCGGGAGTTCTACCCTGGATTTTGACCTCGGACTGGATGGGGATAAGCCCGCCGGCGAGGCGCCTGCCAGTGATTTCAGTCCTCAGGGAACGCTGATAATCGATTCGACGGCGACGACTGAGGCGGAGACGATGTCGGCGCCCGAGGAGAGCGGCGCAACAATCGATTTTGACCTGGGCATGGATAGCCCGCCCCCGGCGCCCGAGGCCGAACCGGTGCCGCCTGAGGCGCCTGCCGCCGCGGATGATGGCGGCAGCACCATGGATTTCAACCTCAATCTGGATGATCTGCCCGCCGCAGCCCCGGAAGCGCCGGCTGCCGCGGATATCGACCTGTCGGAGATCAGTCTTGACCTGGGTACCGACAACGCGGTGCCATCGGCACCGATGGACGCAAAGTGGCAGGAAGTGGCAACCAAACTTGATTTGGCGAAAGCCTATGACGAAATGGGTGACAAAGATGGTGCCCGCGACCTTCTCAACGAGGTGGTGCTCGAGGGCGATGCCACGCAAAAACAGCAGGCGCAGACCATGCTGGATGCGCTCGGGTAAATTGGCGGTTTCGCTGGACAGGAAAACGGCGCCATGGGCGCCGTTTTCTTATTGGAGTATTACCTTTGTGGCATCGCTGCTACCGGGCCCGCCTAATGCTTGTCGTGTCTCATCTCGCTCGAGGAGTTGATCACCGAGTGCAGATTGCGCGCCAGATCCACCGCAGAGGATATATCCATGGTCAGGGCGTTCCTCACATATTCCTTGACCGCCGGCGTGGCCGCGGCGGGAGCCTTGAGCATCGCGTCGCAAAGTGTCTTGACGGCGGCATCCAGCTGCGCCTCGGGAACGACTTCGCTGACCATGCCAAAGGTGAGGGCGCGTTCCGCGTCGACAATCGCGGCCGAATAAATCAGATACATAAGGGCCTTGCGCGGCACACGATCGACCAGGGCGGACATTGCCATGGTCGGCATGATGTTGTGGCCCATTTCCGGAAACTGGAATTTGGCCGTGTCTGCGGCAATGGTGATGTCGCACAGCGCCGCCAGCGCGCAGCCAAAGCCGATGGCCCGTCCCTGGACTACGCCGATAATCGGAATTGTGGAGCGCCGGAACGATCCATAGCATTGAAATACCGGTTCATTGGAGCGACGCAGGTCGAGGGCTTCAGGTTGTGTCGCCGGTTGCGGCCCCATGCCGGCGCGGCCGATACAGAAATCCTTGCCAGCGCCGCGCAGGACCACGAATTGCGAGGTCGATGCGGCTGCATCGAAAATGCCCGCCAGTTCGACGGCCATGTCGTTGGACATGCCGTTGCCGGATTCCGGTCGATTGATGGTCACGCGCAGAATGGCGCCATCCTGCTGGGTCAGAATATCCTTGCTCATTGGGCTTCCTTTTGGGTTCTGGGTAATCGCAGCCGGATGCCTGGGTGCAAACGCTCAGGCCGACTCGAGTGTCCGGCCATTTTAGGGAGCACGACTTTTTTGTCAAGGAATGCCGCACCCGCAGTCTGTGCATTTGCCGCAATCATGTCAGCATGATGCGGACGCGGTGCGCCGACTCAGAGCATTGCAATGACATTCCGGTGGAATCAGGCGATGATCGCGACCGGCAGGTGTTCCCTGATGGATCCACTACGCGGCCTGCGGGCAGGCTTTGCCGATTGCATGTGAAGGTGAAACGGAAATCGCAATGCGCTTCGTGATCGGTGTGAGCTACGATGGACGCGGCTTCGAAGGTTGGCAATCGCAGCCCTCGGGCAGAACCGTTCAGGATCACCTGGAGGCCGCCCTCAGCCAGATTGCCGCGACGCCGGTGCGCATCACCGGCGCCGGGCGCACCGATACCGGTGTGCATGCGCTGGGACAGGTGGCGCATTTCGATTGTGACGCCATACGACCTGAGGCGGCATGGGTGCGCGGGGCCAATGCAGTGCTCCCTGATGCCATCGCGGTGCAGTGGGCGATGCCGGTCGGCGCCGAGTTCAATGCGCGTTTTTCCGCGGTTGCCCGCCGCTATGTGTACCTCCTGTATGTGCACCCGGTGCGCCCTTCTTTGCTTGCGGGCAAGGTTGGCTGGTATCACGCGTTGCTGGATATCGAGGCAATGCGCGGCGCGGCGGCAATGCTGGTGGGACGGCATGATTTTTCCGCGTTTCGCTCATCGCAGTGCCAGGCCAGGTCGCCTGTGCGGACCCTGAAAAGTTTCGACATTCGAGTGCAGGGACCGTACGTCGTCTTCGAAGTCGCGGCCGACGCATTTTTGCATCACATGGTGCGCAATCTTGTCGGCTGCCTGCTCTATATCGGCAAAGGCGCTCATCCGGCGGCATGGATCGAACAGGTGCTGGCGGGGCGCGATCGCAAACAGGCGGCACCGACCATTGCACCCGGAGGCCTGTACCTTGCGGAGGTTTGCTACGCGGATCACTGGAAGCTGCCGGGATTCCCACGTATGATGCCGCAGCTTGAACTCAGCTGAACCATGCGAACCCGGATCAAGATTTGCGGTATTACGCGCCCGGAAGACGCCCGCGCGGCGGTTGGGCATGGTGCCGACGCCATTGGATTCATTCAATGGCGCAGGAGTCCACGCTTCATCGAACCCGCGGCGGTCGCGGCCATTGCGCGCGGCCTGCCGCCGCTGGTGACGCCGGTTGCGGTATTCGTTAATCCTTCACGCCGGGAAGTCGAGGAGTTGCTTGCTGCGGTTCCGAGCGCGACGCTGCAGTTTCATGGCGAAGAGGATGCGCAATTCTGCGCAGCCTTCGGGCGACCCTGGATCAAGGCCGCCGGGGCGAAACCGGGCAGGGATTTGGTAAAATACTTCGCAGCATTTACCGACGCGTCGGCCTGGTTGGTCGATGCATTTCACGAAGAGCTTTATGGCGGAACCGGCAGCCGGTTTGACTGGAATCTGGTCCCCGGCAGTCCGGACAGGCCGGTCATACTTTCCGGGGGATTGGGCGCGGCTAACGTCGATGAAGCCATCAACGCCGTACACCCCTACGCGGTCGATGTTTCCAGCAGCGTGGAAACGGCGAAGGGCATCAAGGACGCCGCGCTGATCGCGGCGTTCATATTGGAGGTAAGGCGTGCAGATCAACGATCTTCCTAGCGAGTTTCCCGACCAGCACGGGCATTTCGGCAAATACGGCGGCGTGTTCGTGGCCGAAACCCTGGTGCACGCGCTGGACGAGTTGAAGGCGGCCTACGAGCATTACCGCAGCGATCCGGAATTCATCGCGGAGTTCAATTACGAACTCAAACACTATGTCGGCCGTCCCAGTCCGGTGTACCACGCGAAACACTGGTCGGAACGGCTGGGCGGGGCCCAGATCTACCTGAAGCGCGAGGATCTCAACCACACCGGTGCGCACAAGATCAACAACACCATTGGCCAGGCGCTGCTTGCCCGGCGCATGGGCAAGCCGCGGGTGATCGCGGAGACAGGGGCCGGCCAGCATGGCGTGGCCACGGCGACGATCGCCGCGCGCTACGGCATGGAATGCGTGGTCTACATGGGGTCGGAAGATGTCAGACGCCAGGCGGCCAATGTCTATCGCATGAAACTCCTGGGTGCGACGGTGGTGCCGGTGGAATCCGGTTCAAAGACGCTCAAGGACGCGCTCAACGAAGCCATGCGCGATTGGGTCACCAACATCCACAACACCTTTTACATCATCGGTACGGTTGCCGGCCCGCACCCGTATCCCATGATGGTGCGGGATTTTCAGACGGTGATCGGGCGCGAGTGTCGCGAGCAGATGCCGGAGATGACGGGGCGCCAGCCCGACGCGGTGATTGCCTGCGTCGGCGGCGGCTCCAATGCGATCGGGATCTTCCACGCCTACATTCCCGACAAGTCGGTAAAGCTGATTGGCGTGGAGGCGGGCGGTCACGGCATCGCCAGCGGCAGGCATGCGGCCTCGATCACCGCCGGCAAACCGGGCGTGCTGCATGGCAACCGGACCTATCTCCTGCAGGATGCCAACGGCCAGATCATTGAAACGCATTCGATTTCCGCCGGCCTGGATTATCCGGGCGTGGGACCGGAGCATGCATGGCTCAACGACACCGGGCGCGCAGAGTACGTCGTCATCAACGACGACGAGGCGCTCGCGGCGTTTCACGATTGCTGCCATTTCGAGGGCATCATTCCGGCGCTGGAGTCGGCGCATGCGCTGGCCTATGCGGCCAAGATAGCGCCCACCCTGCCCAGGGAGAAGATTCTGCTGGTCAACCTTTCCGGCCGCGGCGACAAGGACATGCAAACCGTGGCGGAAGAATCAGGGTTGAAGCTTTGAGCAGCCGGATCGCGCTGCATCACGCTGATTTTCTGGAAGGCGTCGACCGGATTGCGGATGGCGCGGTGGACCTGGCGATCGTCGATCCGCCCTACGGCCTGGGCAAGGACTACGGCAACGACTCGGACTGTATCGCCGCCCATGAGTACCTGGATTTCAGCAAGCGCTGGATCGACGCGCTGCTCCCCAAACTGGCCGCCGACGGCAGCCTGTACGTGTTCCTCACCTGGCAGCACAGCCCGGAGGTTTTCAGTTACCTGAAGACGCACCTCCACATGATCAATGAGATCATCTGGGACAGGCGCGTGCCCAGCATGGGCGGCAGCACCCGGAAGTTTTCCTCGGTGCACGACACCATTGGATTTTTTGCGCGATCACGGCGCTACCACTTCGATATCGACAGCATACGGATCGCCTACGATCCCGAAACGAAAAAAGCGCGCTCGCGCTCGATTTTTGTCGGCAAGAAGTGGCTGGAAATCGGCTACAACCCCAAAGACGTCTGGAGCGTGGCGCGCCTGCACCGGCAGGATCCCGAGCGCGTGGACCATCCGACACAGAAGCCGCTCGCGCTCATCGAGCGCATGGTGCGCGCGAGTTGCCCCTCAGGAGGGTTGGTGCTCGACCCCTTCATGGGCAGCGGCACGACCGCGGTCGCGGCTGCGCGCCTGGGTCGCCGCTTCGCGGGATTCGAGATCAATCCCGATTATCTGGCCACCGCCAGGCAGAGGCTTGAACCGGCGGTGCCGGGCGCCGATCCGGCGCCGGCCCAAGATGCACAGGAACTCAAGGAGGCGGCAATCTGATGTCCCGTATTTCGCAAACCTTCACGCGTCTCGCGACGAGCGGCCGCAAGGCGCTGATCCCCTATTTCACAGCCGGAGACCCGGACCCCGCGTTGACCGTACCTCTCATGCATGCTGCGGTGGCGGGCGGTGCCGACATACTTGAACTGGGGGTGCCGTTCTCGGACCCGATGGCCGACGGTCCGGTCATCCAGCGCGCCATCGAGCGTGCCCTCGCGAAGGGCGTGGGGCTGCCACAGGTGCTGGACATGGTGAGCGAGTTTCGCCAGACCGACCGCAATACGCCGGTGGTTCTGATGGGGTATGCAAATCCCATTGAGGCCATGGGGGCCGAAAACTTCGTGCGTGCTGCGCGGACCGCTGAAGTCGACGGCCTGATCGTCGTCGACTACCCCCCGGAGGAATGCGCGGTGCTGGCTGATCTGTTGCGCGAAAATTCCCTGGACCTGATTTTTCTTATCGCGCCGACCTCGACCGATGAGCGTATCGGGCAGATCGCCAGCCTGGCGACGGGCTATGTGTATTACGTTTCGCTGCGCGGCGTGACCGGCGCAGCCAACCTCGATCTGGCAGAGGTCGAATCCCGTTTGCGCAAGATCAGGTCATGCACCGCACTGCCCATCGGCGTCGGATTCGGCATTCGCGACGGTGCCACGGCGCGCGCCATTGCACAGGTTGCCGACGCGGTGATCATCGGCAGCCGGGTAATACAGGAAATCGAGGCATCGCCCGGAAACGAGGCGCCGAAGGTGAAAGCGCTGCTGGGTGAGATCCGCACCGCCATGGACAGCCGCCAGGTAACGAGTCCTTAAGCAATGAGCTGGCTGCAAAAACTTCTGCCCCCCAAGATCAACCGCGCTGCCGGGCACAAGCGCATGGCCGTCCCCGAGGGGCTCTGGTCAAAATGTCCCTCCTGTTCCGGGGTTTTGTATGTCACGGACCTGGAGTCCAATGCCAATGTCTGTCCCAAGTGCGGCTACCACAACCGGCTCTCCGCCCGCGCCCGACTGGACATGCTGCTCGATGCAGAGGGGCGCTTCGAGATAGGCGCGGAGGTGGTTTCTGTGGACACGCTCAAGTTCAAGGACAGCAAGCGTTATTCCGACCGCCTCGAGGCTGCAGCGGAAAGCACCGGCGAAACCGATGCCCTGGTGGTGATGCAGGGCGCGATCAAGACGGTGCCGGTGGTGGTGGCGGCTTTCGAATTCGAATTCATGGGCGGTTCAATGGGCTCGGTTGTCGGGGAGCGCTTCGTGCGAGGCGTGCATGTCTGCCTCGAGCAGGACCTGCCGCTGGTGTGTTTCGCCGCATCCGGGGGCGCGCGCATGCAGGAGGGGCTGTTTTCGCTTTTGCAGATGGCGAAAACCACCGCCGCCCTGACCCGCCTTGCGGCGCGCAAGTTGCCATTCATTTCGGTGCTTACGGATCCGACCATGGGCGGGGTATCGGCCAGTTTTGCAATGATCGGTGATGTGGTCATCGCCGAACCCAGGGCTTTGATCGGTTTTGCCGGCCCCAGGGTTATCGAGCAGACAGTCAGGGAAAAGCTGCCCGAGGGCTTTCAACGCGCCGAGTTCCTGCTGGACAAGGGCGCGATCGACATGATCGTCGACCGGCGCCAGTTGCGCGACCGATTGGTTTCGTTGCTGACCCTGCTGATGAAGCAACCTGCCGTGGCTTGATGCCGCGTTTTGATCAACACGCGTTGTACCTGTTTTGCGCAGTCAGGGCTTTTCCATGCCGCCGACAACCCTGAGCGAATGGCTCGACTACGTCGAGCGCCTGCATGCGAAACCCATAGACATGGGTCTCGAGCGGGTGTCAAGGGTCAGGGACAAGCTGGGCCTGAAATTCGCCGGCCCGGTAATCACGGTGGGGGGGACCAACGGCAAGGGGTCCACCTGCGCCATGCTCGAGGCCATTCTTCAGGCGGCGGGCTACCGCGTGGGTTTGTATGCCTCGCCGCATCTGCTTCACTACAACGAACGCGTCCGGATTGATGGCGTGCCGGTGGCCGATGAACGCCTTGCTACGGCTTTCGCGCGCGCAAACGAGGTGCGTGAGGACATCTCCCTCACTTATTTCGAATTCGGCACTCTGGCAGCCTGGGAAGTTTTCGCATCTGCGGCGCTTGACGTGCTGGTGCTGGAGGTCGGGCTCGGGGGGCGACTGGACGCGGTGAACGCGTTCGACGCCGATTGTGCGGTGGTGACCAGCGTCGGCATTGATCATGTCGATTATCTGGGACCGACGCGCGCGGGTATTGCTTTCGAGAAGGCCGGGATCTTCCGCGCCGGGCGCGCCGCGATCTGCGGTGATCCGCAGCCCCCGGAGACCCTGCTCGCGCATGCGGCGGCAATCGGTGCGGATCTGCAGATATTGGGCCGCGACTTCGGTTTCGATGGCGGACGGCAGCAATGGCGTTATTGGGGGCGTCGCGGTGAGCGCGCCGGACTGGCGCCGCCCGCCCTGCGCGGCGCGCGCCAGCTTGCCAATGCCTCGGCCGCACTCGCCGCCCTGGATGCGCTTCAGCAGCGCATTCCAGTGTCCATGCAGGCGGTGCGCGAGGGTTTGTCGCGGGTAGAGCTGCCGGGCCGCTTCCAGGTGATGCCGGGATCGCCGTCGGTGGTGCTCGATGTCGCGCACAATCCCCAGGCCGCGGAGGTGCTTGCGCAAAACCTCGTCGACCAGGGTTTTTTTGCAAACACCCGCGCGGTGATAGGAATGCTCGCCGACAAGGACATGAAAGGCGTGTGCGCAGCGTTGCGGGGCCGCATAGACGAATGGCATGCAGCGGGTCTGACTGGCGCGCGCGCCGCAAGCGCAGCGCAGCTTGCCGCTGCCATCGCGGAGTCGGGCGCGGGCGGGAAGGTTTTTCAGCACGCCTCGCCGCGCGCCGCATACGCTGCGGCGAGGGAGCGCAGCAGTGAAAATGATAGAATCGTGGTGTTCGGATCGTTCCTGACGGTGGCCGATATTCTCTCCGTCGGGGTGCGAAATTGACGGCTCGCAGGTATGGACGGTTCTGCGCAGGCGTCAGGGGAAATCCACACCACGCGGAACGCGCAAGTATGAAACGGCGTATAAAACGGCGGGCTCAAATTGGCGGATAGTGACGAGGCACTGTTGTTGCGCCGCCGCGCGAGGCGGCGGCTGGTTGGCGCGATCGCGTTGGTGGTGTTCGCGGTCATCGTGTTGCCGATTGTCTTCGACAAGGAACCCAAGCCGATCAGCCAGGATATCGTGATCCAGATTCCCAGCCAGAATTCGGGAAAGTTCAATACCAAGGTGGTCCCCGCCACGCCTGATGCCGCCAAAGGCAATGTCGATGCCGAAACGGCGGCGCTATCGCCGCCCGTGAACAGTGTGCCGGTCGCGGTCCCGGTCCCGGTCGCGGTCGCGGTCCCGGTCCCGGCGGATGCCCCCAAGGAAGTAACTCCCGCTGCCAAGGTGCAGGAGCCGGCGAAGACCGAGGCAGCAGGCAAGTCTGCGGACAAGAAAGCCCCGGTGACGGCCAAAGACGGCGCCGCTGCGGAGCGGCAGCAAGCCGATGCCGAAGCCTTGCGCGCGCAAATGGCATTGCAGGGCGAGTCCTATGTCGTTCCGCTGGGCGCGTTTCTCAATCAGGCCAATGTAAGAACACTTCAGGCGAAGGTCACCGTGGCGGGCTTCAAGAGTTACAGTGAAATCCAGAAAGTCGCCAAGGGTGAGCAGATTCGGGTGCGCGCAGGCCCGTTTCCAAGTCGCGAAGCGGCCGAACGTGCCCGCGAGCAGCTTCAGGCCGCCGGCTTGAACGTCGGCACGGTGGTCAAGCTGTGAGTTTGCATTGAGCGCTGTCCAGTGACCCACCCTGAAAATTCAATCCGCATATTGACGAGAGTGCGCTTTTTTCGGGATCGCGACAGCCGATGACCTGGTTCGATTATGCGGTACTCGCCATTCTGGGCTTTTCGCTGTTGGTGGGCGTAATGCGCGGGTTGATGCGCGAGCTTGTGATGCTGCTCGGTTGGGTAGCCGCCTTTGTTCTGGCGACCCTGTTCTCCGGACGCCTTACGCCGTTGATGCCGGAGAGCCTGGGGCCGGTACTCGCACCACCGCTCGCCTACCTGGCGATTTTCGTCGCAGTGCTGCTTGCCGCCGGATTCATTGCCTTGTTGCTGACGCTGCTGGCGAAGTCGGCGGGGATGGGCGCGCTCAACCGCCTTATGGGTTCCGGATTCGGTCTGGTGCGCGGCTTGCTGGTGGTGATGGCGTTGGTGCTGGTCGGTGGTTTGACACCGTTGCCGAAGGAGCCGTTCTGGAAAAATGCGGTAAGCTCGGGAGCGTTCGAGACGGCGGTTGTGGCGATGCGGCCCTTGCTCCCGGATGATCTTGGCAAGCGGATCAAATATCGCTAGCAGCGGTTTGAAGGCTTGCGTCATGTATTTTGCTGCGTTGCATCCCCGGACAACGCGAAGGAAAACCGGCTCAGGTCCTGCTGCATTCGTGTTGTGTGAAATGGTCGGCGGTTTGGGGTAATTCAGAGGTTCTTCAGGCAACGTCGGAAGGAAACGGCTATGTGCGGTATTTTGGGCGTGGTCGCCACCAGCGCGGTCAATCAGCTGCTGTATGACGGACTGCTGCTGCTGCAGCATCGCGGCCAGGATGCCTCGGGTATCGTCACCTCGTCGCGGAACGCCTTCCACATGCACAAGGGGCCGGGGCTGGTGCGCGACGTTTTTCGCACGCGCGACATGCGCTCACTGCCGGGCGACATGGGCATCGCCCATTGCCGTTATCCCACGGCTGGTTCGGCGTTCAGCGCCGATGAGGCGCAGCCGTTTTATGTCAATTCGCCGTTTGGAATCGTCCTCGCGCACAACGGCAACCTGACCAACTCCGAGGCGCTCAAGGAGGACATGTTCCGCCAGGACCTGCGCCATATCAATACCAATTCGGATTCCGAGGTGCTGCTGAACGTGCTGGCACATGAACTCGAACTGGCCGCCAAGGGCCAGAGGCTGGACGCTGAAACCATTTTTCAGGCGGTGAGTAACGTGCACCGCCGCTGCAAGGGGGCCTACGCCGTCGTTGCCATGATCTCCGGATACGGGCTGCTTGCGTTTCGAGACCCCTACGGTATCCGTCCGCTGATTTTCGGCAGGTCCGACTCGCCGCAAGGCACCGAATACCTGGTCGCCTCGGAGGGCGTCACGCTGGCGGCGCTGGGATTTCAGCCGGTGCGCGATGTGGCGCCCGGCGAGGCCGTGTTTGTCGACGAGCGCGGTGGGTTTCACAGCCGGCAGTGCGCGCCGAACACGATGTTGTCGCCGTGCATATTCGAGTACGTGTATCTGGCGCGGCCGGATTCGGTCATCGATGGCGCATCGGTGTACGAGACGCGGTTGAACATGGGGCGGCATCTTGCCGACAAGGTGCGCAGGGAACTCGCCGGCGTCAGGCTCGACGTGGTGATTCCGGTCCCCGATACCAGCCGGCCGAGCGCCCTGGAAATGTCCAACGCCCTGGGCGTTCCCTATCGAGAGGGGTTCGTGCGCAATCGTTACATCGGCCGCACCTTCATCATGCCCGGACAGGCGATACGCCGCAAATCGGTGCGCCAGAAGCTCAACGTCATGGGCATGGAGTTCAAGGGGAAAAACGTGCTGATCGTGGACGATTCCATCGTGCGCGGCACCACCAGCCGCGAGATCGTGCAGATGGCGCGTGAAGCTGGCGCAGGACAGGTGTACCTGGCCTCGTGCGCGCCGCCGATCCGCTTCCCCAACGTCTACGGCATCGACATGCCCACCCGCGAGGAGTTCATCGCCAGCGACCGAAGCGCCGAGGATATCGCCCGGGAAATCGGGGCCGATGCGGTGATCTATCAAGACCTGGATGCGCTTATCGCTTCGGTGCGCGAGGCCAATCCCGCATTGGAGCGTTTCGACACCTCGTGCTTCAACGGCGAGTACATCACCGGTGATGTGACCGGCGAATACCTCGCCCTGGTTGAGCGCAATCGCGACGCCAGCCGCCAGCAGACCGAGGAGGAGTCCGACGAGGCCAACCAGCTGGACCTGAATGCGGCGTGAGTCGCCCTGCGGCAGGCTTTTTGGCCGCGCGGTTGTAGAAAGGAAAAAATAGTGGATGATCAGTACGACCTCGATACCCTTGCAGTGCGCGCCGGGACCACTCGCAGCCAGTTTGGCGAGCATTCCGAGGCGCTGTACCTGACTTCGAGCTACGTTTTCGAGAACGCCGCGCAGGCGGCGGCGCGCTTCTCCGGGGCGCAGGCCGGAAACGTCTATTCGCGCTTCACCAATCCGACCGTGGCCATGTTCCAGGACCGCCTCGCGGCTCTGGAAGGCGCCGAAAGCTGCGTGGCCACGGCTTCGGGCATGTCTGCGATTCTCGCCGCGGCGATGACCCTGCTCAAGTCGGGCGACCACGTGCTCTGCTCTTCCAGCGTGTTCGGCGCGACCACGCAGCTGTTTACCAATATTCTGGGCAAGTTCGGCGTGCAGACCGATTACGTTGACAAGCCCGAGGCCGCCGCGTGGCAGGCTGCCGTGCGACCCAGCACGCGCCTGTTGTTCATCGAAACGCCCTCCAATCCGCTGACCGAAGTGTTCGACATCGCCGCGCTGGCGGCAGTGGCGAAAAAAGCCGGCGCCATGCTGGCCGTGGACAACTGCTTTTGCAGCCCGGCATTGCAAAAGCCGATCCAGTTGGGCGCGGACATTGTCATCCACTCGGCGACCAAGTATCTGGACGGCCATGGCAGGGTGCTGGGCGGCGCGGTACTGGGCCGCAAGGAATTCATGGACGGCGTGACCGGGTTCCTGCGCACTGCCGGCCCGACGCTGTCGGCGTTCAATGCCTGGGTGATCCTGCGCGGGCTCGATACGCTGCGCATCCGCATGGACGCCCAGTCGGCGAGCGCGTTGGCGCTCGCACAGTGGCTGGAATCGCATCCTCGCGTGGAAAGGGTGTTTTACCCCGGCCTTGCCTCGCATCCGCAGCATGCGCTGGCCATGCGCCAGCAGCGCTCCGGCGGCGCGATCGTATCTTTCGAGGTCAAAGGCGGGCGCGAAGCCGCATGGCGGGTGATCGACGCCACGCGCATGATTTCCATCACCGCGAATCTCGGCGATACCAAGAGCACCATCACGCACCCGGGAACCACCACGCACGGCCGCATTTCGGAGGAAGCGCGCGCGCGCGCCGGCATCAAACAGGACCTGCTGCGGGTAGCGGTAGGGCTGGAGGCCAATGCCGACATCCAGGCGGACCTGGCGCGCGGGCTGGCCTGAAAGCGTTTTTTCGAATGGTTTTTTCGTTGTAATTGGTAAAATATGTTTGTTTGAAGCAAGCAACAGCAGGAGGTTTAAGGCCATTCCAATCTCTTTACTGGTATGTTATTGAGGATTGGTTTTCGTTTTAGACCGGCTCCGGTTTTCATCTATAAGTCAGTTCAAGTGGCGAAGTCCCGATGCGGACACCCGCGCCACTGGTGCAGCAATAACTCTCCCGGCATTGCATTAGCGGGCATGGTTACGAGGGAATCGCTTTTGTCTGAGTGGCGGTTTTCGAGCCACTCCAGGCGCCCGGCCTGGGGTTGTCGGGTGGCCGCTTTCGCCGGAAACGGCGATTTGGCTTTTTCTCAGAATCCTGGCGACTGACACTGCCTGCTTGTCCCGCCCTTCAAAGGCCAAAGCAGGGCGTAGCACTTGTGCGCGGGGCAGGGTCTCGACTTCCACGGCAGCTGGTTTTGCCCCTTTTCCTTAAACATTCTTAACTGTCAAACCACCAGCATCCGGCTAAGCTCATGTGGTCATTAACGTAGTGCTCACGGAGACACACATGAGAACGCTGCTCGAGCCATTGCACCCGGGCTTCGATCCAGGGCGAGCCTGTACGGAGGAATGGGAACCGAAGGACTATTACAACCGAAAAAGCCTGCATGACAGCGAAGCCGTCGCACCATTGTGTTTGCTCGCGTGCGTCTTGATCACATTGGGCGTCACCATCCTTGATTTGATCAAGTAACCTGATCAATTGGTGCAATCGCTTCCGCACCTGGCCGAACCGAGCACCACAAGGAGGCTGCCCGGTTCAGCGTAGCCGGCTTTCAATCGTAGAGTGAGTAGCGCAGCGTTTGGCGGGACTACTGAAGCAATTATGACAAGACTGGAACTGATCACGCGGCTCGCGGATCACAACCCGCAACTGGACGCCAAGGATGCCGAGTCCGCGGTGAAGATGATTCTCGACGCGATGGCGCAGGCATTGCTGAATGGAGATCGAATCGAGATCCGCGGCTTTGGCAGCTTTGATCTGAGTTACAGGCGATCGCGAACAGGGCGCAACCCAAAGTCGGGGGAGAAGGTGCATGTGCCGCAGAAATACGTGCCACATTTCAAGGCGGGCAAGGAACTGCGGCAACGCGTTCTCGCCGCGGTCGCGGTTGCCGACGCCACGCGCATGATTTCCATCACCGCGAATCTCGGCGATACCAAGAGCACCATCACCCACCCGGGAACCACCACGCACGGCCGCATTTCGGAGGAAGCGCGCGCGCGCGCCGGCATCAAGCAGGACCTGCTGCGGGTCGCGGTGGGGCTGGAAGCCAATGCCGATATTCAAGCCGACCTGGCGCGGGGGCTGGCCTGAAAGCATTATTTGGAATGGTTATTTCGCCATAAAGAGTGGGTTCCACGCCGGTGTGAGATGCTCTTTTGATCAGAAGATTTCCTTTCTGCAGGCCAGCATGTGCTTCGTTGAGCCGGTGGTGGGCGCTGAACGAATAGATCATCTGCCCGAATTATTTGGCGAAGACCACTCTTGACCTCAACCGTCATCGCTCTCAGCAAATCTTAACAGACGCAGGATGAGAACGATGCGAAAGTGAGCGCGTCAACTCACCAATCCGGTTTCAACTTTGAGCTTCATGTCGATGATTGGGAAGGTGTTCAAATAGGTACGCGTTACCCGACGATATTCCTCTTGCGAGCTGCCGCACCGTGCCCGGTGGCCGGATTTCGCGGATGAGGACCGCTCGCGAGCGGATCGCCACGGCGTTTGCTGCACCGGGTATGGTGACGGCATTTGTTCAAATTGTATCGACGAAGTCGTCGATAGACGGACATTCCCGGCTAATATATATACAAAACCGATATATTTAACAGGTGTTTTTTGCACTGCTCCAATGCGTGCTCATGCGCTCGGCCAGGCAACGGCTCGGATGCCATTGGGGTCGACGAGCAGATAGCTGCCGCTGTCGTACCAGTCTGCCAATACCCAGCGTTCGCAGTGCCTGTCATCCACCGTGAGTTCATGTCGCGCCGGTCGGTGTGTGTGGCCATGGATCAGCCGCGAGCAGCCATAGCGGTGAAACAGATCGGCCACCGCCAATTCATTGACATCCATTATCGCCAGGGGCTTGACGCGTTTTTCGGCTTCGCTGCGCGCACGCAAGGTTTCGATCTCGCGCTTGCGCTCGCTAAGGGGGCGCGCCAGGAAGGCGGCGCTCCAATCCGCCGATCGCACCCTGGCGCGAAATTCCTGATAGGCGGCATCGTCGGTGCACAGGGCATCGCCGTGGCTCAGTATCACGCCCCCATCGGGGAGATCAACCTGAATGGGGTCGTCGAGCAGCTGCAAGCTGCAAGCGGCGGCGAATTCTTTGCCCACCAGGAAATCCCGATTTCCGCGCACGAACGACACACGCGTGCCGCCGCTGGCGCAGGCGGCGAGTGCCTTGGCGATGCCATGGTTGAACGGGTCGGCCAGGTCGTCATCGCCGGGCCAGTATTCGAACAAGTCGCCCAGGATGTAGAGCGCTTCCGCCTGCCGTGCCGGACCGAGGAGAAAATCCAGGAAAAGGCGGAGGATTTCCGGTCTTCCGGGCGACAGATGCAGGTCCGAGATGAAAAGCTGCGCCACCTGGATTGTCAGGCCTCGGAAATTACGCGCCCCGCGCAGGCATCAGCCCGGGGGCGCCGCTTCAAACGACTTCTGCCCGCTCGATCAGAATATCTTCCAGCGGGACATCGCCGTGAGGCCCTTTTTTGCCGGTCTTCACGGACTTGATGCTGTCGACGACGTCCTGCCCCGCGACAACCTGCCCGAACACGCAGTATCCCCATCCCTGCGGGGTAGGCGCGCTGTGGTTGAGAAAATCGTTGTCGCCGACGTTGATGAAAAACTGCGCGGTCGCCGAGTGCGGGTCCGAGGTGCGCGCCATGGCCACCGAATATTTGACATTCTTCAGGCCGTTGTCGGCCTCGTTCTGGATTTCCGCACCGGTGGGCTTTTGTTTCATGCCCGGTTCGAATCCCCCGCCCTGGATCATGAAGCCGTCGATGACGCGGTGGAAAACGGTGTTGTTGAAATGCCCGTCGTTGACGTTCTTGAGGAAATTTTCCGCGGTATTGGGCGCCTTCGCGGCATTCAGTTCAATGTCGATGATGCCAAGGCTGGTATGCAGGCGTATCACTATTTTTTCTCCTGATTGGTGGTCGCGACAGCGACCGATTCGATGAGGATGGGTTCCACCGGGACGTCGCTGTGCTGCCCTGACCGCCCGGTGCGCGCCGCGGCAATGGCCATCACGACATCCATGCCCTGGACAACCCTGCCGAACACCGCGTAACCAAAACCCTGGGTGGTCGGTTCGCGATAATTCAGGAAGTCGTTACCCTTGAGGTTTATGAAGAATTGCGCCGAGGCGGAGTGCGGCGCCGAGGTGCGTGCCATGGCGAGCGTTCCCAGGTCATTCCTCAGGCCGTTTGCCGCCTCGTTCTCTATCGGCCCGCGGGTACCCTTCTTTTCCTGCATGTCGCGCTCGAAGCCGCCGCCCTGGATCATGAAACTACTGATGACACGGTGAAAAATGGTGCCGTTGTAGAAGCCGCTTTTTGCGTATTGGAGGAAATTCGCCACCGTCTTCGGTGCCTTGTCCTGATACAGTTCGATCGTGATCAGGCCGCGGCTGGTCTTCATCTCGACACGGGGGTTTTGCGCGAGCGCGTTGCCGGCCAGGAGCAGCACGGCGAAAAAAAGGGCTGATAACTTCACAGGTTTCTCCGGTTCTGTTGCGGCCGGCGTTCAGGCCGCGCCTTCATAGGCGATGCGCCAGCGTCCGTTTTCGCGGATCCAGTACTGCATCTTGCGCATCTGGTTATTGATGTTGTTGGAGCGATAGTCCTGGTCAAAATTGACGACCAGCATGTCTTCCTTGCCCGGATTGCGGAATACGCTGACATTGCCCAGCTTGAGCTTGATCCAGTTCTTGCCTTCGTTCACCTTTTTCTTGCTGGCGGCCCACGAGGCAAGGTCCTGGTCGGCTGATTTGAACTGCCGGGCGTAGTGTGCGAGGTAGCGGCCGATGTCGCGGCTCTCCCAATCACCCCGCCAGCGCTCGAGCGTCTCCAGAAACTCCTTGCGCTCGACGGCTATCTGTTCGGGCGACGACCACTCAATATGCTCGCTGATCAGCACCGCGGTCTTGCCCACCTGCAGGTGGCCGGCAAGGACATCGAGATCGACATTCGCGAGCACCACGCAACCGTCGCTTGCGCGCGGCGCCCGGCTGTAGGTGTCCGAGGGCGTGCCATGCAGCCAGATGCCGTGGCCATTGCGGCCCATGCGCTTGTCCCATTCGTTGGGGTAGTTGATGGGGTATGCGCCGGACCCGTAAAAATCGGTGAGTTTTTTGCGCGGCAGGCTCGAGGTGACATGGTAGACGCCAAGCGGTGTCTTCTGATCGCCTTCGCGCGACTTCTCGGCGCCGCGCTTGCCGATGCTGATGTAATAGTCGTTCACCAGCTGCGGGCGGCTGCCGGTGTTATGGTAGACGAACAGGCGCGAGCGCCCGGTATCGACGACGACCGCATATTGCTGGTCAGCCGGCATTTGCAAAAGGTAGCGCGGTATCTGGCCGTCGGCGGGACGGTCACGCAGCGCGCGCAGTCGCGCAATCGCTTCCTCGCGCAGGTCGACAAATTGGTCTTCCTTCCCGTGGGCGGCGTTGCCTACGGTGGTGAGCGGGCGCACCTTTGCCAGCAGCAGGTCACCGCGGATCATGTGTGCGACCCGGAAATTGGGCTGCACGCGCAAAAGCTGGTCGATATGTGCCAGCGCCGCATCGAAACGCTGCCTGCTGATTTCGTCCAGCGCCTTGTTCAGCAGGGGCTCGGTTGCCTCCCTCGCGCGGGGCTGGCTTGCGGCTGTCTTGGCGAAACCGGCATCCGCGACCAGCAGGCTCAACGCAAACAGAAATGCGGCAAAGGTCCTTTGCATCAGCTTCCGGTCCGCTCCTGCTGGATCAGCCACTTGCCGTTGCTGCGAACCAGCACAAGTGTCTTGCTGCTGCTGACCTTCAGCGTGTCGGAGTGATAGCTCTGGCGGAAGCTCACGGATGCGCTATTGGCGGTAATGCTTACCTTGGGTGACTCCACCAGGACCTCGATGCTTTTCGGGGCGTTTATCCTGCGCCGCCGTTCGGCTTCCCAGGCTGGGCGGGCTTCGCCATTGGGCGTTTTGAAGTCCTGACCATAAAAGGCAAGGTAGGTGCCGACGTCTTTGGTGGACCAGGCTTTCGCCCAAGAATTCACGGTCTTCAACAGATCTTCGCTGCCGGCGTTGTCGCTCTTCGCTTCCGCAGCAGGAACCGCTTTGGGCGCCGTGGCTTTGACTTCAGGCGCCACCGCGGGCGGTGGCGGCGCGGCCTTGGGAGCAGCCTGCGCGACGACTGCCGGCGGTGCGGGTTTGGGAGCAACCTGCGCGACGACTGCTGGCGGTGCGGCTTTGGGCGGCTCTGGCGCGCGCGTGACCGGTTCGGGTGGCCGCGTGCTAGTCACAATGGTTGCCCCCGGCTTGGGTGGCGGCTTGGTGCCGCTCGAGACCAGATCGCGCATCAGCGCAAGCTTGGTCTGCGCAGTCGTGTTAGCCGAATCCAGTTGGAGCGCCTTGTCATAGGCCTGGCTGGCGAGTTTGCTGTACACGTCGCCCAGATTTTCATATGCGGTGGCGTAGGCCGGATGGGTGCGGATCGACAGTTCCAGCGACTGACGGGCCTTTTCGTACTGGCCCTGCGAGGCATACAGTACCGCCAGGTTGTTGTACGGTTCGGGCAGTTCCGGGTAGTCCTTGGTCAGGCTGGTCAGAATTTCGATGGCCTCGGCGGCCTTGTTCTGCTCGGTCAGAATCAGGCCTTTCAGAAAACGGCCCTGCGCATCCTTGGGTTTGCCCGCCAGGTACTGGTTGATGCGTTCCAGCGCCAGCGCGTGCTGGCCCGAGCGAAGCAGCTTGCTGATCTCTGGCAGGTCACTGGATTGCGCCGCGCTCAGGGCTGCGAAACATGCCAGCGCGAGCGCCACCAGGCTGCGGGATAAACGGGTCATTGTGGTATGCTTTCCTGGGGTTTTCGGGCTCCCGGTCATTGTAGCAAGAAGGCCGCAAAGTTCACAATAATCAATAGTTTTCGCTGTATTTCTGCTCCAAATTCCTGGTTATCCGCACATCTTTCGGCTCCGCATGCTCAAGATCTACAACACGCTTACCCGCAGCAAGACTACCTTCATTCCGATCGCTCCGCCCAAAGTGGGCTTGTATGTGTGCGGCATGACCGTGTATGACTATTGCCATCTGGGCCATGCGCGCGTGATGGTTGTGTTCGACATCGTGCAGCGCTGGTTGCGCGCCAGTGGTTACCAACTGACCTATGTGCGCAATATCACCGACATCGATGACAAGATCATCAAGCGCGCCGCCGAGAACGGCGAATCCATTGCGGCGCTGACCGGACGGTTCATCCACGCAATGGACGAAGACGCGGCGGCTCTGGGAATCGAAAAGCCGGACGCCGAGCCCCGCGCGACGGATTACATCGAAGACATGCAGGCGCTGATCGGACGCCTGCAGGCCAATGGGCTGGCCTATGAGGCATCCGGCGGCGATGTGAATTTTTCGGTTCGCAAGTTTCCCGGCTATGGTCGACTCTCCGGCAAGTCGCTGGAGGACCTGCGTGCCGGCGAGCGCGTGGAAGTGGATTCCGCCAAGCAGGACCCTCTTGATTTTGTGCTGTGGAAGCGCGCCAAGGAGGATGAACCGTTCTGGAAATCACCGTGGGGCGCGGGCCGGCCGGGCTGGCACATCGAATGTTCGGCGATGTCCACGCACCTGCTGGGAGAGCATTTCGATATTCACGGCGGCGGGCAGGATCTGCAATTTCCGCATCATGAAAACGAGATTGCGCAATCCGAGGGGGCGTTGCCTGCCGGTCACCCGCGGCATTTCGTCAATGTCTGGATGCACAATGGCTTCGTTCGCGTTGACAACGAGAAGATGTCCAAGTCGCTGGGCAATTTCTTTACCGTCCGCGAGGTTCTGAAGCGCTACGATCCTGAGGTGGTGCGCTTTTTCATCGCGCGCGCGCATTACCGCAGCCCGCTCAATTACTCCGACCAGCACCTGGATGACGCACGCGGCGCCTTGACACGCCTGTACACCGCGCTCAAGGGCTTCCCCGTCACCGCGACGCCGCCCGACTGGAACAGCCCCCACGCGGCACGCTTTCGCGATTCCTTGGACGACGATTTCAATACTCCGGAGGCCATGGCAGCGCTGTTCGACATGGCCGGAGAACTGAACCGGACGCGCTCGCCGGAACTGGCCGCGCAGTTGCGGGCGCTGGGAGGGTTGCTGGGCCTCCTGGGCCGCGATGGCGACGCGTTTCTCAAAACAGTCGCCGGCAGCACCGATGCCGGAGCACAGACACCTGAGCAGATCGAAGACCTTATCGCGCAACGCTCCGCCGCAAAGAAAGCGAAGAACTTCGCCGAAGCCGATACCATTCGCAAACAACTCGCCGACGCTGGCGTCATCCTAGAGGACAGTCCCCAAGGCACCACCTGGCGCCGCGCCTAGTCACTTACGAACCATGTGTTGCCGCAATTGGTGATGAATCAGGGTTTGTATGCGTTCTGACTTTTTGCAAAGTTGCGCTTTTGCAACTATGCAAAAAGTCGGGAAAAAGCGGGCGCCATGGCGAAGCATGCTGTTTGGCTCCGGCTATCCCAGCTTAGGGCTCGAAGAACTCCTTCACTTTGTCGAACCACGATTTCGATCGCGGATTGTGGCGCTCGCGGTCCTTCAGGCTGATCGCCTCGAATTCGCGCATGAGTTCCTTCTGACGGTCGGTCAGGTTGACCGGAGTTTCCACCGCTACATGGCAGTGGAGGTCGCCATGGGTGTGACTGCGCACGCCCTTGATGCCTTTGCCGCGCAGGCGGAACACCTTGCCTGACTGCGTTTCGGCCGGGATCTTGATGGTGGCGGTGCCATCGAGCGTGGGGATGGCGATGTCGCCGCCCAGCGCGATGGTCGCAAACGAGACCGGCATTTCGCAATGCAAATGATCACCTTCGCGTTGAAACACCGCGTGCGGCTTGACCTGGATCTGCACGTATAGATCGCCGGTCGGGCCGCCGTTGACCCCGGCCTCGCCTTCGCCGGCGAGGCGGATGCGATCCCCCTCGTCCACGCCGGACGGAATCTTGACTGCAAGCGTCTTCTGGTGCTTGACCCGGCCCGCGCCGTGGCAGGTGCCACAGGGGTCGGAGATGACCTTGCCGGTGCCATGACATTTCGGGCAGGTCTGCTGTATCGAGAAAAACCCCTGCTGCATGCGTACCTGCCCATGGCCTTTGCAGGTGGGGCAGGTTGCCGGTTTGGTTCCCGGTTTGGCGCCGCTGCCCGAACAGGCTGTGCAGTTCTGCTGCGTGGGAATGCGGATCTTGGTTTCCGTGCCGCGCGCGGCCTGTTCCAGTGTGACCTCGAGGTTGTAGCGCAGATCGGCGCCGCGATACACCGAGGAGCGACCACCGCGTCCCTGGCCGAAAATGTCGCCGAAAATGTCGCCGAAGGCGTCGCCGAAACCGCCCATGCCGGCCGCGCCCGCGCCGGCCGATGGGTCGACGCCGGCATGGCCGAAGCGGTCATAGGCGGCGCGCTTGTCGGCGTCAGAGAGCATTTCGTAGGCTTCCTTGGCCTCCTTGAACTTGTCCTCGGCGCCCTTGTCCCCCGCATTGCGGTCGGGATGATGCTTCATGGCAAGACGCCGGTAAGCCTTCTTGATCGACTCTTCATCGGCATCGCGATTGACGCCCAGAACTTCGTAGTAATCGCGTTTAGTCGCCATGGTTCCTCAATAACTCCGCGTTCTTGAAAATCGAACAGCCGGGATCCACGGCGAGCGCAGCTCGTCCCGTGTATCCCGGCTTGTCAAACCAGCGCGACTTGCGTGCCGGATTTAAGCTTTCTTGTCTTTGACCTCGGTGAACTCCGCGTCAACCACATCGCCTTCGTCCTTGGCCGGTTGCTTGCCGCCCGCGGCATCCCCGGCTTCCTTTGCTCCAGCGGCGGCCTGCGCATCGGCGTACATTTTCTCGCCGAGTTTCTGTGCCGACTGCCCCAGTTCCTGCGCCGTGGCATCGATCTTGTCCTTGTCGTCGCCTTTGAGCGCCTCTTCGGCATCCTTGAGGCTGGACTCGATTTTCGCCTTTTCGTCCGCGCCGATCTTGTCGCCATATTCGCCCAGTGACTTCTTCACGGAGTGGACCAGCGCATCCAGTTGATTGCGTGCGGTGACCAGTTCCACCAGTTTTTTATCCTCGGCCGCATGGACTTCGGCATCCTTCACCATTTTCTGGATTTCCTCCTCGGACAGGCCGGAGTTCGCCTTGATGGTGATCTTGTTTTCCTTGCCGGTTGCCTTGTCCTTGGCCGACACATGCAGGATGCCGTTTGCGTCGATGTCGAAAGTCACCTCGATCTGCGGCATGCCGCGCGGTGCCGTGGGTATGCCCTCCAGGTTGAACTGGCCCAGGCTCTTGTTGCCCGCGGCGCGTTCGCGCTCGCCCTGCAGCACGTGGATGGTCACCGCCGACTGGTTGTCGTCGGCGGTTGAAAATACCTGCTGTGCCTTGGTCGGGATGGTGGTGTTTTTCTGTATGAGCTTGGTCAGCACCCCGCCCAGTGTCTCGATGCCCAATGACAGCGGGGTGACATCGAGCAACAGCACGTCCTTGACATCGCCCTTGAGTACCCCGCCCTGGATGGCCGCACCGACAGCCACCGCCTCGTCGGGATTGACGTCCTTGCGCGGTTCCTTGCCGAAGAACTCGCGCACCTTGTCCTGCACCTTGGGCATGCGCGTCATGCCGCCCACCAGAATGACGTCGGCAATGTCGGTGAGTTTCACCCCGGCGTCCTTGATGGCCATGCGGCAGGGTTCGATGGTGCGGGCGATCAACTCTTCGACCAGGCTTTCGAACTTGGCGCGCGTGACCTTTATCGCCAGATGCTTGGGGCCGCTGGCATCGGCCGTGACATACGGCAGGTTCACATCGGTCTGCTGCGCGGAGGAAAGTTCGATCTTCGCCTTTTCCGCAGCTTCCTTCAGCCGCTGCAGCGCGAGCACGTCCTTGCGCAGATCGATGCCCTGTTCGCGCTTGAATTCATCGCACAGGTAGTCGATCAGGCGCTGGTCGAAATCCTCGCCGCCGAGGAAGGTGTCGCCGTTGGTGGAGAGCACCTCGAACTGGTGTTCGCCCTCGATCGCGGCAATTTCGATGATCGAGACGTCAAAAGTGCCACCGCCCAGGTCGTAGACCGCAATCTTGCGGTCGCCTTCCTGCTTGTCCATGCCGAAGGCCAGCGCCGCCGCAGTCGGCTCGTTGATGATGCGCTTGACATCCAGGCCGGCAATACGGCCCGCATCCTTGGTTGCCTGGCGCTGTGAATCATTGAAATACGCGGGAACGGTGATGACAGCTTCTGTGACTTCCTCGCCGAGATAGTCCTCGGCGGTCTTCTTCATCTTGCGCAGGACCTGCGCCGACACCTCGGGCGGCGCGATTTTCTTGCCGCGGACCTCGACCCAGGCATCGCCGTTGTCGGCCTTGCTGATCCTGAAGGGCATCAGGTCGATGTCCTTCTGCACTTCCTTTTCCTCGAAGCGCCGTCCGATCAGCCGTTTCACCGCGTACAGGGTGTTTTGGGGGTTGGTGACGGCCTGGCGCTTGGCCGAGGCCCCGACCAGCACTTCGCCGTCTTCCTGATAGGCGACGATCGAGGGAGTGGTGCGCGCGCCTTCGGAGTTCTCGATTACTTTGGGCGAGCCGCCTTCCATAATAGATACGCAGGAGTTGGTCGTCCCGAGGTCAATTCCGATGATCTTGCTCATGGCGTTTCCTTAAAGTTTCGTGCTGATAGCGGTGGATATTGGGGCGCAAGGCGTGCGCTTCAAGCGGAGGGCAATGCGGGACTTCAAACTGGTTTGCCTGCGGCCACGGTAACCAGGGCCGGGCGGATCACCCTGTCATGCAGCAGATAGCCTTTCTGCAGCACGTTGATGACCGTGTTGGGCTCCTTGTCGGAGGGCAGCATCGAGATGGCCTGATGCCGATGCGGGTCGAATTTTTCGCCGACCGGATTGATTTCCTTGAGGCGGCTCTTATCGAACACCTGGGCAAGCTGCTTCAAGGTGAGTTCCACGCCGTTTCGCAGTGCTTCCAGCGTGGCGTTTTCCGTTGCGAGCGCAGCCTCCAGGCTGTCCCTCACCGGAAGCAGTTCGCTGGCCAGGCTTTCCACGGCGAATTTGTGCGCGTTACTGACATCTGTTTGGGCGCGCTTGCGCACATTCTCGGTTTCAGCCTTGGCGCGAAGCCAGGATTCGTGGTGTTCCCTGGCGCGGGCCTCGGCCTGGGCCAGAAGTTCTTCAGGGTGCTGCGGGCTCTCCGGCACGGACGCGGTCCCCTCGGGGGCATCGGCGTTCAAAGCAGACGACATGGCAGCGTTATCAGGTTGTATTGGGTCGGACATTTAAATTCAGCGCTCCTGGCGACAAGCAACCCAAATTGGGGCGGAATTTGCCATTTCAAGTCCTGGCAGGCAGCTACGCCCGCGCTTGTCGAAAACGACTTTGCCCGCCATGGGGCAGGCGTGGCGGGAAAACAGCGCCTGGGTAGCTTATCCGGCCCCGGTGCGGACTCGATTTAGGTAGGACCTAACTGGGGAAATGCCGCAGCCAGGGGGGCGCGCCTACGCCTGCCCTGGCGGGTTTTGCCTGGCGACCCGGATCTTGTAATTCAAAAGGGTCAGCAGCAGCAGCAGTAGCGCCGCTCCGCCATTGTGAAGCACCGCCATGGCCAGCGGAAAATCCAGAAAAACGGTGAGTACGCCGGTCGCAAACTGCAGCGATATCGCGCCCAGGATCCAGTACCCGGTTTTTTCCAATCCCCTGATTTTTATGGATTTGAACGCCACCCAGGCAACCATGGCGACTGCTGCAACGGCGAACACACGGTGCGTCCAATGAATTGCGGTGAGCGCGTTAAGAGGCAGGAATTCGCCGTTGCTGGTCATGCCCAGATCGCGCCACAGCGTAAAGCCATTGGCGAAATCCATGGGCGGAAACAGCGCGCCCTGGCACAGCAGGACATCCATGCAAACCAGGACGGCGTAATTGGTGCTGACCCACCCGCCGAGCGCGATCTGGATGGCCAGCATCACCGTTGCCAGTGCCGCCGACAGCTGCAAAGTCGCCGCTGCAGGTGGTACCAGAGGGGGGGCGTTCTGGCGCGAACCGAACCAGGTCAACAGTGCCAGCAATGCCATGCCCAGCAGCAGATGAATCGTCACGATTGCCGGCTGCAATTTCATGGTGACGGTCCATGCGCCGAAAGCTCCTTGCAGGCAGACAAAGGCGAAAAGAAAGGTTGGGAACACGGGTAGAAACTTCGCGTCCCGGCGGCCCGATTGCAGCCATTTGCGCCATGAAGTGAACAGCAAGGAAACAATCAGCACGCCTATGGCCATTGCGACGTAGCGGTGAATCATTTCGATCCACGCCTTCAGGACCGTGACCGGACCGGCCGGCATCGCGGCCTCGGCGGCGCTGATGTCCGCATGGGCCTGCAGCGGGTCCGCCTGTCCGTAGCATCCAGGCCAGTCCGGGCATCCGAGGCCGGAATCGGTCAGCCGCGTGAATGCGCCAAACATGATCAGATCAAAGGTGAGGAACAGTGTCACCCAGATCAGCTTGCGGTATTTGTCGGCGTCGCCGGATACCCAGACGATTGCAAGAGGCAACATGGCCGCCAGCATGCCCAAAGCGGCGAGCTGAATCAGCATGATGTCGGCCCTGCACCTGGCAATTCAGTTGCTCCATAGTCGGGTGAAATTCCGCATGCGTCAGCACCCGGAACCCCGCATATTCGTACAACCGGCAAGACCTGGATTGATCCAGGGCAAAGGTCGGGGAGGCGGCGCTATTTCTTTGCGCCCAGTGCCATGGCGCGCTTTCTGGTCGCATCGGCCGCGTCAGGCGCTGCCGGTTCCCAGCCCGGTAAATGGCCGGCGCAGATTTCCTGCAGCGCCCGGACCCAGTCTTCACGCGCATTGAGGCAGGGCAGGAGGTGGAACTCCTTTCCTCCGGCGGCAAGAAAGGTGTGACGGCCTTCGATGCCGATTTCTTCGAGTGTTTCGAGGCAATCCGCAACAAACCCGGGGCAGACGACATCGACGCGACCGCTTGCCTTGCGACCCCATTCGCGCAGGGTTGCGACGGTGTACGGTTCCAGCCAGCGCGCCGCGCCGAAACGGGACTGAAAGGAAATCTGCCATTCCTCCGCCGCGAGGCCGAGAGCATCGGCCAGCAGGCGCGCAGTTTTGTGGCACTCGCAATGATAGGGGTCGCCCTTGTCCAGCGTGTACCGCGGCAAGCCATGAAAACTCATCAGCAGGCGCGCGGGTCTGCCGTGGCGCTCCCAATGGTCGCTGACCAGGCGGGTGAGGGCGCGGATGTACGCCGGGTGGTCGTGAAAATGCCGGATCCAGCGTATTTCGGGAACATTGCGGGTGCGCCGCAGCCAATTTCCGACGGCATCGTAGGCCGCGCCGGTCGTGCTGGCGGCATATTGTGGGTACAACGGCACCAGCAGGACGCGCTCGGTCCCGGCAGCGCGCAGTTTGTTCAATACGGATTCGATCGAAGGGTTGCCGTAGCACATTGCATACTCAACCAGTGAAACCGCACTCCCCGATTCGGGCAGGCGCCGGCGCAGTTCCGCGGCAAGGTGCTCGCTGTGCATACGCAAGGGCGATCCGCCATTGGTCCAGACCGCGGCATATTTGCGGGCCGAGGCCGCGGGCCGGGTCCACAAGATGATGCCGTTCAATATCAACCACCACAGGGCGCGCGGAATTTCCACGACCCTGGGATCGGAAAGGAATTGTTTGAGGTAGCGCCGTACCGACCAGAAATCCGGGGCGTCGGGTGTGCCCAGGTTGATCAGCAGGATCGCGGTGCGTGGCAGTGCGCCGTGTTCGAATTCAGGCTCGGGAAGATACGACATGTCAGGTATTGGGTGGCCTCTGGGTGAATACCTGCCGCAGCGGTTTTAATGCTGGGACAGTGCGCTGGAGAGCAGTCTCGCGGTGATATCCACGATCGGAATAATGCGCTCGTAGGCCATGCGGGTGGGGCCGATGACCCCCACCGTGCCAACGACCCGTCCGTCCACTTCGTAGGGGGCGGTGACCACGCTGCACTCGTCCAGCGGCGCGATGCCGGATTCCCCGCCGATGAATATCTGCACCCCCTGGGCGCGCGTGCTGCTGTCCAGAATCTGGATGATCTGCGTTTTACGGTCGAACAGCTCGAATAATTCGCGCAACCGCTTCATGTTGGATGCCAGATCCTGCGAATCGAGCAGGTTCTTCTCTCCGGAGATGACATATTCCTCGGACGATTCCGTAATCGCCCGGTCACTTGCCTCCATGGCGGTGGTCATTAGCGAGGTCATGTCCTCCCGGTGCTGCTTCAATTCGTCCTGCAAACGCCTGCGGATCTGGTCGAAGGTCAAGCCCGCGTAGTTCTGGTTGAGAAAATTCGCGGCCGTGGTCAGGTCCGAAGGCGTGAACGCCTTGTCGGTCAACAGAATGCGGTTCTGCACGTTGCCATCTGGTGTGACGATGATCAGCAGCACTCTTTTTTCGGACAGGGAAAGGAACTCGATATGGCGGAAGGCCTGCGATTTGCGCCGCGGGGCGACCACCACCCCGGCAAAGTGAGTCAGTTCCGAGAGCAGTTGCGAGGCCGAACTGATGAGCTTTTGCGGATGTTCGCGGTGAAAGTTGCCTTCAAGCTGGTCGATTTCGACGCGATCCAGCGGCTTGGTGGTGAGCAGAGTGTCCACGAACAGGCGATACCCGCGCGGCGTCGGAACACGCCCTGCCGACGTATGTGGACTGGCTATGAACCCGAGGTCTTCAAGGTCCGCCATCACATTCCTGATGGTTGCCGGCGAAAGGTCCAGTCCGGAGTAACGCGAGAGCGCGCGCGACCCCACCGGTTCGCCTTCCACGATGTATCGTTCAACCAGCGTTTTGAGAAGAATTTGTGCGCGACGATCAAGCATGAAATCCATTCTACAGAAAAGATCCCTGAACGTTAGGACGGTTGTGTTCGCGGGGCCGCCTTTTGCTGACGGCTCCCTCGCCATGCCCCGCATCGAGGTCGACCCGTCGGGGACTTTGAGCGGGGCCCCGATTATCGCGACGGTGTCGGATCGCATTCCGGCCATGCAAA
The DNA here is from genome assembly GCA_903859155.1 of uncultured beta proteobacterium. Classification (GTDB taxonomy): domain Bacteria; phylum Pseudomonadota; class Gammaproteobacteria; order Burkholderiales; family SG8-39; genus 2-02-FULL-62-17. Next base: position 61,588 of record CAIOLO010000116.1, read on the forward strand.
CTTTGTTGTTTCGGCAAGTTTCTGTTTTAATGACTGTTCAATCCTGGTTTCGCCCATGCCCTCATTTGATACCGTCGCGCTGATCGGTCGTTACAACGGCCGCAATGGCGCCGAATCCGTCGACGCGCTCGGAGTGTTCCTGCTGGGGCGCGGATGCCGCGTTCTTCTGGAAAAGGATAGCGCCGTGGCCACCGGCATCGACCGGTTCGAGATCGCCGACTATGCCGAATTGGGCAAGCGGGCCGATCTTGCGGTGGTTTTGGGCGGAGACGGCAGCATGCTCAACGCCGCGCGCAACCTGGCGCGCTTCAAGGTGCCTTTGATCGGCGTCAATCAGGGGCGCCTCGGTTTCATGACCGATATCACTGCCGGCAGCATGCTGGAGGCCGTGGCTCAGGTGCTGGAGGGGAAATTCTCGGTTGAAGACCGTACCCTGCTGGTGGCCGAAGTGGTGCGCGCCGGTGCCAGGACGTTCTCGACCATTGCGCTCAACGACGTGGTCGTGAACAAGGGTGTGGTGGGCCGGTTGATCGAATTCCTCGTGCACATCGACGATGAGTTCGTCTACGATCTTCGCGCGGACGGTTTGATAGTGGCCACGCCGACGGGGTCTACCGCCTATGCGCTGTCCTCCAACGGGCCGATTCTTCAACCGACGGTTCCCGCCCTGGCGCTGGTGCCAATCTGCCCGCATACCCTGTCGAACCGCCCGATTGCGGTCAGCGACGGCTCGCGCATAGAAATTACGCTCAAAAGCGCGGTCGATGCCCTGCTGCATTTTGACGGTCAGCCACAGGTCGGACTGCAGGAAGGTGACAAGGTCATTGTCAGACGCGCCGACCATCCGATACGGTTTATTCATCCGCCCGGGTACAGCTATTTCGCGATGCTGCGTGAAAAGCTGCACTGGAGCGAGATGTATTGATCGGGGCGCGCATCAGCATGCTGCGTCACTTGTCGATCCGCAATTTCGCCATTGTCGAGGCGCTGGACCTGGAGTTTGAGCCGGGATTCACCGCTTTGACCGGTGAAACAGGGGCGGGCAAGTCAATATTGATTGATGCATTGGCCCTGGCATTGGGTGAGAGGGCCGATGCCGCGCAGGTTCGCCCGGGAGCGGAGCGCGCGGAGGTTGCCGTGGAGTTTTCCCTGGAGCCCCAGTCCGGGCTGAAATCCTGGCTGTCGGAACAGGCGCTCGAGGGCGATGCGGACCGGGTTTTGCTGCGCCGCGTGGTGGACAACGGAGGGCGTTCGCGCGGCTTCATCAACGGCCATGCAGCGACGCTTGCCCAACTGCGCGAGGCGGGCGAGCAACTCGTGGACATACACGGCCAGAATGCGCACCAGTCGCTGTTGCGCGTCGAGGCGCAGCGCCGCTTGCTCGATGAGCATGCGGGACTGGCGGCGCAGACCGCGGCTGTCGGGCAGGCGTACCGTGAATGGCAGCGATTGGCCAGGGCGCGCAGCGAGCACGAAACCCACGCCGCGGCGCTCAACGCCGAGCGTGAACAACTGGCCTGGCAGGTGGATGAACTGGCCCGGCTTGCGCCCGGCGAAGGCGAGTGGGATGCCATTGATCTGGAGCACTCGCGGCTTGCGCATGCGGCCAGTCTGCTGCAGGGCACGCGTTCGGTCCTGGAGCAACTGTCGGAAGCCGATGGCGCGGCAGGTACCGCCATAGCCGCGGCAATTTCGACTCTGCGCGGTCTGCTGGAATACGACAAGTCGTTGCAGGATACTGTTGACCTGCTTGACTCAGCTCAGGCCCAGCTTGGCGAGGCCACGCAGACGCTCAGGCGCTATGGCGACAAGGTCGAGCTTGATCCGCAGCGGCTTGGCGAGGTCGAGCGGCGCATGGAGGCGCTCCATGGCGCGGCACGCCGCCATCGCGTCGCGCCGCAGGAACTGGCCGCGTTTCTGGAGCAAAAGCGCGCACGGCTTGCGGAACTGGACATTGCCTCTGATGTCGCCGCGCTGGCGGCTACCGAGAGTGCCGCGCGTTCCGGATATCGCGAACTCGCCCGCAGTTTGAGTGCGGGGCGCAAAACCGCCGCAGCCAGACTGTCGCGGGAGGTCAGCGCGGCGATGAATGACCTGGCGATGAAGGGGGGGCGCTTCCAGGTGGTTCTGACGCCGCTTGCAACGGACGGGAGTGCTTATGGCGAAGAGTCGGTGGAATTTGCCGTCAGCGCCAATCCGGGCATGGATCCGCGGGCGTTGGCCCGGGTGGCGTCCGGGGGCGAACTTTCGCGGATCAGTCTTGCCATCATGGTGATTGCCAGCGCGGCGGCAAAAATTCCGACCATGATTTTCGATGAAGTCGATGCCGGCATAGGGGGAGCCGTCGCCGAAATCGTGGGGCGCCGCCTGAAAAAACTGGGCGGGGGTCGCCAGGTATTGTGCGTGACCCATCTGCCGCAGGTGGCGGCGCTGGCCGACCACCAGTGGTCGGTATCAAAAATTGGCAAGAACGCCAGGGACGTGACGGCAGTGAGCAAGGTTGTGGTGCTTGACGACAAGGCGAGGATCGAGGAAATTGCGCGCATGCTGGGCGGTCTGGAAATAACCGCGACGACACGCCAGCATGCGGCTGAAATGCTGGGGATCGGGAAGGCCTGACCACCGGGGTCAATTGGTTTTGCAATGTATATTGCGCAGTTCTGGCATTATTGGGCATTATTAAGGAGATTCCCCGACGGGTTTCTTGTAAAATCGCCACAAATTTTATCTCTGGAGGGAGCGATGGCGCAGGACCAAAATGAGGGTGGTGCAGGGCAAATAATCGCACTGGTGGTGATCGCGGTCATTCTGGGCATTGGCTACGTGGCGCTGGATTTTTACAGCGACGGCGAGAAAAACAAGGCTATTGCCGAATCGCGCGGAATGCAGGCGGTGCAGGCGCTTTCCCGTCACCGCATGGAAACCAACACCTATCCTGATTCCCTGGACAAGCTGGTTCCTAAGTTTGCCGACGCACTGCCAAAATGTCCCGGTGGCGATGCGTTTGTATTCAAGCTCACCGGCAACGACTACACGCTCAGTTGCCAGAACATAGTGTTCAAGACCAAGCCCTATACCTATGATTCCCGTAGCCGCGGATGGCAGGGATAAATTCGCGGTATCAGGTTTAATTTCTGCTGTAGAATTGCCATCCCTCGGGCGCCGGAGCGGGCTTAGCAGCCGTTCCGGTGAGCAGGCTGGAGCGCTGACGCGTCTCCGGAACGAACTCCTAGGCGCGTAGCTCAGTTGGTTAGAGCATCACCTTGACATGGTGGGGGTCGTTGGTTCGAATCCAATCGCGCCTACCA
>CAIOLO010000117.1 GCA_903859155.1 uncultured beta proteobacterium
GTCTTACTTGCTTGACTTAAATGTGAGCTTTGGGTCAAAAGCTTTTGTATGATGGCACTTGCGTACCACCTGCTTCACCCAGCGCCCACACCTATCGGCTGTTCAATTGTTAAAGAGCAATGTTATTTTCACTACAATTGCTTGGTTGCGGGGATAGGATTTGAACCTATGACCTTCGGGTTATGAGCCCGACGAGCTGCCAGACTGCTCCACCCCGCGTCCGTTTCTGCATCGTTATGCAGAACAAAGATTATGACAGAACTATCACGGGCTTGTCAAACTTTTGTTGCAGTGCTTTCCAGCGAATCGTTGTTTTTCTTAAATTATTTTTCTTGCGAGAAACGCTTCTATCTGATCTGCCTGGTAACCAATGGACTTGAGCACCTCTTGAGTGTGTTCGCCTAGCTCAGGACCGACCCAATCTAGGTCTCCAGGGGTATCGGACAATCTGGGAATCACACCCGGAACTTTTAGCTTTAGACCGTCGGGCAGGGTGACTTCGCGAATCAAGCCGCGTGCAAGATACTGGGGATCACGGACGATATCGGCAATGTTGTAGGTCTTGCCACTCGGAACCTGTGCAGCATTCAGTTTGGCAACGACATCATCCACTTCATGCCTGATGGTCCATGAGCCTATGGCTGCATCGAGTTCCTCGACACGTCGACAACGCCCCGCATTGTCGCCAAGCGAGGGGTCGTCCGCCAAGTCTTGGCGTCCAATCAGAGTCATCAGGCGTTTGAATATGTTGTCCGCGTTCGCGCCAATCACCACATGCTGACCATCGGCCGTTTGATATGTATTTGAAGGCACTATTCCGCTGAGCCCGGTGCCGGTTCTTCCGCGAATTTCGCCCAGCATGTCGTACTCAGGCAAGGTGCCTTCCATCATGTTGAAGACGGCTTCGAACAGGGCCACGTCAATCACCTGCCCTTTGCCACCGTTTGCCGTACGGTGATGCAGGGCCATCAGGGTTCCGATTACGCCATGCAGGGCCGCAAGTGCATCGCCGATGGACAAATTCATTCGTACCGGTGCCCGATCCGGGAAACCGGTGACATAACGCATCCCGCCCATGGATTCCCCCACGGAGCCGAAGCCCGCCTGATCGTGCATGGGGCCGGTCTGGCCGAAACCCGACATTCGAAGCATCAGCAATCCAGGGTTATCCCGGGACAATTCAGCGTAACCGAGCCCCCATTTTTCAAGTGTTCCAGGTCGGAAGTTTTCAATCACGATGTCGGCGTCACGCACAAGGCGACGTGCGATCTCCTGCCCCTCGGCAAGGCGCAGATCCACAGTCACCGATTTCTTGTTGCGGTTCTGCACATACCACCACAGCGAAGTATCCCCGTGCATGCCGCGCCATTTTCTCAAGGGATCCCCCTTTCCTGGCGGTTCCACCTTGATGACTTCTGCGCCAAACTCCGCAAAAAACTTTCCAGCAAACGGCCCTGCGATCAACTGACCGAGTTCAACGACGCGAATGCCCTCAAGAGGTTTGCGCCTTTCGCTCATACCGGTCTGCGCTCAACCAACGCCTGCGCAAGGGTCCCGGCATCGACATACTCCAGTTCGCCCCCAACCGGAACGCCGCGGGCAATACGCGATAGCTTGATTCCGCGCCCTTTCAGAATTTCGCCAATGTAATGGGCGGTAGCCTCGCCCTCGTTGGTGAAGTTGGTGGCGACGATAACCTCTTTTACCTGGCCATCCAGCGCACGTTTCTGCAGAACTTCCAAGCCAATATCCCTCGGTCCGATGCCGTCCAAAGGAGATATACGGCCCATCAATACAAAATAGAGTCCCTTATAGGCAAGCGTTTGCTCCATCATGACCAGATCAGCCGGCGTTTCCACTACGCAAAGCTGCGTGGTATCACGCTTGGCTGAGGCGCACAAATCGCATAAATGCGCTTCGGTGAAGCTGTTACAGCTCGCACAGCGGCGAATAGTCTCGATTGCCCTGCCCAATGCAGCCGCCAATCGCTCGGCTCCCGGGCGGTCCCGCTGTAGCAGGTAAAACGCCATGCGCTGGGCGGCCTTTGGCCCAACGCCAGGCAGGCACCTCAGTGCTTCGATCAGTTCTTCAAGCGAACTCAGTGTACCTTGCGATTTCATGGGCGATCATTCACCGCAAAATGCATGCTGCGCTCCGACGGATCAGCGTATCTGCGCGGTGCAACGCCCGTCAGAATAATTTCATTCCAGCCGGCATAGGCAAGCCGGCGGTCACACTGGCCATTTTCTCCTGTACCGTGGTTTCGATCTTGCGCACGGCGTCATTGACGGCCGCGGCCACCAGATCTTCGAGCATTTCCTTGTCGTCCTTTAGAAGACTGGGATCAATGTTGACCCGTTTAAGATCGTATTTGCAGGTCATCAGGACCTTGACCAGTCCCGCGCCGGATTGGCCCTCCACTTCAATCGAGCCCAGTTGTTCCTGAACCCGTTTCATGTTGTCCTGCATCTGCTGAGCCTGTTTCATCAGGCCTGCAATCTGTCCCTTGTTGATCACTGTTGGCTCCGAATTATGTTAATACAGTTCAATAGCCCGATTATTTCGCCGGCTTTATCGACGATTCCACGATGGTCGCGTCGAACTGCTCGACCAGCCCGCGCACCAACGCGTCCTCACTGATGCTTGCAACTGCACGATCCTGCGCGCTGGCGCCGGCGGTATCGCCGATCTCCAGCGTCAGGAAGATCTTCCTTCCGATCCGCTCCGCAATGGCGGCGGAGAGCTTTTCCTGATACGCCTTTTCCGCGAGGTGCCTGGACGAAGCGGTAATCCTCAGCACCAGCATGTCGTCGAAAAATGATACCAATGCGCATTGCTGCGCCAACTGTTTTGGCAGACCTCCTAACTTCAGCGATTGAAGCATTGCAGGCCAGTCCTTGATGTCAGCAATTGCGTCAGCTTGCCTTAGCGCAGAACAGGCCGGACTGGTCGCCGCTGCGGGCGGGGTAACCACTGCAGTTGCCGGCGGACGCGCCCGCTCAGGTTGCGTGCTTCCGTACTCCGGCCGGAATGCGAACATGCGCAGCAAGGCCATGGTGAAACCTGCAAAACCGTCCGGTGCCAGTTGCAACTCCTGCCTGCCATGAATGGCAATCTCGTAGAAAAGCTGCAGGTCTTCGGCATCGAATATGCCTGCAAGGGCGACGATCCGTTCCTTGCTGGTATCGGTATCTGGGATGGCCTGGGGGACGCTTTGCGCCATAGCGGTCTTGTGCAACAGCGACGCCAGGTCCTGCAATGCCCAATCGAAAGATATTGACAGCGAATCCATTCGGGTAGCCACGGCCAGCGCCGCTGCTGCGTCTGCGCCAGCAATCGCATCTAGAATCTCGAACAGAAAATCGTCATCGACTGTTCCCAGCATTACCCGCACCGCGGACTCTGACAATTCCTCGCCAGAGTAGGCGATCGCCTGATCGAGCAGCGACAATGCATCTCGCATGCTGCCCCGCGCCGACGCGGCAATCAACTTGAGCGCACCAGATTCGGCCTTGACACCTTCGAGGCCAAGTATCTTGGACAGGTGTTCGGAAATCGAAATTGCCGGCATCTGCTTGAGATTGAACTGCAGGCAGCGGCTCAATACTGTCACCGGGATTTTTTGAGGATCCGTGGTGGCTAGTATGAATTTGACATGATCAGGGGGTTCTTCAAGCGTTTTCAGCATGGCGTTGAACGCCGAAGTAGAGAGCATGTGCACTTCGTCGATCACGTAGACCTTGAAACGTCCTCTGCTAGGCGAATACACCGCGTTTTCCAGCAATTGGCGCATTTCTTCGACCTTGGTATTGGTGGCGGCATCCACTTCCATAAGATCGACGAAGCGTCCGGCATCAATTTCCGTACACGCTGAACATTTTCCGCAAGGATTCGCAGAAATGCCTTTTTCGCAATTGAGGGATTTCGCAAGAATTCTTGCAAGGGTGGTCTTGCCCACCCCCCGGGTACCGGTAAACAGGTAGGCGTGATGCAAACGCTGCTGCTCAAGCGCATTGGTGAGCGCGCGCACCACGTGGTCCTGCCCCACCAGGGACTCAAAATCACGCGGGCGCCATTTCCTGGCTAGGACCTGATAGCTCATGGGCTTTCATTCTAAGGGAAGTTCTGAACAAGGGGACATGCCCCTTGTTATTTCCCCCACCTCGATGCAACTTCGGCGCACCGATCCTGGAGAACATTCTCCAGGTTCGAAAAAGGGTGGCGAGCCTGACCCCCGGCACTTGCAGTAAGTAGCTGTGGCTGCTTCCTTCCGGACCTGACCAGATTCACCACGCTGCAATGCGGGGAGGCCCGCCAAAAGCACTCTAGCACACGTCAGGGAAGCAACCTCCTGGAATTATTGCCCTCCGGCATATATTTTCCGGGCTAATGCGCAAATCCGCTGGGCTTCAGTTTATCGGGAAGCACACGCCCCATGCGCGCGCGTCGGCCGAAATAGTGCTCAAACTTGGCTCCCGAAATATCGACGGTTTTTTCCTTGCCAGCCCTGCCGCTACCAGCGACTTTCAAGGACTTCCCGGATATCGTGGTTGCGGCAACCAGGATCTCCCCATCGTCCAGCCCCATCAGGATGACCCCGCGGCCACGCGCTACCGAGCGCATCTCGCCAATCTCGAATATCAACAACCTGCCTCCCGCCGAAAGCGACGCCACCATGGCGGCCGAAGACTCCTCATAGACCACCGGCGCAACCGGCACCTCGCCGGCTTCGAGCGTCATGAACTCGCGTCCGGCTTTGCGATTGGAAACCATGTCCGCGAGTTTGCACAGGAAGCCATACCCCCCGCTTGACGCAACCATTACAGGCAGGTCGTTCCTGCCGGCCAGCGCATAGAGAATGCGTGCCCCGTTCTGCACATCCACAAGCGACGAGGCAGGCGCTCCGTCTCCCCGGCCGGGCGGCAGGTCTGATGCGGTTATCGAATAGGCCCGCCCCCCGGAATCGAGGAACACTACCGCGTCCACCGTGCGGCATTTGAGCAGGCTCAACAGGCTGTCACCCTCCTTGAAGGACAGTCCGCTGGGGTCCACTTCCCAACCCTGCCTGGTGCGAACCCACCCGTTTCTGGAAAAGATGACGGTCATCGGCTCGTCTATTATCGGCGTTTCCAGCATCGCCTTTTCCGACTCCTCGATAATTGTCCGCCGCTTGTCGCCAAAGGTCTTCTGATCGGCCTCGATCTCCTCGACTACAAGGTCCTCGAGCGCCTTGCGGCTCTTGAGGATCCTTTCGAGGCCTTTTTGTTCCTTGCCAAGGCCCTCCAGTTCCTGCTCCACCTTGATATGCTCAAGCTTTGCGAGTTGGCGCAGACGCATATCGAGAATGTCATCGGCCTGGCGCTCGGTGAGCTTGAAGGCCTTGATTAACTCGGCCCTGGGCTCGTCGGCATTGCGTATGATCTTGATGACCTTGTCGACGTTCAGAAGAACGATCAACCGGCCTTCGAGAACGTGAATCCGATCCAGCACCTTGTCCAATCGGAACTTGGTTCGCCGAGTCACCGTGATCAGACGGAATTCAATCCACTCCGAAATGATCTGGCGCAGATTCTTGCTCGCCGGACGGCCATCCAGCCCCACCATCACCAGATTGATGGAAATATTGGTTTCCAGACTGGTCTTCGCCAGCAACAGCTGGCCGAACTCGTCTTCATCTATACGCGATGTTTTCGGCTCAAATACCAGCCTCACCGGATGATTTCTGTCGGATTCGTCACGTGCCCGGTCCAGCATCGAAAGCATCAACTGCTTTTCGCGCTGCTGCTCGGGGGTCAGCGATTTTTTTCCAGACCTGGGCTGCGGATTGGTAATCGACTCGATTTCCTCGAGTACCTTGCGCGCGGAGGTACCTGGCGGCAATTCATGAACCACCCATTGCCATTGCCCCCTTGCCAGCCGTTCGATCGTCCATTTCGCCCGCACGCGCAAGGACCCTCTTCCGCTGGCGTAGGCCTCGCGGACCTCCGTCCGCGGCGTAATGATCTGGGCGCCGCCAGGAAAATCCGGTCCCTTGATGTATTTCATGATGCCGGCAACCGAAATTTCCGGATCGCGAATCATGGCAATGGTCGCAGAGGCCACTTCGTTCAGGTTGTGGCAGGGAATTTCCGTGGCCATTCCGACGGCTATCCCGGATGCCCCGTTGAGCAATGCCACCGGCAGGCGCGCAGGCAGTTGCTGCGGTTCCTGCAGACTGCCATCGTAATTGGGCGAAAAATCGACCGTGCCGCTATCGAGTTCGCCGAGCAGCACTTCGGCGAACCGGGTAAGGCGAGCTTCCGTGTACCGCATCGCGGCAGGCTCATCACCATCGCGCGAACCGAAATTACCTTCGCCATCCACCAGCGGATAACGCATGGTGAAATCCTGCGAAATCCGCACCATCGCCGCATAGACCGACGCATCTCCGTGCGGATGAAATTTACCCAGGACATCGCCGACCACCCGCGCCGACTTCTTGCGCGGGGTCCCGGCGCGCCCGCCCATCTCCCACATGGCGTAAAGAATGCGCGCCTGCACCGGCTTCTGCCCGTCGGTAACGCGCGGCAGCGCGCGATCCTTTACCGTGGCTATTGCGTACTGCAGGTATTGCGTCGACGCATAGCGCCCCAGCGGCAGCACATCGCCGTATTCGCCCGACATCGGGGCAAATCGGGCCGGCGGTTCGCCACTGCCACTGCCGCCGTTGTGCACGACCGGAGCCGCAGGCATGATCTCCTTTTCCTTCACATCCACCGCTATTCCTTCGAACAAATCTTTCTGGTTGCCCATTGCGAATTACATCATCTGTGATCAAGGGGGCTTGCCCCCTTGCATATCCCCGACATCAGGGGAAACGTTAAATGAATTCTGACTCGAATAAACACTTGTACGGCGTTTCCTCAGGAGATATCCGCGTCGACGAGATTGCCGAATGCCTCCATCCATTCCCGTCTTTGCGAGGCATTTTCCTTGGCCATCATCATGTTGAAAACATCCCGATCGGGCTCCTCCAGATTGTCACCAAGGCTGACCGGCAACATGCGGCGCGTATCGGGATTGAGCGTGGTTTCCCACAGTTGCTCCGGGCTCATTTCGCCAAGACCCTTGAACCGGCTCACGGCCCAGCTATCGGGTTTGACACCTTCATCCACCAGCTTTTCCTCGAATGCGGCAAGTTCGGCTGCATCAAGCGCATAAATCTTTCGCGCCGGCTTACCCTTACCGGCGGATGGCACGTCGATTCGAAACAGGGGGGGTTGTGCCACGTAGACGTTTCCGCCATCGATCAGCTTTGGGAAATGTCGGAAGAACAAAGTCAACAACAGCACCTGGATATGCGCGCCATCAACGTCGGCATCAGCCAGTATCACAATCTTGCGATAGCGCAAGCCGCTCAAATCCGCGGTTTCGGCGCTATGGGGCTCGACACCAATCGCCAGGGCAATTGCCTCGATTTCTTTATTGGCAAACAATGCGCCCGAATCGTCCTGCCAGGTATTTTTCGGCTTGCCTTTGAGCGGCAGGACCGCCTGAAATTCCTTGTCGCGAGCCTGTTTGGCCGAACCTCCCGCCGAATCACCCTCGACAATGAACAGTTCATTGCGGTCTGGATCATCGGAGGCGCAATCGGTCAACTTCCCCGGAAGCACCGCAACGCCGGAGCTCTTGCGCCGTTCAACCTTTTGGGCGGCCCGGCTGCGCGCAAGCGCCTGGCGTATGACAAGTTCGGCTATCCGCTTGCCTTCGCCAACATGCTGATTCAGCCATAATTCGAATGGATCGCGCACCATCTGCGCCACCAGTTTGACCGCGTCACGCGATATCAGCTCGTTTTTCACCTGCCCCTTGAACTGCGGATCGAGCATCTTGACCGACAGCACGTAGGACGCACGCGACCAGACGTCCTCCGGGACCAGCTTCAATCCGCGCTGGCTCATAGCATGCAACTCGATGAAATTTCGAATAGCGTTGTAGACGCCCTCCCTCAGCCCAGAGACATGCGTGCCGCCATGCCGCGTCGGAATCATGTTGACGTACGCCTCTGCGACAACCTCGCTCTCAGCAGTCCACGCTATCGCCCAAAGTGCACCCTCGCCTTCGGCAAAGTTATCCGATTCCGATTGTGCGGTGACGTAGCGTTCGCCGAAAAAAGTTTCGGCGACCGGCTCATTGCCGGATATTGCGCTGGCAAAATATCCCTTGATGCCTTCCGGAAAATGCCAGGTGGTGGTCTCGACCTTCCCGGCCTTTTCCACGCCAAGGGTAAAACGCACCCCTGGCAGGAGCATGGCCTTCGCGCGCAGCAGTAAGGCAATGTCCTGATGGATGATTTTCGGCGTATCGAAGTAATTCGGATCGGGCCAGAAACGTATGCGGGTGCCGGATTCACGGGGACCGGCGGTGCGCAGCTTTTTCAACGGCTCCTTAACCTTGCCGTTTTCCGCGAACACCAACCGGTGCACGGCGCCATCGCGCGTGACTTCCACTTCGAGACGCGTCGACAGCGCATTGGTGACGCAGATGCCGACACCATGCAAGCCACCGGCGATGCGGTAAGCGGCGTCCTTATCGGTCTTGCGAAATTTCCCGCCGGAATGCAGTGTGGTAAAAATCACCTGCACCGCCGGCACTTTCTTTTTGGGATGGATATCCACTGGTATGCCGCGACCGTCATCCTCGACTGTCGCCGAGCCGTCTTCATGCAGCACTACCGATATCGACTTCGCGAATCCTGCCAGCCCCTCGTCCGAGGCATTGTCAATGACCTCGACCAGCGCATGGTTGGGGTTGGCCGGGTCGGTATACATCCCAGGCCGATGCAGGATCGGGGAAAGATCCTCAAGAATTTCAATGTCTTCGGCGCTATAACCCCTAGATTTTGTAGCCATACCCCGGAAATCCACCAGCTATTGTGAAATCGGGCGAGATAATACTCCCCTCGTGCCGCCTGCGCAGCCCGATACGTCCGCAAGAATCGGATTTCCCGCCCTTTGCGGCGCAATTGATCGCGGCACCCGGCTCAAGCGCCACGCTCAAAATGGATTGAAGCCATTACACCTGCTCTACTGGGTGAAAAATACCTGTTTCGATTGGGGGGGAATATTGCTGGAATGCCTGGATCGACGCAACCGACCGAACCATGCCGCAAAATCGCATCCCTTTTGCCGCACGCCGGCATCCCCCAAACTCGGCGAGCGCAAGCGCTGCCTGCCTATTACAATCTGCGCCCGAAGCACTGCGCGGGGCACCAGGTCGCAGCATCACAATTCTGGAGAATGAACGTGAAGAAAAAGAACCTGAAAACAGATAACAAAAAGCGGCACGCTGATCCGATTCTGACCGAAATCGTGCGTAACGGCGTCATGGCGGTCACCGGCGACATGAAAACCAATCTGATGCGCACCGCCTACAACGTGATCATCTCCGAAGCGCTCGACTTCACGGTCGGCCTGTTTACGCCAAAGGGCGAGACTGTTTCCATCGGGTTGGGCCTACCCATGTTCATCCGCGGCATGGCCGAGACCATCAAGGCCAAGATTGCGCACTTCGGATACGACAACATGAAACCCGGGGACATTCTCATCACCAACGATGCCTACCTCACCGGCAGTCATTTGAATCACGTCACATTGACGATGCCCCTGTTTTTCGAGGGGCATCTGGTCGGCTTTGCCTGCTGCATGGCGCACTGGATCAACATCGGCGGAGTGCTCAACGGCATCACCACGGATATTTACTCCGAAGGACTGCAGATCCCGATCATGAAATTGCAAAGCCAGGGCAAGCTCAATCAGGACCTTGTTGATGTCATCATGATGAACGTTCGCATTCCCGAACGCGCCCAGGGAGACCTGCGCGCCCAGATCACGGCAGTTCTGACCGGAGAGCGGCGTTTCCTCGAATTGATCACGCGCTACGGCCGTTTGCCGGTACTTGATGCCATTGATGAAATCCTGAATCAATCGGAGCGTGCCGCGCGCGCGCGCATGCGCTCGATCGCCGACGGCACCTACGAGGCCGAATCCTTTATGGACGACGATGGCATCGAGATAGGCAAGCGGGTGCCGGTAAAGGTTAAGGTGATCGTCAAGAACGGTGAAATGACCATTGACCTGACCGAAGTGGGCAACCAGGTGCGCGGCTTCTACAACTCTGGCCCTTCGACCGGCGTGGCCTGCGCGCAGGTGGCGTTCAAATGCCTGACCTCACCCTCCGATTATCCAATCAATGAAGGCAGCTTTCGACCCCTGAAGGTCATAGTCCCGCCAGGACGCTTCATCAGCGCCATACGGCCGGCCCCCATGCGCCTGTGGATGACCTATCCGATGACGGTGGTTGATACGGTGTTCAAGGCGCTCGCACCGGCGATCCCCGACCGGGTCATCGCCGGCCACCACGCCTGCCTCATCCTGTGCGGTTGCACCGGCATATCCCACAAGGACGGGCGCTTTTTCATCGGCACGGTTGGCCACACCGGTGGCGGCTGGGGTGCGAAGATGACCGAAGACGGCATGTGTGCAACGGTGGCGATGAACGATGGCGACACGCATACAAGCCCGGTGGAAATGGTAGAGGCCAAATACCCTGTGATGATGGATTTCTTTCGACTGGTGCCCGACTCCGGCGGCGCCGGAGAATTCCGCGGCGGGATCGGCGCGGAGCGATCGGTGCGCTCCTTGCAGGATCTCACCATCAACTCCACCATCGACCGCGCGCATTGCGCGCCTTGGGGGCTCGCGGGCGGCCTTGATGGATTGGCCAACAAGGTTGAACTGGAGATCGGCGGCGTTCGCCATGACAAGTTGCCCAATGCCAAAGTGCCCTCGCAATTGCTCCGCCATAACGACAAAGTCATGGTGCGAGGCGGCGGCGGCGGCGGCTTTGGGTCGCCCACCAAGCGCCCGGTGGCCAAAGTCCTACACGACGTGATTCAAGGCTATGTTTCCGTGGAAGCCGCGCATCAACTGTACGGGGTGGTCGTCGATCCCGCTACCCTGGAACTAGACCAGGCCGCGACCGAAAAACTTCGTGCGGAAGGGCAAAAGCGCGCGGCCTGAGAATGACCTACCAGATTGCGCCAGGGGCGGATATGCAGTTGCCTGGAGGAACTGAAATGGATCCCATCAATGTCAAACGGCATGTGGATGACCACTCGGGTGATCAGGTGCTCCGGGTGCATCCGGCCGCTTATAGCGATCCGGAGTTGTTCGAACTGAAAATGCAATTCACCTTCGGGCGCACCTAAAGTTTTCTCAGCGCACGCGTTCTATCGGGAATGGCTGCAACGAATGGAGGCCGGCTTGTCGGTTTCAAAACCAAGATGATGCTCACTGCGAGTCCCTGCAAGGAAAGCACGTTCCAAACAATAATCCGGACGACGCTGGCCGCGTTGAGCGCTTGCGCGCTGCTCAATGCATCGGGTTCGGCGGCTCAGAACTGGCCGACAAAACCGGTGCGCCTGGTCATTTCCGTGGCACTGGGCACCGCTCCGGACCTGGTGGCTCGCTTGCTCGCCGACAGCCTCACCAAGCCGCTTGGCCGCAGTGTCATTGTGGAGAATGTCGCCGGAGGCGCAGGACAGATCGCCGCGCAGGCGGCAGCGCGCGCAGCCGCGGATGGCTATACCTATTTCCTGGCGGGCCTCAATCACATTGCCATCGATCGAATGATGTTCAAGTCGCTCCCTTACGACGTAGACCGGGACTTCGCGATCGTCGGCAAGATCTACGACAGCGGCGCCATTGCCATTGCCGTGCCGCCAGACCTCCCGGTGAGAAACCTGACGGAACTGATCGCCCTGGCCAAGACTCAACCGGGCAAAATGAGTTACGGCGCCGACGGCAGTCTAGGCCCCATCATCGGCCAGTACTTCACCAAAATAGCGGGTGTCGACATCGTTTCCGTGCCCTACAAAGGGCCGGCGCAGATGCTGCAGGACGCCGCCCAGGGCCGCACCCAGGCGGTGTTCGGATCGATTGCCTCCCTGGAAACCTATCGCAAGAGCGGCCGCCTCAAGATCCTTGCTGTGGGCACGCCCAACCGCTTTCCGGGTCTGGAGAACATTCCGACTTTTGCCGAAACCCTTCCCGGCTTTCGCGCCGGCGGCACCGGCATCCTGATGACCCCGACGGGAACGCCTGGTGCCATCATTCAGCGCATGCAGCGCGAACTCGACCCCATCGTTCGCAATCCCGAGTACCAGCAGCGCCTGCTTTCCTTTGGCTTCACCAGCAGCGACGCGGGCACGCCGGATTCCATCGCCGAATTCATCCGCAGCGAGCGTGAACTATGGGAAAAGATCGTCAGGACCGTTGGCCTGCAACGCCAGTGAGGCAATTGCGTTGACACGCTAGTGAGACCGTCGGCGCACAAATCTCGCGCCGACTGTTGGAAGCAGCGCGGCCAGTTTTTTGCCGCGCGGTCCCTAGCCTCGGGCGGCGCACGGAAATCAAGCGCGGCGATCACCGCACCACCGCCCGCAACCGGACGATTAATGGCTTCGTTATTGTTTCGAGCACCCACGCACCAGGCGCCGCCGTGCATTTCGACCACGGAAGGAAACGGACCTCTGCCGCGCGGCTTGGAAACCCGCGCCAGCAATGGTTTGCCGTCATGCCGCAGGTATTCTATTTTTTGAATATCGACGTCGCGGTGCTGCATGCAGCCAATGCCGCCCATGCCCCCTCCAGTCGAATTTATTGCGGCGCAATGCCCAAAAGCCTGGCCAGTTGCCCGAAGAGTTCAATCTGTCCCTTCCAGTAGGCAGAAAACTGTTCCGGGGTGCCGCCGATGACCTGGGTCGCGTCCATTTTGCCGGCGATATCGGCTGCATTGAGCGCTTTGACGAACTCGGCGTTCAGCCGGTTGATCACGGGCGGCGGGGTGCCGGTGGGCGCAAAAAATCCGTTCCAGATCGTCGAGCCGCGAAATGCGGGAATGGTCTCCCTCACCAGGGGAATGTCCGGCAGCTTCGCATAGCGCCGCGCCTCCAGGAACGCAAGCATCCTGGCCTTGCCAGCAGTCACCTGCGGCAAAACAACTGTCACCGACGTAATGACAGCCGAAATCTGCCCGGAAATCATGCCGGTCAATGCGGGTGCCAGTCCCTTGTAAGGGACGTGAACGATATCGGTTCCGGTAATGGCCTTCAGCGCTTCACCGGACATGTGATAGGCCCCACCCGCACCGGAACTGCCATAGGTGAGCTTGCCAGGATACTTTTTCGCTGTATCGACCAGTTCCGCGACGGAGCGGATCGGCAGGCTGGCATCGACAGCGATGCAGGTGATTGACTCGACGCCGCCAGCGATGGGCGCAAAGTCTTTCACCGCGTCATAGGGCAGGCCTTTTCGCAGGAAGATATTGGCAACCTGCGCGGTGGCATTGCCCACCAGGATGGTGTAACCGTCCGGCGCGGAACGCGCCACCGCCTCGGAACCGACGATACCGTCGCCGCCGGCGCGGTTGTCGACGATGACCGCCTGCCCGAAAGACTCGGTCATCTTCTGCGCCAGAAGCCGCGAAAGAATGTCGGAGCCGCCTCCAGGAGGACTGGGTACAACCAGGTGTACCGGCTTCGCGGGAAACGCCTGCGGCCAGGACGACTGCGCGCCAAAAACGCACAGCATGCTGACCAACCAGAGAAACTTCCTCGTCTTGAAATATGGCATTGCAGAGCCTCCTAACTAATCTCCGCGAGCACCGCCTGGCACCGGTCCTCCCGCATTATTGATATTCCTACTCTGTCGCACCCGCTTCCTTCAACAACATGATCATGTCGCCACGATTGTCGCGTATCGCCCAGGAAAGTGCTGTGGCGCCTTCATCGTTTTTGAGATCGGTCGAGGCACGATGCGCTAGCAGCAAACGAACCGCGCCGGTTTTGCCTTGGCGAACAGCCATCATCAACGGGGTCGTGCCATTGGGGGAGCGCGCGTTGAGTCGCGCCCTCAGGTCGATAAGCAACGTACAAACGTCGACATGCCCCTGCCAGGCGCAATAATGCAGCGCTGTCCAACCTTGGGTATTGACCTCGGCCCCGCTGGCGATCAATTGGCGCACCATCTCCAGTTGCCCATGATAGGACGCCGCCATCAAGGAAGTATCCCCAAAAGCATTGCGATTATTGATTCGGGCGCGATGTGAAATAAGGAATTGCGCCAGTTCCACATAGCCTGCGGCGGCGGCGGCGGCCAGCAGGGTATTGCCGTGCTCGTCGGCGGTATCCGGGTCGGCACCGAGGGCCAGCGCCGCTTGAATGCCGGCGACATCGTTCGTTTCTGCCATGCGCAGCAGGCGCTCGGGATCGAGCTGAGCGTAAGCCGCCACGGCAAATGCAAGCAACAATGCAGCTGCAATAATTCGCTGCAATCCGCGTTTCATCGGATTTGCATCACGCCGCTGGGCGTCAGCCTGAAAAGACGGAAAAAATTCTTGCTGGTGGCGCAGCAAATATTCTCGAAACTGTCGCCGCGCAGCCGAGCGACTTCCTCGGCGACATGCTTTACGAGCGCCGGTTGATTCAGCTTGCCGCGGTGAGGTACTGGCGCAAGATAGGGTGAATCGGTTTCCACCAGAATCCTGTCAAGCGGCAGAGCGCGCGCGACCTCTTTCAGCGCCGCGGCGTTCTTGAAGGTGACAATGCCGGAGAAAGAAATGAAAAAACCCATATCGATGGCAGCGCGCGCGACTTCCAGGCTTTCCGTAAAACAGTGCATCACGCCGCCCACTTCCGCGGCGCCCTCCTCGCGCATCAGCCTCAGGGTGTCCTCGGGGGCGGCACGAGTATGAATGACCAGTGGCTTGCCCACTTCGCGGGCGGCACGGATGTGGCGGCGAAAACGCTCGCGCTGCCATTCGAGATCGCCCTTGAGACGGAAATAATCCAGACCGGTCTCTCCAATTGCGGCGACTTTTTCAGCGGAGGCAAGCGCCACCAGTTCCGCTTGTGTGACCTCTTCCGCGCCCTCGGTGTCTGGATGCACCCCTACTGAACACCAGAAATTATCGTGCTGCTCCGCCAGAGCCCGCACCTTGGAAAAACCCGCAATGGTGGTGGAAATGCACAACGCGTGCGTGACTCCGTTGACCGCCATGGCGGCGCGCAATTCCGGCAACCGCCCGTCAAACTCGGGAAAATCAAGATGGCAATGCGAATCAACCAGCATCGAGTTCCCCTGCGGCGCCCTTCACGGGTACTGGCCTGACAGGTGCCCGGCCTTGCCTTCGAGCATGGCCACATACCCAAAAAGCAGATCTTCCATGAACAGGCGCGGATTCAGCGGATGTTCCGCCAATGCGCGAGCACGTCCGAGGCGGCGCAGGTATCCGGCGATGAGTCGCGGGGAGCAATGCGCTGCAAGCGAACTCACCGCGAGCGCACGGCCTGCGTGGTAACGCACCCGGCCGCTGATCCTGCTGGAGAGCAGGTCATAGCACCAGCGATACAGTGCGGTAACCACCTCGACAGGCGGCACACGCTGGCACAAAGCGGCAACCGCCAGGGCATCGACGCGGGGATTCGCCAATTGATCTGCCAACTGTTCAAGAAAATCCGCCCGATCCGCCAAATTGGCCGCCAGCAGCGGTGCTCCTCCCGCCAGGGCAAGCAGCGTCTCTGCCTGCTCCACACCTTGCTCACGAAGCCACTGAAGCGCTTCCTCGGGAGCGGGTTGGGGCAGGCTGACCATCTGGCAGCGGCTCCTGACTGTCGGCAACAGGCGGTGCCCCCGAGACGTGGCAAGAATGAATACTGTTCCTGCCGCCGGCTCCTCGAGATTCTTGAGCAAAGCATTCTGCGTCGACGAATTCATGCTGTCGGCCGGGTGCAACAGCACCACACGCCTGCCGGCGCGGTGCGTCCCCAGATTCATGAACGACTGCAGCTCCCGCACCTGATCGATACGAATCTGGTCGCTCTTCTTCTCGCGTTCACGCGCGGTGAGCGGTGGACCGTCATCAACCGCTTCCGCTTCCTTGACATGGCTGTCCGGTTGCACCAATCGGAAATCGGGGTGGTTTCCTGCAACAAACCAGCCACAGGCAAGGCATTGACCACAAGCTTGTCGCGGTTGCTGTGCCGATTCGCACAGCAAGGCTTGCGCCCATTCCATAGAAAAATCGAAAACTCCTGTTCCTTCAGGTGCTTGCAAAAGTATTGCATGCGCCAGCCGGGACCGCTGTCGATGCAGAAAATCAAATGAACCTATATGCCATTTATACATTAAATCATATACTTAATAAGCATTTGCCAAGTATTACTCTAATTTGTTCTATTGACTTACTAGAATCAATAACTTTTATTCTATTTTCAAATGCCTCTGCCCGATTCTGATAAGCCTTGCGGACCCGGTTGAAAAACGCCACGTCTTCCTTTTCGAAACGGTCCGGGTTCGCGGTACTGGCAGTCAGGCGCTGTCTGGCGATTTCCACCGGCAAGTCGAAAAAAAAGGTCATGTCCGGTTGCAATCCCTGCTGTACCCAGTTTTCCAACTCGCTGATCCGCTGCCCGGCCAGACCCCGTCCACCTCCCTGATAAGCAAAACTGGCGTCGGTAAAACGGTCCGAAAGCACCCAATCGCCGCGCGCCAATGCCGGTACGATGAGTTGAGCCAGATGCTCGCGGCGTGCGGCAAACATCAGCAAAGTCTCGGTTTCCAGGTGCATCGATTCGCTCAGCAGCAGGTCGCGCAACTTTTCGCCCAAGGGGGTGCCGCCCGGTTCACGCGTCACCACCAGCGTATGCCCCTGCGCACGCAGACGTTCGGCGATCCACTCTACGTGGCTGCTCTTACCGGCTCCGTCAACGCCTTCCAGGGTGATGAATTTTCCGTGGCTCACAAACCTTCTTCTCCATATCCACACCGGCGATTAAAGGGGCATCCAGGCAACGCGACACCCCCGCGGACACCAATCCGGCGAATCATAACCGTGCCCGCCCGAATTATGGACGGCCCTTTTTCTGATAACGAGTGACCGCCCGGTTATGCTCCTCGAGTGTGCGCGAAAACTGATGTGACCCATCGCCACGAGCCACAAAATAGATTGCATCGGTCTTCGCGGGATTCACGGCCGCACGCAAGGCTGCCAGCCCCGGCATGGCTATGGGATGCGGCGGGAGTCCCGCCCGGGTATAGGAATTGAACGGGGTGTCCCGTTCCAGATCGGCTTTGCGGATATTGCCCTTATAGAGTTCCCCCATACCGTATATCACCGTCGGATCCGTCTGCAGGCGCATGCCGATTCGCAATCGATTGACGAAAACACCTGCAATGGTCGCCCGCTCGGCGGGATCACCGGTTTCCTTTTCCACGATGGAAGCGAGAATCAGGGCCTCATAGGTGGTCTTGTAGGGCAATCCTTCGCCACGCGCCTCCCAGACCGCCTCCAGTTTCCTGCTCATCAGACGGTGTGCGCGAGCAAGCACCTTCAAATCAGATTCGCCTTTGGCAAACAGGTAGGTTTCCGGAAAGAACAAACCCTCCGCCGCCATCCCGGATGGCAGCCCCAGGCGTTCCATAATTTGCGCGTCAGTGAGGCCGCGCGTATCGTGCCGCACTGCCTCGAGCGCATCCAGCGCCCTGCGAATTTGCGTGAACGTCCAACCTTCGACGAACATCGCTTCGCTGAGCAGGACGTCCCCCGAGGTGATCTTGCGCAGCAATTCCCAGGGACTTGCTCCCCGCGCCACCTCATAGCTGCCTGCCTTGATGCGCGTGCCTTTTCCGGTAATGCGCGCCAGAAGGTTGAAATGCGCTTCGGATAAAGGAACGCCCGCCTCCGCCATCTGTCGGGTGGCCGAACGCAGCGAGCTGCCGGTAAGAATGGAAAACTCCACATTTTCTGAAAGCAGGGGCAGTGGTGCCGAGGCAAGGAAAATCAGCCATACGGCAAACACCACCACGCCCGCGAAACATGCAAAAGCCAGGAGCCTTAGGACGCGAAACATGCGAAGGGATGCAAAAAACCGAAGTGCACAGCCCGTATAATAACCCGCTGCCTATGGACTCAAGCTGGTTAGAAACCCTGCAAAAAATCGGCGCGCGCATCGAATCCGGTGTGGTGCGTGATTTCGGCAATCCAACTGCGGAGCGTCAGGCGACGCAATCCTCTGCGATATTCGCCGATCTGTCCCACCTCGCGGCACTGCATTTCTCCGGCAAGGATGCCGAAAGCTTTCTGCAGGGGCAGTTGAGCTGCGATGTCAAGGCAATCCCCCAGGGGGGCAGCTCACTCGGCGGCTACTGCACCCCCAAGGGCCGCATGCTTGCGTCATTTACCCTGCTGCGCACCCAGGACGGGTTTGTCATGCTGCTCTCGACCAGCATTGCCGCTGCAATTCAGAAACGGCTGGCGATGTTCGTACTGCGCTCCCAGGTCAAAATCGACATGCCGGGCGACGGCATCGTCCTCATCGGGCTTGCCGGTCCTGCTTGCCGGGACGCATTCTCGGAATCCTTTGACGGCACCTTTCCTGCCGGGTTGCAGGTATTTCAGTTGTTCGGTGAGCGGTTGTTGCTGCTCGTCCCGCTGTCCTCGGCCCCTGCCACAATAACCGGGATTTGCACCCGATTTGTTCCGGTCGGCTCGGGCGACTGGCAATGGATCGAAATCTTCCTGGGAATACCCTTGATTACGGCGCCAACCCAGGATCAGCTGATTCCGCAAATGGCCAATATGGAACTCATCGGCGGGGTAAGTTTCAAGAAAGGTTGTTATACGGGACAGGAGATCGTCGCACGTACCCAATACCTGGGAAAGGTGAAGCGTCGCATGTACCGTGCACACCTGGAGGTCGAAGCATCGCCCGGGGATGAATTGTTCAGCGATGATCTGGGTGCTCAGGTCAGCGGACTCGTGGTAAATGCGCAGCCTGCGCCCGGGGGGGGCTGCGATCTGCTGGCTGTCGCACAAGTGGGCAGCCACGACTCCTCTACGGTGCATCTAAAAACCCCGGATGGACCTGCTCTGAAATTCATACCGCTGCCTTACGACATAACCTGAACTGCCCCAGGCGCCAACCCATGAGCTTCAGCTTTTATGTTTATTACGATGTCAATGCTCCCAAAGAGCACGAAGTCCGCGCCGCGGCGCTAGCGCTGCAGCAATCGATTGCCGCCGCAACCGGGATTCACGGCCGCCTGCTGTGCCGCCGCGACAAGACTGAAACCTGGATGGAAGTCTACGAAGGTGTGCCGGATCCCGTGGCATTTCAGTCAATTATGGATAGTGAAACGAATCGCCTGGGAATTGCCGAACTGCTTGCGCCGCAATCGCGGCGCATCACGGAATTATTCAGGCCTTTATAGAGTTCCCCGCGCACGATGTGCCTCATCCTGTTCGCGCACCGAGCGCAGCCTGGCGTCACTCTCCAACTTGCCGCAAACCGCGACGAGTTCTTTGTCAGGCCGACACTGGCCGCCGCATGGTGGTCAGAGCACCCGGAGATCCTGGCCGGACGCGACATGAAGGCCGGAGGGACGTGGTTGGGCATTGCCCGAACGGGCCGTTTTGCCGCCATCACCAATTTCAGGGACCCTGGATCACACAGGAATGACGCCCCTTCGCGCGGCGCCTTGGCTGGCGATTTTCTTCTGGGTACCGAATCACCACAACTTTACCTGGAGCGCATATCCGGGCAAGCCAGCCGCTACAACGGTTTCAGCCTGCTGGCAGGATTCGGGGAGAATTTGTGGTTCCTGTCCAATCGCGGAAACGACCCGATGCCGGTGTCGGCGGGCCTGCACGGCCTGTCCAACCACCTGCTTGACGAGCCATGGCCCAAAGTCACCCGCGGAATCGCCCAGCTTGGGCTTCAGATGCAGCAACCTTTCGCTGCCGAAGACTATTTCAGGCTTCTCGCCGACGAGGAACAGGCGCCAGACGGCGAATTGCCCAGTACCGGCATCGGCCTGGATCGGGAACGCCGCTCATCTGCCATCCGGATTCGCGATGCAGTGTATGGCACACGCTGCTCCACGGTGCTGCGCATCGGCACTGACGGCACAGTTGAATTCCACGAGCGCAGCTTCACCGCAGAAGGTTCAATCGGCGGCACCACCAGCCACCGCTTTACGGTACGCCAAGAGTAATGGACATGGCGACATGCGCGATACCGGCTTCCTCGAATTCCGGGCCGGATATTTCGAAACCCAGCTTGCGGTAGAAACCGCTGGCGTGCGTCTGTGCGTGCAGCACAATGCGGCGCATGCCTCTTTCCCTGGCTTTTTCCAGAAGCGCCAGCGCCAGTGCTCTGCCAACCCCCTTGCCGCGCCACCCGGCAATAACGGCCATGCGGCCGATATGCCCGTCCGGCAGCAGTCGCGCGGTGCCCACTGGATTGGAGCGCGCATCCAGCGCCAGCGCATGAGCACACCTCGCATCCCATTCATCCCACTCGAGCTCCACGGGCACCTTCTGCTCGACAATGAATACCGCGTCGCGCACGCTGCGGGCACGCGCTTCGGCCTCACCCCAGTCAAGCACCTGGATGACGGGAAAATCGGGCATGAATGTCATTGGTGCCCCTTATAATATTGGATCAATCCAGAGAGGTTTGCATGAAAAGTCTGTGGCGCGATGAAGAAGCAAAGAAGTGCAGCGACGATCTTGCATTGCGTGTCTACACCTCGCGCCTGCTCGGCCGCGACAAGTCGCTGGTATTGCACGGTGGCGGAAATACCTCGGTAAAGATCGAGGAGACGAATATTTTTGGCGAGCCTGAGACCGTGCTTTACGTCAAGGGCAGCGGATGGGATCTGGAGACGATCGAGGCGCCGGGATTTTCGCCGGTTCGGCTCGACCACGTTCTGAAACTCGCAAAATTGCCGGTGCTGTCCGATCCGCAGATGGTGAATGAACTCACCACCCATATGCTGCGTGCCAGCGCCCCGGCACCATCCATTGAGACCATCCTGCATGGCTGCCTTCCTTATCGTTTCGTCGACCACACGCACGCGGATGCGGTACTCGCAATTTCCAATACGGCCAATGGCGAGCAGCGAATCCGCGAGGTCTACGGCAACCGATGCGTGGTGATTCCCTACCTGATGCCAGGTTTCGAACTGGCACGCTATTGCGCGGAAGCATTTTCCCGGGAAAAGACTGCCGACACCATCGGCATGGTGCTTCTTAACCATGGAATCTTCTCGTTTGGCGCGAATGCGCGTGAATCCTATGAACGCATGATCGATCTGGTCACCCTGGCCGAGGATTATCTTCAATCGCGCGGCGCCCTGGTTTCCGAGGAACCGTCAACGGCAGTTCCACGAGTTGCCGCTCCAGCCCAGGCGCTGTTGCGGAAACGTCTCTCCTCCCTCGTCGGCGCGCCGATGCTGATGCGTACCGTCACCAATGCGCGAACACTCGCATTTGCAGCGCATCCGGATTGCGCAGGCTATTCACAACGCGGACCGATCACGCCCGATCACATCATCCGCACCAAACGCATCCCGATGCTCGGTAGCGATGTTGACTCCTACGCCTCCGCCTATCGTGAGTACTTCGCCATCAACGAACCCGGCGCACACGACCGCAAAGCGATTCTTGACCAGGCCCCTCGAGTGGTGCTCGACCCGGCATTGGGCATGACCACCCTTGGGCGCAGCGCCAAGGATGCGTTGGTGGTCGCCGAACTCTACGAGCACTCCATGGATGTCATCCGCTGCGCCGAAGCACTGGGTGGCTATCGGCCTTTGGGCCAGGCGGAACTTTTTGAAGTTGAATACTGGGACCTGGAGCAGGCAAAGCTGAAGAAATCGGGCAAGCCACCGGTATTTCTAGGGGAAGTCGCGCTGGTAACAGGCGCAGCATCGGGCATCGGCAAGGCTGCTGTGGAAAGTCTGCTGGCACGCGGAGCTGCCGTATTGGGCCTTGACGTCAACCCCTCGGTGCAAAACCTGCACCAGCGAGCGGATTACCTCGGCCTCACCTGCGACCTTACCGACCCCGCCAAGGTGCGCGCATCGATCGAACTGGCCATCCTGCAATTTGGCGGTTTGGATATGGCGGTTCTCAATGCCGGCGTCTTCGGCGAGAGCCGCAGAATTGCCGATATGGGAGATGCCGAGTGGCGCCGCGTGATGGCGGTCAATCTTGACGCCAATCTGGCCATGCTCCGACTCATCCACCCTTTCCTCAAGCTGGCACCGCGCGGGGGGCGAGTTGCGGTAATCGGTTCCAAGAACGTGCCCGCCCCAGGTCCCGGCGCGGC
Source organism: uncultured beta proteobacterium (assembly GCA_903859155.1). Classification (GTDB taxonomy): domain Bacteria; phylum Pseudomonadota; class Gammaproteobacteria; order Burkholderiales; family SG8-39; genus 2-02-FULL-62-17. The sequence continues at coordinate 22,214 of CAIOLO010000117.1, forward strand.
CGCCTACTCGGCGTCAAAGGCGGCCCTCAACCAGTTGGTCCGGGTGGCTGCACTCGAATGGGGTGCGGAAGGAATTCGCATCAACTCCCTGCATCCCAACGCCGTGTTCGACACCGGTTTGTGGACGGACGAGGTGCTGGCGCAGCGGGCGGCAAATTATGGAATGAGCGTCGAGCAGTACAAGACGCGCAATGTCATGAAAGTCGAGATAAGCAGCCACGACGTTGCTGAATTGGCTGCGGAATTATGCGGTCCGCTTTTCGCAAAAACCACCGCCGCTCAAATTCCGGTGGATGGCGGCGACGACAGGGTGATCTGAGCAAGCGCGCAAGAATACGCTGACGCAACGCAATACTCGACGCGGCGAACTGCCAGCCACGATAACGCCCTGAATTGGCCCGATCATCAGGGTTTGCCACCCAGCCCTGGCGGAGCTTGTATTCGTGTCGCGTTGCGGCCTTGACCCAGTTCAGTCGCTCACGCGTCCACGCAACGCTTTGATTTGTCCGCGCTTGACTTTGCTGTCCAGGCGCCGTTTCTTGGCAGCCCGGCTCGGTTTGGTGGCGCGCCTGGGCTTGGGTACATGCGCGGCGCGCGCCACCAATTCATGCAGCCGCAGCATTGCCTCCGCCCGGTTTTTCTCCAGGCTACGGTATTGCTGTGCCTTGATTACGATTACCCCGTCGGAACTGATGCGCTGATCGCGCAAAGCCAACAACCGTTCCTTCAGCGTCGCCGGCAGCGATGACGCATTGATATCGAAGCGCATATGTACTGCATTGGAAACCTTGTTGACATTTTGGCCTCCAGCCCCCTGCGCGCGAATGGGAGTGAACTCGACTTCTGCATCATCAATCGCGAATTGTGGTCTGGCGTCGGCCATGGTGACTTTCTGGCGGCAAAGCCCCCCCTTTTGGGGTAATTACGATTCGCTAATCGTTACAGGAGTGCCTGCCGGCACAGCATCAAACAATTCAACGATATCCATGTTACGCATCCGGATGCAGCCGATCGAACCTGGGCGACCCATTTCGGCAAAATCATGGCTGCCGTGGATATAGATAAAACGGCGCATGGAATCCATATTACCCATGCGGTTGAATCCCGGCTCACAGCCCGAGAGCCAGAGAATTCGCGTCAGAATCCAGTCGCGATCGGGGAATTTCTCGAAAAGCTCTGGAGTCCAGATTTCCCCGGTCGGACGTCGGCCCACAAATACCGCGTTCAACGGTTGACCGGCGCCAATCCTGGCACGGACGATATGCCTGCCCCGCGGAGTGCAAAAACTTCCCCGTGCCTCACCAGGTCCGTTTTTTGCGGTGGAAACGCGATAGTGACGCAATGCGTGTCCCGCGTCGTCCGACAGAACGAGACGCTGCTCCGTCAGGGAGATTTCAATTCTTGGCATGGTTCAAATCACTCTGGTGGCACGTCGCGCGGCAAAAAAAACCGAAAGCACCGCGCCGCATTCCTTCGCGAGCAATCCTGCGGAAACTTCGGTCTGATGATTGAGGCGCTTTTCAGCAAACACATTCAATACGCTGCCACAGGCGCCGGTCTTGGGATCACTGGCTCCGAATGTCACGCGCCGCATGCGCGCATGCAGGATGGCGCCGCAGCACATGATGCACGGCTCGAGCGTGACGTAGAGGTCGCAGCCGGGCAGGCGATAATTGCCGATTTGCTTCGCTGCATCACGCAGTGCGCGGATCTCCGCATGCGCGCTCGGGTCGAGTTCCGAAATGGGGGCATTCCATCCGCGTCCGACAATTACCCCGTCCCTGACCACCACCGCACCGACCGGCACCTCGCCAGTGCTCGCCGCCCTGGCAGCCAGGGTCAAAGCCTCCTGCATAAACATCTCGTCGAGTTGCAATGAATCGCTCAAGAGGGCACCAGATCATCACGTTGCCGCGGATACCTGCCCGCCAGCCACACGCCGGCGAGAACCATGGCTGCGCCGATCAAATGGAATCCTTGCAGCGATTCATCCACGAACAACCACCCGTAGAGCGCGGCATAAAAAGGAGAAACATACACCGCCAGGCCAGCGAAGGAGACGCTGGTCATGCGCTGCAACGCGGCGTATGCGACGTAAGAGGCGTATGAAGCGACCACCACGATCAAGGCAAGCATGCCAAGGCTTTTCAGCGATAAGGGCAGCCCTCCGGTATTCAGGGTTTCCATCAATGCAAACGGCGCGATAGCCACGGCGCCGCCGGCGCAAAGTGCCGGCAGGCGCACCGAGAATTCCAGTTCACTGGGCATATGGCGCAGCAAATAGGAATACGCCGCCCAGCCGACGGCGCCGGAGAGCGACCACAAATCTCCGCTCACGAAACTCATGCGCGAAAGCACGCCCGCGTCACCCCGAGCCACAATAGCCAATACTCCCAGCAGGCACAATGCTATCCCCGTTGCCTGAATGGCTCCCAGCCGGTCCTTCCCGAACACCCACTCTAGCAGCACCATCATGACTGGGGAGGAGGCGTAAATCAGCGCAATATTTGCGGTGCTGGTGGAGTGACCGGCCTCGTAGGCAGACAGGCCGCAGAGCGACATGCCTATCGCACCCAGCAGCAGCAATCGCCGCCATTCGCGTTGCAAAACCGGAAGACTCCTGACAATTCCCGGAGCGGCCAGGGCGCCCGCAAAAAGCGCGGTAAGAAACCAGCGCCAGAACGTCAGATTTACAGGAGGCAGCCAGCCCGCTACCAGACGGGAAACCAGCATATTCAGGGAAAACAGCGCCGGCGTGACCAGCAGCACCATCCATAATGCAACTGCACGGCTGCCCGGTTGCCGCACCGCTATTGCCATTCAAAGGAATCCATCACGTAGATCTGGTTGAAAAATCGTGCCTAACGGGTTTGCCTATTGGGCAATACCCTGAGCATACTGGATTGGGACCAAAACGATCCGGCATCCGAGTGCCAGCGGGAATTGTATCGCGCAAAAAAAAAGCCCCTCCGGAGAGGGGCTTTGGATCAGTCTGGAACGCTTAGCGGCAAGTCGCTGGCATATAACGGGCCGGTGAACCCACACACGACCAGGTGATGGTGCCGGTCAGTGTGCTGTAGGTCGGCGTCACGGTGATCGTGATCGCCTGACCGGTGCTGGTCGAGGTGGTGTCGCCATTGACGACGATGGTCCCGCCATCACCCACTGTTGCAAAGGAAAGCTTGCCCACAATGGGTATCGTCACGCCCGCCCCTGCGGTGGTCGGCGAGGACGGGTCCGTCTGGAATTTTTCGGAGATTCCCGTGCGCGCCCCGGAAGCAGCAAGAATCAACTCCGATGCTTTCGCACGTACGGTGTAGTCCTGATACGCCGGCAAAGCCACTGCGGCCAGGATGCCGATAATCGCGACAACGATCATCAGTTCGATCAGCGTAAAACCTTTTTGAATGGATCTCATGAAACTCCTAAGTTGTTTTATGGGTTTGCTGCACGGACACACTTATGCATTTGTCATGCCACAAATCAACAAGTCTTAACCCATGTTTTTTAAGCACTTACCTTTTCCCCATGGCCTGTCCAGGTCACAATTACGCCAAACAAGACGGATTTGGTCGCTTTTGCTGTCGACGGACAGCGCGACACGCTCATCACTGCCCCGCCCGCACCGCCGAAAATTCATTCTCTCCGGCATCACGAACATGTACATGCCAATGGGAAATGTGCAAAAAAAAAGCCCCTCCTGAGAGGGGCTTTTGCGAAGCGCGAAACGCTTAGCGGCAGGTCGCCGGCATGTATTTGGCCGGGGAACCTACGCAAGACCAGGTGATGGTACCGGTCAGTGTGCTGTAAGTCGGGGTCACGGTGATGGTGATGGCCTGACCAGTGCTCGTCGAAGTGGTGTTGCCATTGACGACGATGGTGCCGCCATCACCCACGGTAGCAAATGAAAGCTTGCCTACAATGGGTATCGTCACGCCCGCGCCCGCGGTGGTCGGTGAGGACGGGTCTGTCTGGAATTTTTCGGAGATTCCGGTACGCGCCCCGGAAGCGGCAAGAATCAACTCCGATGCCTTGGCACGTACCGTGTAATCCTGATATGCCGGCAGCGCGACCGCAGCCAGGATACCGATAATCGCGACAACGATCATCAGTTCGATCAGCGTAAAGCCTTTTTGAATGGTTCTCATGAAACTCCTAGGTTTTGATTTAAAGGGTTTGTTGCCCGGACACGCTCATGCACGGGTCATGCCACAAAAGTTTTTGTCTTTCCCTTTACTTTTTAAACACTTAATTTAGACAGAGGGGACCGCGGGTCACATTCACGCCAAACGGGACAAATTTGGTCACCTGCGTGACTGATCGCCATCCACCAGCGTCGACGCCAATTTTCCCGCCTAAGCCAACACAGCAAACAACCTATGCCGCCAATCTCTGCGTTGGCGCTGAAAAAGCGGGACAAAAAAAAGCCCCTCGAAAGAGGGGCTTTTGCGAAGCGTGAAGAGCTTAGCGGCAGGTCGCCGGCATGTATTTAGCCGGGGAACCCACGCAAGACCAGGTAATGGTGCCGGTCAGCGTGCTGTAAGTCGGTGTCACGGTAATCGTGATCGCCTGACCGGTGCTGGTCGAGGTGGTGTTGCCGTTGACGACGATGGTTCCACCATCGCCCACGGTTGCAAAAGAAAGCTTGCCAACGATGGGGATGGTGATCCCGGCGCCCGCGGTAGTCGGGCTGGACGGGTCGGTTTGAAATTTCTCGGAAATCCCTGTGCGTGCCCCCGAAGCCGCCAGAATCAATTCAGACGCCTTCGCACGAACGGTGTAATCCTGATACGCCGGTAGCGCAACCGCCGCCAGAATACCGATGATCGCAACCACGATCATCAACTCGATCAAGGTAAAACCTTTTTGTAGCGATTTCATAAACTTTTTCTCCCGGTTATTAATGCTGATGCCTTCCAGCGCAGATAACCATAAGCAAAACCAATGCCCACCTAATGCGAACATAGTTTCTATATTTTTCAAATAGATAGGATTATTATTTGCAAGATGCGAGGAGCGGGTTGCCATATCTGAGGCGAATGTGACAAAAATTGTCACCCCAGAATCAGGAGACCAGTCAGTACCTGCCTTGTGAGCAGGATTTGACGCACCAACGCGCCCTGCCGCCGCAGGAAAGAAAGGCGAAAAAAAGCCCCTCCGAAAAGGGGCTTTGGGGAAGCGCGAAGCGCTTAGCGGCAGGTTGCCGGCATGTATTTGGCCGGGGAACCCACGCAAGACCAAGTGATGGTGCCGGTCAGTGTGCTGTAGGTCGGGGTCACGGTAATCGTGATCGCCTGACCGGTGCTGGTTGAGGTGGTATCGCCGTTGACGACGATGGTTCCACCATCGCCCACGGTTGCAAAAGAAAGCTTGCCAACGATGGGAATGGTGATCCCGGCACCCGCGGTAGTCGGGCTGGACGGGTCGGTTTGAAATTTCTCGGAAATCCCTGTGCGCGCCCCCGAAGCCGCCAGAATCAACTCAGACGCCTTCGCACGAACGGTGTAATCCTGATACGCCGGTAGCGCAACCGCCGCCAGAATACCGATGATCGCAACCACGATCATCAACTCGATCAAGGTAAAGCCTTTTTGTAGTGATTTCATAAATCGCGTCTCCAGGTTATTGACGGCCTACTAATAGGTGCTGCACAGCACTACGACAAGCAAGGAAAATACCAAATCATCCGCCGCTATAAATTCTTTTATTTTCAAATGGATAGAGAATTTTATTAAAATAGCACCTGATTAAGATGCCGCATTTGCAGAGAAATTGACAAATTTCGTCACATTCACAGTAGCTTTTCCAAGCCCCTGCTTCCGCTCAGGCCTGTCTGGGCTCCCAGCGGGCTGCAGCCTGATCGTCTGATCCTCGCGCCTCAACCCAGCGAGTGCCGTCCACGGTCTGCTCCTTTTTCCACAACGGCGCCTGAGTCTTCAGGAAGTCCATGATGAATTCGCAGGCCGCGAACGCATCCCCGCGGTGGCCTCCCGCAGTTATGACCAGCACGATCTGGTCGGTGGGTTGGAGTTCGCCCACCCGGTGTATCACCCGCGCATGTTCGATTCGAAAACGGCCCTTGGCCTCGGTGACGATACCCTCGAGGGCACGTTCGGTCATCCCCGGATAATGCTCCAGTGTCATGCTGCGCACTGCGCTGCCGTCGTTGACATCGCGCACCAGTCCAATAAACGCCGCGACCGCGCCGATTTTCGGATCCCCTCGCCGCATGGCCGCCATCTCCGCGCCCGCGTCGAAATCCTCGGTCTGCACCCTGACGTCCGACTGTCCGCTCATTTCCTGAGTTATCCCCCGGTCACCGGCGGGAAGAAAGCGACCTCATCACCTTCCTTGATCGCTGTCGTCGCAACCGCCAGATCCTGGTTCACTGCGACCCGCAAGGCGCGATTTCCGGCCAGCGCAGACTGCCACACGCCGCCACGCGCGATCAGGTGCTCGCGCAACGTCGCAACCGACGCAACGCCCAGGGGCAAATCAAGCGACTCGCCACTGCTGCCCACCTGCTCGCGCAAGGAAGCGAAATAAAGAAGCTTTACGACCATTGCAACCTCACAGGTACCAATGCCGCCTCACTGGAATAAGGCCGCATAGGAAAGAAAGCGCACCGGATCTCCCGTCCGGATTACCTTGCCCTCCGGATTGTCCACCAGGCCGTCGGACCATACGGTAGAGGTCAATACCGCCGAATCCTGCGTGCGGTAAAGATCAAGGCCACCGGCTTCGTTCCATTTTACGCGCAGGAACTCGCGCAACGGGTTTGGATTAAGCCAGTCGAAGTCGGCGCGCGCAGCGATTACATTGGGGGCGACCTTGTCGATACCCTGAGTCCTGAGAATGAAGGGGCGCGCAAACAGTACAAAGGTGACAAAGCTCGATACCGGATTTCCCGGCAGACCTAGAAATGACGCGGATCGGACGCCAGCCCGCACACGCCCGAAAGCCAGCGGACGCCCCGGCTTCATGGCGATACGCCACATCAGCAGTTCACCTTCTGCCTCGACCGCGGGTTTCACAAAATCAGCCTCACCGACCGACACCCCGCCGCAGGTGATGATGATGTCGCACTCGGCTGCGGCGCGCCGCAACATCGCACGCGTGGCATCCAGCGTATCTTCGACGATGCCGTAATCGACCACCTCGCATCCCAGTTGTCGCGCCAGCCCCGGCAGCGTGAAGCGCGCGGAGTTGTAGATGCGCCCCGGCGGCAGCGGCTCGCCCGGCATTGCCAGTTCATCGCCGGTAAAGAACAAACCCAGCCTGACACGCCGCCTCAAATTCATTGCGGCTATGCCCACCGAGGCGGCAAGCCCCGTGTCCTGCGGACGCAGGCGGATGCCCGCCGGAAGGATCTGGCTGCCTGCCCGGATGTCCTGCCCGACACGGCGTATCCATTCGCCCGCGGCGGGCGGCGTCTTGATGATCACCTCGTCGCCTTCGGTTGCGGTGTTTTCCTGGATCACGATGGCATCGGCATCTTCCGGAATCGGCGCCCCGGTAAATATCCGCGCCGCGGTGCCGGCCTCGAGCTTCCTGCCGACAAATCCGGCAAAAATGCGCTGTGCGACTTTCAGGCGCGCAGGCACGGCTTTGACATCAGCCACGCGCACGGCGTAGCCATCCATGGCGCTGTTATCCAGAGACGGCACATCCATGGTCGATAGCTGCGGCTCGGCGAGCACCCGCCCGGTCGCCTCCCTGGTTGCAACCCGTTCGCATCCCGCAATAGGCTCCGCCCCCGCGAGCAGGCGCCCGAGCGCCTCGTCGACCGATAACAAACCCTGATTCACAGTGAGCTTCCTTTCAGCGTTCCCTGGCGTTGCCAAGGATAAATTCAGCAATATTGCGCACCTCATCCAGGCCAAAGCGGGGCAATGCGGTATTGACAGGAACATCCGACGCAATCGCCAGAATGTGGGCATCCTGCGGATGCAACAGCGTCTTGCCAACGGATTCCCGCCACACTTCCAGCTTGGGCAACGGATAGTGCTTGTTGCCCTCCACCAGCAGCAAATCGCAGGGCGATATGTGGTCCATGCACTCCTCCAGGCTCGGCTCCGGCTCGCCGCGCAGTTCATGCATCAACGCCCAGCGGTTCTCCGAACTGACCAGGACCTCCTGGCAACCTGCCTGCCGGTGCCGCCAGGAATCCTTTCCCGGAACATCGACATCGAAAGCGTGATGCGCCCGCTTGATCAACGACACCTTCAACCCGCGCGCCGTGAAATCGGGAATCAGCTTTTCTATCAGCGTGGTCTTGCCGCTACCGGACCAGCCGGCAAATCCGAAAATTTTCATGAACATCCCAATCCGAAGCTGCGCATTCTATCAATCACCGTGACGCAATCCGCCATTAGCCCTGCCAGGAACCGTGGACACCGTTTCATGGTCAAGGGAAACCGATTTCACCAGCAGATAGACCTGTGCTCCCAGCACCAGCCCCAGACGACTGACTGACTCCCGGGTCACGCGCGATAGAAACCGGGTCCCGCTTACCCGCAATTTCAGCTCGGCGTAGGCGCCGGAGTCCTCGAACACCTCCTCCACGGCACCGGCAAATATGTTCTGCACACTGATCGCAGCCGGCTTCTCCAGCGCCAGCGAAACGTCGCGAGCACGCACCCGAACCCGCACCAACGCCCCAAGGTCGCCCGCCCTGCCCGGCACGCGCAAAACACCGCCCTCGAATGCCAGCGTCGAAAGTTCGAACTGACTGTCGAATGCCGTCACCTGAGCATCGATGATTGCACCGGATTCAAATTCGCCAAGCAAAGGCCGCAGATCCAAGCGCTCTCCCAGTTGCTCCGGAGTCCCCGTCGCCGCCACGCGACCGGCGTCCAGCACCACCACCTGGTTGGCAAGCCGCACCACTTCCTCGATCGCATGGCTGACATAGACGATAGGCAGCCGCAGTTCATCGCGCAGACGTTCCAGATAGGGGAGGATCTCCCGCTTGCGCGGCGCATCCAGTGATGCGAACGGTTCATCCATCAACAAGACCTCGGGCTGAGCCAGCAAGGCGCGCCCGATGGCGACCCGTTGCTTCTCACCGCCGGACAGGTCGCGCGGCCGCCGTTCCAGCAATGGCGCGACACCGAGCAGCGCGACCACTTCCTCCATGGTGATACGGCGGTTCCTGAGCGGTGAACGCCGGTAACCGTAGAGCAGGTTGTCGCGCACCGACAGGTGCGGGAACAAACGACCGTCCTGAAACACATAGCCGACCCGGCGCCTGTGTATCGGTACGTCAGCACCGACACGAGCATCGAACAGGGTGCGACCGGCCACCCGGATGTGCCCTTCGTCCGGGCGCAAAAGCCCCGCAATGGCGGCAATCACCGAAGTCTTGCCGGCACCGGAACGCCCGAACAAGGCCGTCACGCCATGCCCGGGAATCGAAAAAGACACATCCAGGGCGAAATCACCGAGCCGCTTCCTGATGTCCAGATCGATCATCGTCATTCGTCCGCCGCGCCACCGAGCATGCGCCGAGCACGGCGCGCAATGACTTCTGAAATGATCAGGCCGCTCAGCGCCAGGACCAGCGACAGAGCTGCCAGTCGCGCCGCTGCCGCGTCGCCGTCGGGATTCTGCACCGCGGCGTAGATCGCCAAGGGCAAAGTCTGCGTTTCGCCTGGAATGTTGGAAACGAAGGTGATTACCGCCCCGAACTCACCCAAGCTTGCCGCAAAAGCCACCACGCAACCGGACAACACGCCCGGTAACATCAGCGGCAGGGTAATGGTAATCAACCGGTCTAGCGGCGATGCGCCGAGCGTCGCAGCGGCGCGCTCCAGTCCCAGGTCGATGGCCTCGATCGACAATCGGATAGCGCGCACCATCAGCGGAAAGGACATCACCGCGGTCGCAATAGAGGCGCCCACCGAAGTGAATGCCAGACGCAGTCCAAAGGCGTCGTAGAGCCATCCGCCCAGCGGGCCGCGAATGCCGAAAGTCAGCAGCAGCAGGTAGCCAACCAGCACCGGCGGCAGTGCCAGCGGCAGATGAATTACACCATCGAACAGTACTTTGCCGGGAAAGCGCTTGCGCGCGAGTATGTACGCGGCAACCACCGCAAACGGCAGCGCAAATGCGACGCTGCGCAAGGCAACTTTGAGACTGAGCCACAGCGCCTGCAGCTCGAATTCAGTCAGCATTGGGCTACCTTACCGAAAAGCCGAAGCGTTTGAATACTGTCGCCGCCTCGCTACCCAGAAGGAAGGTGTGAAACGCCTTAACGGCGTCGGTCCCGTGCATGGCCACTATCGCCATCGGGTAGCTGATCTCGGCATGTGATTCCGGCGGAAATTCCCCTATCACCTGCACGCCGCGGGCGATCGCCGCATCGGTGGAATAGACGATGCCCAAAGGAGCCTCGCCGCGCTCCACATAGGTCAGTGCAAACCTGACGTTGTCGGCGCGCGCCAGTTTCGGCTCCGCTATCGGCCACAGACCCAGAAAAGTCAGCGCCTGTTGGGCATAACGACCCACCGGAACATTGGCAGGGTCTCCGGTGGCCAGGCGGCCGCTTCCCAGCAGAGCGGCCAGATCCAGACCCTTGCGGATTTCGACCCGGCGCGCAGGACCGGCGGGCGCAATCAGCACCAGCCGGTTACCCAGGCGCGCCACCCGGGTGCTTCGCTCGATCAGCGAGCGCTTTTCCAGATAGTCCATCCACTCGTCGTCTGCGGAAAAGAACAGGTCGGCCGGCGCACCGTTCTCGATCTGGCGCGCGAGGGCGGAACTGGCGGCATAGGAAGTCCTGACGCCAGCACCCGATCTGGCGGCGTATGCCTTTGCGATGTCGTTCATCGCGTCGGTGAGGCTGGCGGCGGCAAACACGGTCACCCCTTGCGCATTGGCTGCCAGCGAAATTGGCAACAGCAATGCGAGAAGCAGGATCCGAGCTAACGGTACGGTCATGGTGATATTCCTATCGATTGCGCCGAACCGGCGCCGAACGGCGAGCGCACAATCTCGTTATATTCTACTGTATATAGCGTCACCCGACTTTCGCAGGTTGCGGCGCTGGAATTCCGCTCAGCGGCGCTTCGATGCGCGCCTGGCTGGTTTCAACAGGGACGAAAACTCCGTGATTTCCGCGGCGATGGCATGCGAGGCCTTGCTTTCCATCGCCCGATAGCGCCTCACCACCTCGCGGCCGAATTCGGAAACGACCGCTCCGCCGCCGCGCTTGCCGCCGGTCGCGGTAACGATGAGCGGCTCCGCGAAGCTGGTGTTGATTGCCTCGACCAGTTGCCAGGCGCGGCGATAGGACATTTCCATGTCACGCGCAGCGGCCGAAATAGATCCAGATTTGTCGATCGCCTCGATCAGCGCCGCCTTGCCAGGACCCATGGCCGGGAACTGGCGTGCCAGAACTCGCAGCGTCAAACCCGGATAGCGGGCGTCTTGATTCATAAAATCCGGAACTGGCCTCAGACCCCCAACAGCCCAAGCTGCACTTTCGGATAGCGCGCCCCCGCTACCTGTGTGTCGTCGATGGCGCGAGCCAGCACAGCCGCCTCCTCGGCAGACAGTTTGACCCCGGTTGCCGCAAGATTGTCCTGCAGATGGGTACGGCGCTTGGTCCCCGGAATCGGCACCACGTCTGCACCCTGCGCGAGCAGCCAGGCCAGCGCCAGCTGTGAGGGCGTGCAGCCCTTGTCTTTCGCCATTTCCGTGAGAGGGCGCACCAGCGCGGCATTGCTCTCGATGTTGCCCTGGTGGAAGCGCGGGTGGTCGCGGCGCCGATCGCTTTCGCCCAGATCGGCCAGACTCGCGATGGCGCCGGTGAGCATGCCGCGGCCCAGCGGGGAATAGGGCACGAAACCTATGCCCAGTTCGCGACATACCGGAAGAATGTCTTTCTCGACGAAACGACACCACAACGAGTACTCGGTCTGCAGTGCCGCAATCGGGTGCACCGCAGCCGCACGGCGTATGGTCTCCGGGCCGGCTTCGGAGAGCCCGAGGTAGCGCACCTTGCCCTGCTCCACCAGGCGCTTCATCGCGCCGACCGTGTCTTCTATCGGCACATCGACGTCAACGCGGTGCTGGTAGTACAGGTCGATCACGTCCGTGCCCAGTCGGGCAAGGCTGCGGTTGCAGGCGTCGATCACATACTCGGGGCGGCCTTCGGCCCCCGGCTTGCCGTCCGCCTTCTTCACATTGCCGAACTTGCTTGCCAGCACCGCCTTGGCGCGGTAGCCGTCGGCGAGCGCCCGGCGCAGCAATTCCTCATTTTTTCCGTCCGCATAGGCGTCTGCCGTATCGATAAAATCCGCGCCGGCATCGAGGGCCGCGCGCACCGTGGCAATCGCCTCCGCATCATCCACCGGCCCGTAGAGATTGGTCATCGCCATGCAGCCCAGCCCAAGCGCGGATACTTCCAGCCCGGAACTGCCGAGTCGTCGTCGTTGCATATCCTGTTCCCTGATCTGTGATTTCTGCGTTATTTCGCGGCCGCCTTGTCGACACAGGCGGCCCCCAGCACTTCACGACGCGTTTTCAACGCCGGCTTCGAATCGCTCCTTGTGCGTCTTCTTGTCCATGTCGCTCATCCAAGCGACATGACCACGGTCTTGACCTCGGTGTAGAGCTCCAGTGCCTCGCGTCCCTTCTCGCGCCCCCAGCCGGACTGCTTGAAGCCGCCGAACGGAACGGCGGGATCGAGCGAGCCGTGCATGTTGACACCGACCGTGCCAGCACGGATGCGCCGCGCCATCTTGTGCGCGGTGCCCAGGTCGCGCGTCCAGACACTGCCCGCAAGGCCATAAATCGTGTTGTTCGCCTCGCGTGCGATGCGCTCGAGATCCTCATCGTCAAAGCGCGTGGCACACAGCACCGGCCCGAAAATCTCCTCGCGCATCACCGACATTTCCTGGCGCGTATTGGTCAACACCGTCGGCGCCATGAAATAGCCCTCGGTTCCAATGCGGTTGCCGCCGGTCACCACGTTGACGCCGTCGCGGCGGCCCTGGTCCAGGTAGCCGCTGACGCGTTCGAGTTGCTCCTTGGATACCAGCGGCCCCATCTGGGTGCCGGCTTCCAATCCGTGGCCGACACGAATCTTTCCGGCTTCACCCGCGATACCCTCGACCATCCGGTCGAACACCTTGGCGTGCGCGTAGAGCCGCGAACCGGCGGCGCATACCTGCCCGGAGTTGCCGAATATGGCGCGCGCGGCGCCCGGTACCGCAAGCGAAAGATCGGCGTCGGGGAACACGATCACCGGCGATTTACCGCCCAGTTCCAGCGAGACTTTTTTCAGATTGCCCGAGGCCGCCTGCAATATCAGCCTGCCGACTTCCCCCGACCCGGTGAACGCCACCTTGTCCACGCCGGGATGCGCCGCAATGGCCGCGCCCGCGGTCGGGCCGAATCCGGGCAGAATGTTCACCACACCGTCAGGGAATCCGGCTTCCTGGATCAACTGACCCAGCCGCAAAGCCGTCAGCGGTGTCTGTTCCGCGGGCTTCAACACCACGGTGCAGCCGGTGGCCAGGGCCGGCGCAAGCTTCCACGCCGCCATCATCAGCGGCGAATTCCACGGAATGATCTGCCCCACCACACCGATCGGTTCGCGCAGCGTGAAAGCATGGAAATTTCCGGGCGTGGAGATCTGGATGGTTTCCCCGTTCAGCTTGGTGGCCCATCCGGCCGTGTAGCGCAGCACCTCGATGCAGAACATGAGTTCCCCCATGCGCATCTGCGCCAGCGGCTTGCCGCAATTCAGGCTCTCCAGCTGCGCCAGTTCATCGGCATGCTGCTCCATCAGATCCGCCAGCTTCCACATCAGCTTGGTGCGCTCGCTGCCGGACATCTTCGGCCAGGGCCCGCTCTCGAACGCCTTGCGCGCCGCTGCAACGGCAGCGTCGACATCGGCCGCGTCGCACTCGGCGACCTGGGCAATCACCTTGCCGGTACCGGGATCAAACGTATCGAATACCTTGCCCGACTTCGCGCCAACCCATTGCCCGCCTATCAAGGCCAGATGCTTCGATGCGAGAAACGCTTTTGCCGCGTCTCCCAGGCGGGGATCGATGTCACGAGCATTCATGGTTTTACTCCTGTCAATTGAAAACGGTGGCCGGCGGATTTCTTCAGGCCGGCCGAAGAAAAATGGTGGACTGCGCCGCGGACCCGGGCACGACCCGGACCCGCCCATTTTAGTCCCGTGAGGCCCAATCTAGACAGACCCCCAACCGCTACGACTGGAATCGGTGCGGCAAAAGAGTCATACTTTGCGTGATTTCACGCAGTACAACACAGACAGTCACACATCACTGGACACCCATGAAAACCATCGGCCCCGAGGGATTCAACGAGGACAAATCCCCGCTGACCATTGCAGCCATCGTCTATGCCGGGCATGGTTCGTCCAACCAACTGCTCGCCGACTTCGCGCGCCATCTGCAGGCGAGCGGCTGGCGTGTGCGCGGGGTCATCCAGGACCACCTGCCGCCGGACCGGGGCGTCAAATGGCAAAAGGTCCTGGTCGATCTCGACGACAACAGGCAGTTCCCCATTTCGCAGCGACTCGGCCCGGGTTCGGTCTCCTGCAGCATCGACCCCGGCGGCGTTGCCGCGGCGAGCATCGCGCTGCGACGCGGCTTGAACGAGGACACCGACATCGCCGTTGCCAACCGCTTCGGTGAGCTGGAGGCAAACGGGGGCGGCCTTGCCGCGGAAATGCTGGCACTGATGGAAAATCGGGTGCCTTTGCTGACCATGGTCTCGGAGAAATACCTCGACGATTGGCGGCGCTTCACCGGCGGCGCCGCCACGGAGCTGCCGGCGCAACGCGAAGCCCTGGAGTCCTGGTTCGCCGCCCTCCATCTGAAGGCGCGCAGTGCATAATTGAGTCAACTTAAATAATTATTTACTTATTTGGCATAAGTAAATGGTTATTTTTCATCCAATTTTGGGATATAACTGCCTTACGCATCCTGCGACGCCGGCGCAATCACCGGCAGCAGCACATGCGAAGGATGGCCTGCATCGCAATGCAGCGTCACCTTGCCGCCGAAGATACTCGCCGGCCGGTCGCGCGGATCATCATGAAAGAACGGCCCGACGCCGTTGGGCACCACCGGCCCGACGCGCTGGTGGGCCAGCGGAATCTTTCCCGCCGCCGCATGCTGATAATCCCGGCCGCGCACCGTCAATGCCAAGCGGAATCCCGCTGGGATGGCAATGCAGGTGGGCCAGATTTCGATGTCGAGCTGGACGATCTCGCCCGGCTTGAGCGGCTGTTTTTCATCGTGGCTGTGGTAGGGGCGAGAGGGCGTGGAGAGTTTCGCATCGAGCTTGCGCTGCGATGCGCGCAACCAGCCCAGGCCCACCGGCGTCAGGGGATCCACCACGCCAAAAAACGACACCTCTTTGAGATCCGGTGAAAACACGCGCAATACCAGAAACAGATCCGCGTCGGTGGTGGACGAGGAAACGAACAGCCTGGCCGCAACCGGCCCGGTGATTTCAGTCGGCGCGGCCAGGGGCGGCGTCATGAAGGTCACGCCCTCCCCGAGCGCTTCGTAGGTGAGCGTGCCATCGCCGGGCGCATCCGGGCGCAGCGCGCCGAGGGCTGGATCCAGGTAGTAGCGGATCCATTGCGTGCGTGCGAGGGGCCATTCCTGTTCGGCGCGTTCGACGAAGCGATTCCCAGGATGGCGTATCTGCAGAGCGACAGGCGGCTGATGCTCCTTCCAGCCGTTGGCTTCGCCCTTGAGGTAGTGCGCGAAAAAGCGCTTCTGCAGGCGCACGCCATAGTCGGAGTAGAAATGCGTCCAGTGCTCCAGCCCGTGGGCCTCCAGCCATTTCTCCTGCGAAGCAGCGCGCGTGAACGCCTCGATGTTGCCGCGAAGATGTATCCCTTGCGCGCCCCAGTTGGCTGCGGAAAGAAACGGCACGGTAACCTTGGACCAGTCCGGCGACCGCGACTTGTGAAAATCGTCATCCAGCGGATGCGCCAGGTGGTCGGCGCCGATATCGGCTCGCCTGGCGCCGAGTTCCTCTTCGGTCAACGTCGCCGGACCCGCCACCCATTCGCCGGTGACGCGGCTGCGCGAGCCGCGCCTGCCCACGCCATGCTGCACCGTCTTGATCTGCAGGTCGACGATGTAGGGCGCAAAGGTGCAAAGGATGCCGCCGTGGCGCGACCACTCGCGGTAGGAGTCTGCAGCGCCCTCCCAGGCGCACATGGCGGCCAGGTGCGGCGGTTGCAGCGAAGCCACCAGCCACTGGTTCATCGCGTAGTAGGAAATGCCGCACAGACCGACCTTGCCCGATGACCAGGGCTGCGCCGCCGCCCATTCGATGGCGTTGTAAATATCTTTCACCTCGCGCGGCGAAAACAGATCCATGATTCCCTGCGAGCGCCCGGCTCCGCGCGAATCGACGCGCACGCAGGCATAACCGTCGGGCACCCATTTCTCGGGATCCACGGTTTCCCAGCATTGGTATTTCTGCGAGGTGCCGGCGGCCACCTCGGGAAAATCCGCCACCAGCTTGTTGTAGGCAAAGCCAAAACCATCCTGAAACGCCAGCCCTTTGCCGTAGGGGCCGCAGGTGAGGATGACCGGCACCCTGCCCTGCGCAATCGGGCGGAATATGTCGGCGCGCAGTTCAAGGCCATCGTCCATCCTGATGGGCACATCCCAGTCGATGCGCATGCCGTCACGGATCTCGGTTTTGGATTCGGGCATTGATGAAGCCATGATTCAAGAATGGAAACGCCGCAGTTTAAGCATCGAAAACCGGCCAGGTCAATCGCCGCGGACCTGCGCTATGCTGCGACCTGTCGCGATACCCAATCAACGGCGGGAGCCCCCCATGGGCGATATACCTAAACTCGATTTTTCACAAGCCTCGCTCGAGGACAAGTACGCGCTGCGCGAAGGCCTGGTGTTGATGACCGGCCTGCAGGCGCTGGTGCGCGTGCCGCTCGAGCAGCGCATTCGCGATGAAGCGGCCGGCCTGCGCACCGCGGGATTCATCTCCGGATATCGCGGTTCGCCGCTGGGACGCTACGACCTGGAACTGTGGCGCGCCAAATCGCGCCTGAAAGAACGCGGCATACATTTTCAGCCGGGCATCAATGAGGACCTGGCCGCCACCTCGGTATGGGGCTCGCAGTTCGTCGGTTCCTTCCCTGGCGCTAAAGTCGACGGGGTTTTCGGCATCTGGTACGGGAAAGGTCCGGGCCTGGACCGCAGCGGCGATCCGCTGCGTCACGCCAATCTCGCCGGCAGCAGCCCCCTGGGGGGGGCATTGATTCTGGCGGGGGACGACCACACCGCCAAATCCTCCACCACGGCGCACCAGAGCGACTATCTGCTGATGGGCTTGGGTACGCCCACGCTCTACCCCGCAAATGTGCAGGAAATCTACGAATTCGGCCTGCACGGCCTGGCCATGAGCCGCCATTCGGGATGCTGGGTGGCGCTGAAACTGGTGACCGATATCGTCGAGAGCGCCGGCACCGTGCTGGTGGGCGCAGCGCACCCGCCGGTACAGGTCCCGGTACGACAAAGCGACCTCTCTCCGCATATCCGGGTGCTCGATCCCGCTGCGGCGCGCGAGGCGCGTCTGCTCAACCTGAAGCTGCCGGAGGCCCTCGCCTATGCACGCAGCAACCAGCTGAACCGCATCGAGCAATATGGCCAAGGCACGCCGCGCCTGGGTTTGGTCACCGCAGGCAAATCCTACGCCGACACCCGCCAGGCCATGATGAAGCTGGGCATTGCTGCCGGGGGCTCGGCGCCATTGCGGCTGTTGAAGCTTGGCATGATCTGGCCGCTCGACCCGGTGATCGTCGCCGAATTCGCCGCAGGACTGGATGCGATCCTGGTCGTGGAGGAAAAACGTCCGGTCCTCGAGCATCAGCTGAAAACCATCCTCTACGACGCGCCTGCCGCCGCAAGACCGAGGATTGTCGGCAAATACGAGCACGCCAATGAATGGTCGCCCGGGCGCGGCGCGCCGGTGCTGCCGGCGACCTTCGAACTGACCGCAGACCTGATCGCGCCGGTGCTTGCGCATTTCATGGGACTGGAGATCGCCGACAGCCTTGCGCCGCCGCCAAAGCCGGCGGGCAATGCTCCGCTGCGCAGCCCGCACTTTTGCTCCGGCTGTCCGCATGGCACCTCCACGCAACTGCCCGAGGGCAGCCGCGCGCTGGCGGGCATCGGATGCCACGGCATGGCCACACAGCGCCGGCCGCAAACGACATTCACCATGTCCCACATGGGCGGCGAAGGCGGCCTGTGGTTCGGGCAGGCGCCCTTCAGCGATGAAAAACACATTTTCGCCAACATGGGCGATGGCACCTATTTCCATTCGGGGTTTCTCGCCATACGCCAGGCGATCGCAGCCGGTGTGAACATGACCTACAAACTGCTGGTCAACGGCTTTGTCTCCATGACCGGCGGACAGCCCATAGAGGGCACCCTGAGCGTGGCGCAACTGGTGCAGGAACTGCAGGCCGAAGGAGTGAGCCGCATCGTGGTGGTTACCGATGACGTGGAAAAATACGCCTCGGTCAGCCTCAACGGCAATACGCCGGTGCGCCATCGCAGCGCGCTCGACCTGACGCAACGCGAATTGCGCGAAGTGCCCGGCGTCAGCATCCTGATCTACGAACAGCAATGCGCCACCGAACGCCGCCGCATGCGCAAGCGCGGCGCCGCCGAAGACCCGCCCAGAAGGGCCTTCATCAACACGGCGGTGTGCGAAGGCTGCGGCGATTGCAGCACGGTGTCCGGCTGCCTGTCGATCGAACCGCAGGAGACCGAGCTGGGACGCAAGCGTCGCATCAACCAGTCCAGCTGCAACAAGGATTTTTCCTGCGTTGAAGGGTTTTGCCCGGCCTTTGTCACCGTCAATGGCGGCAGGCTGCGTGCCAGGGCGGGCGCGGCAACGGCGGATCGTATTGCGCCTCCGGATCTGCCGCAGCCGCGGATCCCCGGCCTTGCGCAGCCCTTTGCGATGCTGGTCACCGGAATCGGCGGTACCGGCGTCATCACCATCGGTGCCGTGATTATCCAGGCCGCGCACCTGGACGGCAACGCGGCCTGCGCGCTGGATGTCACCGGCCTTGCGCAGAAATACGGCGCGGTCATGTCGCATGTGCGCATCGCCGCTTCGGGCGGCCACCTGCATGCGCCGCGACTGGCATCGGGCGAAGCCGACCTGCTGATCGGCAGCGACCTGCTGGTGGCAGCCAGCGACGAGGCCCTGGCCCTGCTGCGGCGTGACCGGACCTATTCGATCGCCAATGCCGACCTGGTCCCGACCGGCGAATTCACCATGAATCCGGACTGGAATGCAGACCCTGCCATGCTGCAGGAGCGCATCGCCGCCGCCAGCGCACACGCCGTGCCGGTCGATGCGGCGCGGGTTGCGACGGCGCTGCTCGGCGACGCCATTGCCGCCAACATGTTTCTACTCGGCTTTGCCTGGCAACAGGGCCGCCTGCCCGTCAGCCTGGCGGGCATCGGACGCGCCATCGAATTGAACGGCGTGGCGGTCAGGATGAACCTGGAGGCGTTTGCCTGGGGACGGGCCTACGCGGCCGACCCTCAGGCGGTGGAGCGGCTGGTGGCACCGACCAATGTGATTCGCTTCGTACCGCGGAAAAACCAGAACCTGGAAGAACTACTCGCCCATCGAACCGCCTTGCTGAGCGATTATCAGTCCGCTGCGTACGCGCAGCGCTACCACGGCAGGATCGAGGCAATTCGCAGTGCCGAAGAGGCGGCCGGCGGCAGCGGGGTACTCGCAAAAACCGTCGCACGCTATTACTACAAGCTGCTCGCACACAAGGATGAATTCGAGGTGGCGCGCCTTCATGCCCACCCAGATTTCCACGCGCAACTGGAGCAGACGTTTGAGGGCGGGTACCGCCTGCACTTCCATTTCGCGGGCGGCCCCTTCGGCGCCATCAACGCGGCAACCGGCAAGTTGGTGAAAAAGGAGCTCGGACCCTGGATGCTGCGGGCATTGCGCCTGCTGGCGGCAATGCGTTTTCTGCGCGGCAGCCTGCTCGACCCGTTTCGCAACAGCCCGGAACGCAAACTCGGCGCCGAACTGCTGGCGCAATATGAAGCGGATCTGGCGCTGATCGAAAACACTCTGCGGCAAGACGGGCATGCCCCCGCCGTGGCGCTCGCCGCATGGCCCGAGCAGGTGCGCGGCTATGGCCATGTGCGCGCGGCGCATGCGCAACGCGCGCGCGCCGAACGGGAAACGCTGCTGGCACGGCTTACTGCGGCGCCGGTGCGGATGGCGGTGAACTCCTGAGCTTGGCAGAGCTTTAATCAAGCGTCGCGCTTCGCCTTGGCGGCCACTTTTCCCGTCAATTTGTAAAGTTGCAAAAGCGCAACTTTACAAATTGACGGGACGTAAACAAACCCAAACCAAGTTCTTCGCCTGATATATCAACTCTTCGCTGGTCTGTGACTGACTTGCTGCGGGGCTTTCAAAAGGTGCCCGGATAAGTCCCGCCGTCGATCAGCATATTCTGCCCGGTGATGTAGCCGGCCTGGGCGCTGCAAAGAAATGCGCACAGTTCACCGAACTCATCCGGGTTGCCGAAACGCCCCGCCGGCAATTGCCCGAGTCTCTCGGCGCGGACTGCCTCGACGCTCATGGAACGGGCTTTTGCCGAGAATTCGAAGTTGCTGCGTATCCGGTCGGTATCGAACACACCCGGCAGCATGTTGTTGATGGTGACGTTGTGCTTCACCACCGAGCGGGACACTCCTGCGACGAAACCGGTCAGTCCGCTGCGCGCGCCGTTGGACAATGCCAGGATGTCGATCGGGGCCTTGACCGCGCTGGAGGTGATATTGATGATACGGCCGAAGCGCCGGGCGATCATGCCGTCCACGGTCGATTTGATCAGCTCGATCGGCGTGAGCATGTTGGCGTCGAGCGCCCGGATCCAGTCGTCGCGGCTGAATTTGCGGAAATCACCCGGCGGCGGTCCACCGGCGTTGGTCACCACGATATCCGGCTGCGGGCAGGCGGCCAGCGCCGCGGCGCGCCCTTGCGCGGTGGTGATATCCGCGGCCACCGGTGTGACCTTCGATCCGCCAAGCGCCTGAAGCTCGCGCGCCGCCGCCTCGATGGTGGCGGCAGTCCGGCCAACGATGGTAAGCTCGCAGCCCTCGCGCGCCAGCGAAGTCGCGCAACCCCGACCCAGGCCCTTGCTCGCGCCGCAAACCAGCGCTTTTTTTCCTCTAATCCCCAGTTCCATTGCGGTCTTTCCCGGTTTTCAATGTGAAGTACGCAAACTAACAGAATGAGATTGGCACGCCAAGCAAGGTAGACTTGACTCCATGGAACGAAATACACCCATCTCGGTGATCCCGATTTCCGATCTGCGGCGCGGCAAGGATCTGCCCGCAGCTCACGCCCAGACGGGCGCGCTGGCCGATATTCGCGGCCGGCAACTTCGCGATCTGCGGATATCGGTGACCGACCGCTGCAATTTTCGCTGCGTGTACTGCATGCCCAAGGAAATTTTCGGCAACGATTATCAGTTCCTGCCGCGCAGCCAACTGCTCGATTTCGACGAAATCACCCGCCTGGTCGGCATTTTCAAGGAACGCGGCATCACCAAGGTGCGCCTCACCGGTGGCGAACCGCTGCTGCGCCGGAACATCGAGCATCTGATCGAACAGCTTGCCGGCATCGGCGGACTGGACATAGCGCTCACCACCAACGGCTCGCTGCTCTCGCGCAAGGCGCGCGGCCTGCGTGACGCCGGATTGAACCGGGTCACCGTCAGCCTGGATGCCATCGACGATCCGACTTTCCAGAAAATGAACGATGCGGAATTCCCCGTGGCCAAGGTCCTCGAAGGCATTGAAGCCGCCGCCGCCGCGGGACTCACGCCAGTCAAGATCAACATGGTGGTCAAACGCGGCCTCAATGAACATGCAATCCTGCCCATGGCGCGCCATTTTCACGGTAGCGGCCACATCGTGCGCTTCATCGAGTACATGGACGTGGGCTCCACCAACGGCTGGCGCATGGACGATGTGATTTCCTCGCGCGAGATCGTCAACCGCATCGGCGCGGTCTATCCGCTCGAGCAGGTCGACCCCCTTTACACCGGCGAGGTGGCCGAGCGCTGGCGCTACCGCGACGGCTCGGGTGAAATCGGCGTGATTTCTTCGGTCACGCAGGCCTTCTGCCACGACTGCACCCGCGCCCGCCTGTCCACCGAAGGCATGCTCTACACCTGCCTGTTCGCGCAAAGCGGCTACGACCTGCGCCGCCTGCTGCGGGATGGAACCGGCGACGACGCCATCAGCGAGGCCATCAGCGGAATCTGGCAGGTACGCGACGACCGCTACTCGGAGATCCGCACCACGGAAACAACGAGCCCGCGCAAGATCGAAATGTCCTACATCGGCGGCTAGGCGAGATCTTGATTGCCATCAGCCCTCTCGTGCAGCAGCGTACCGGGACCACGCGCCGGAACACCGGAACAAGGGCCGGTGGACATTGAAATGCGCAATACCCCGGACGGTTCTTGCCGATTGAAAAGTTGATCATGGCGCTGCACAGCAAAGCCACCATGTCCCGCCCCCTCATCACCCGGGCACGCCGCCCCCTCACCTACGAGGTCGACGCCGTCAACGAGCGCGGCGAAGCAGTGCGCCCGGCCATTGCCGGGGAGGCGCCGCTGACCCTGTATGTCGACAAGCGCGAGATCGTCACCCTGATGACGCTGGGCCAGCATCCGGAAGCCCTGGCCATCGGCTACCTGCGCAATCAGCGACTGCTGGACTCGATCGAACAGATCAGCGCGGTGCAGGTGGACTGGGAGACCGAATCGGTCGCGGTCACCACCCACGGCGGCATCGCCGATCTGATGGAAAAAACCGCCAGGCGCACGGTAACCAGCGGCTGCGGCCAGGGAACGGTGTTCGGCGACCTGATGGAGGAGATCGACAGCATTCGCCTGCGCGAGGACGTGGTGCTCGATGAAGCCTCGCTGTTTGCCCTGCTCGAGGAAATCCGCCGCCACGAGACCATTTACAAAAGCGCCGGCGCAGTGCATGGCTGCGCGCTGCTCGAGGCACCGGCGGCTGGGCCGCCGCGGCAACTCTACTTTGTCGAGGATGTGGGCCGGCACAATGCGGTGGACGCCATTGCCGGTTTGATGTGGCTGGATGGGGTTGATGGCACGGACAAGATTTTCTACACCACCGGGCGCCTGACCTCGGAGATGGTGATCAAGGCGGTGCAGATGCGCCTGCCTTTCCTGGTGTCGCGCTCGGGGCTGACCCAGATGGGCCACGCCATCGCCGAGCGTACCGGCATCACCATGATCGGGCGTGCCGCCGGACATCGCTATCTGCTTTTCACCGGCAGGCATCGCTTCAACAAGGTGCTCGCACCGACCCTGCTCGCATGATTACCAGCCAGGGCGTCTGCGGACTGATTCTTGCCGGTGGCCAGGGACGCCGCATGGGGGGCGTGGACAAGGGATTGCAGATCCTGCGCGGACGCCCGATGGTGAAATGGGTGCTCGACAGGCTTGCGCCGCAAACCGATGAAATCATCATCAACGCCAATCAGAACCTGGATGTCTACGGCGCTTATGGCCGGGTGATTGTCAGCGATGCAATACAGGAGCCCGACGGCGGGTTCGCCGGTCCGCTGGCGGGCCTGCACGCGGGGCTCGCGCATTGCGCGCAGCCACTGCTGGCCAGTGTCCCATGCGATTCGCCCTTCCTGCCCGCCGACCTGATAGCCCGCCTGCGCGCGGCACTGGAAGCAGATCGCGCCCAGCTCGCCGTGGCACGCACCGGCACGCAAACACACCCGGTGTTTGCGCTGATGCGTCGCGAGCTGCGCGAACCGCTGGGCGAGTTTCTGGAGCTGGGCGGACGCACCATCCTTTCTTGGTATGACACACTTGCCGTCACCGAGGTCGTCTTTGACGACGAAGCCGAGGCATTCTCCAACATCAACACGCGCGATGAACTTCGCATCCACGAGGCAAACTCATGACCACCCCTTTCGCGTCGCTGTCCGATGCCGTCAGCTGCGTATCCGACTACGACCCGGAGGCATTGCCCGTGGCCGATGCCAGGCGCATCATCGGCTCGATGGTGCGACCGGTGCAGGGGGTCGAGACAGTGGCGGTGCGCGAGGCGCTCGGGCGCGTGCTGGCCGCCGAACTGGTTTCGCCCATCAACGTGCCGCAGCACGACAATTCGGCCATGGACGGATGGGCCATGCTGGGCGCCGCCCTCAATCCGGACAAGGAGACGGTGCTCACGGAAATCGGCACCGCCCTCGCCGGCGGCGCATTTGCCGGAACCGTGGCAAGCGGCGAATGCGTGCGCATCATGACCGGCGCGGTCATCCCCGAGGGCACCGACACCGTGGTGCCGCAGGAATCGGTGCGCTCGCAAGGCAAGCGCATCACCTTTCCAGCGGGGCAAAAGCCCGGGCAACACCGGCGCCGCGCAGGCGAAGATCTGGCCAGCGGAAAAGCCGCCCTGGCGGCAGGCACCTATTTGCGTCCTGCCGAGCTCGGCCTGGCCGCATCGCTCGGTATCGCGGAACTGACGGTGCGCCGGCGCCCCAGGGTTGCATTTTTTTCCACCGGAGACGAACTGCGCCCGGTAGGACAGCCTCTGGGAAACGGCGAAGTCTATGACAGCAACCGCTATACGCTGTGGGGCATGCTGGCACGCCTGGGCTGCGAAGCCATCGACCTGGGCGTGGTGCGCGATGAACCGGCCCTGATCGAAGCGGCATTCCGCAAGGCCGCAGCCAATGCCGACGCGGTGATAACCACCGGCGGCGTTTCGGTAGGCGAAGCCGATTTCACCAAGGCGATGATGGCGCGCCTGGGCGAGGTGGCATTCTGGAAGCTTGCCATGCGCCCGGGCCGGCCGATGGCCTTCGGGCGCGTCAGCGACGGCGGCAAAACGGCACTGTTGTTCGGCCTGCCGGGCAACCCGGTGGCGGTCATGGTGACCTTCTACTTCTTCGTGCGCGGCGCGCTGCTCGCGCTGGCTGGCAGGAACGATCTCGAACTGCCGTTGTTGCGCGCGCGCGCCGCATCCGGCATGAAGAAAAAAACCGGCCGTACCGAGTATCTGCGCGGCATCCTCGAGAACCAGGGCAGCGAATGGACCGTGCGCCTCACCGGCCCGCAGGGATCGGGAATCCTCAATTCCATGGCCCAGGCCAATTGCTTCGTGGTGCTGCGCCACGAGCAGGGCAA
>CAIOLO010000118.1 GCA_903859155.1 uncultured beta proteobacterium
ATAAAAACCGACACGCGAGGCATACATAGAAGCCAAGGCCAGGTCTCAATCCCTTTGATTTCAGGGCTTCATAAAAACCAACAACGAAACGCCGGAAGAGGTGGTGGCGCACCTGTCTCAATCCCTTTGATTTCAGGGCTTCATAAAAACCGATTGTTATGACGGTATCGCAGCCAAAGGATACGTCTCAATCCCTTTGATTTCAGGGCTTCATAAAAACCTGGCGCTTGCCGAGGACACCATGACGTTCTGTTGGTCTCAATCCCTTTGATTTCAGGGCTTCATAAAAACCGTTCCTAGGCGATTTTCTCCTTTCCTCCAATAGGTTGGCGAGCGCAGTCGCGAACTTCTGCAGTTTCGGCGGAGCTGTGTATTTTTGCGGAAGAACCGAGCGTGTAGCGCCCGAGTCCAAACGCGGCTTCCTTGCCCACGTGCAGCCATTCGCCAAGACGAAGGAAGGGGATAAAAGGCGCGATCGGGCCGCGCAATGTCCAGTCGCCGATGACGCCACCAAGCACCATTTTCTGCTGCTGTCGGCTGGAGAAGCGCGCCCAGTCTTGCCAAACGAGAGTTTTGCTGTCTTGAATTCCTGCGCTCGCGGCAAGCAGCGCGGCGAAGTCGGCGGTCAGTGGCCCGTTGGCGTGAAATTCGGCAAGCAGGCTGGCGCGGCGGACCAATGCCATGAGCAGGGTACGCGCATCGAGTTTTTCAGGTGGCAGGGCGTGGCCGTTTTTCTGCAGGCGCAGTGGCGTGCTGAAATGCAGGGTGAGTTCGGTTTGCTCAGCCCCATCACTGGGGGCGGTGTTGAACGCGATTTCCTGAACATGCGGGGCTATGGTGCCGGTCTCGGGGCGGTGTATTTCGGTTTCCTGCGCTTGGCCACAATGGATAACGCCGAGCAGTTCGGCGGTGCCGTCGCCGCTGCCCACGCCACGGGCAAAGGCGCGCCGCCAGGCGAGGATGATCAGCGGCAGTTCCCTGAGTGCGCGGCCGATGAGGACCAGGTTGAAGCTGAACGCTTCGCCCTCGTTAATCTGGCGCGCGCCCCACTCGGGCGGCTCGATGACGTAGGGCACGGGGATCTGCGTGAACTTTTGCAGCGCGTGCGTAGCCGGTGGCTGCGGGGCGAAGATCGCCGGATAGGGGCAGCTGGCCAGCAACGGGCAGCCGGCGCAATCCTTTTGCCGCGTCATGCATGCCAACTGGCGCAGGGCATGGCCGAACGCGCCGCGCAGCATGGAGCCGGCGTAATCGGGCAGGCGCAAGGCTGTGCTCGCCTGCCATTCGAGGCGGTAGCGGGCGAGGGGGAAAGAATTTGCCGGCATCGAAATTGCCGAAATTCAGAATGAAGCGATGACATTGACGACTTCAATCCGGCTCCCGGCAACTTTAGCCAAGCGGTCATCGTTACTCCAGAACTCGTCACACTCGCAGCAAATTGCGGCCGCGAGGTGCAGCGCGTCCGGGGTCTTCAGGCGATGTTGGGCGCGTAGCTCGGTCGCTAGGTTGAACACCTGAGCATCGAGTGGCGCGATGACGACCTCTGGTTGCGCGAAGAATTTGTCAAACTGTTGCAGCAATTCCAGGTTGTTCTCGCGCAAAGGCATAACCTTGCATTCCAGCCTGGTTAGATCGGTTGCACATAGCCGGACATCATCAATGTGCGGCGCGAATTTGCGCGCGATTGCTTCAGCCCACGGGGAGACTTGTTGAATGCGGTATATGACAATGCAACTATCCCAGTAAAGTTTCTTCATCAATCAATCCCAACTCGCGCGCTCTTCGGCCAGATACGCGTCGATTTCTTCTTTTGAGTAGAGGCGCTGCGCCGGATGACGATCCAGATTGTCGAAGAACGAGCGCAATCCCTTTTCCTTGGAGGAATAAGGGGATGGGATCATGACAATAACGTCTGCATCGCCTTCGGGCGTATCGATGGGTAGCTGGATTTCGATGCGATGGCTGCTGTCGATATGAGCTTTGATCTTTAGAGTGTGCATTTGGGTCTCCGTCTAAGGGCAGGCTTGTTATGCTAAACCGCGCAAAGCCGCCAGTTTGAGTTTCTTGCGCTCATCCTTCATGTCTACCCTGACGACACGGGGCAGCCACTCCTCGATTGCTTCGGCGGCGGCGATTTTCTCTTCTTTGCCGTCCCAGCCGGTGGCTGCCCGCGCCAGGTCTCTTGCCATGTCATGGTACTTCGTGTTCGGATTGTCCTTGCCGCCATCGCGCAATTGTTTGGCCCGGGCGTCGAAGGCTGCCTTGAAATCCTCGATGCGGCACAGATTCGGTGAGAGTGCGGCCCGTTCGGCCGCGAGGGCTTGTCTTGTCTTCCTTTCGCGAGCTTCTTCAATTGCCTTTTCGTCAAACATCATCCGGCCATAACCCACCGCCGTTTTTGCGCCGAAGCCCAGCCATTTTCCGGCGTGGTCAAAAGCGGCTTCCAGCAGACTGCGCCAGGTTTTGCGCAGCGTGTCATCGCGTAACAAGGCTGCATTGCATTCCACGAAAAAGGTGAACTTCGACTCGGCCGGCACTGCAAGAAAGGAAATCGGGTTGGGGCTTTCACTGTTGTGCGGGCTGTGTTTTCCCTGGTAATACTCGCCGTGATGAGGGGTCATGATTTCGACCGACATTTCATTCTTTTGCAAGATAGGGAGTACGTCCCAAAAACGCAGTGCGCCCTGTTGTGGATGCGTATCGCGGGTGTGGTCTTCTTCGCCGGGACCGAACAATGCGCGGATGGCATCTTCCCCCCAGCCTTTGGTTTCGCCCCATTCGCCCCCGGCCAGTTCTTCGGCAGCCTTGCGGATGACCCCCTTGATGCCGGAACCCGCAAGGTAGGGCAGGCCGTAGGGCGTGAGGAAAGCAAATCCGTTTTCCAGCGGATGCTCGTTGCCGAGACCGGTGGAAAATGGCGCGGTGCTAATACAAGGCAGGGCGAGTACTTGTTCACCCAACATTTCGGCGGTGGCGCTCTGGCGTGCGCAGAAACCGGTAAGTAGTTTGATGCTGTGGTCAGGAAGCTTTTTTAGCTTGTCCAGTGTGTCAACAACGCCACTCTTGGGTTTGCTCCAGTCACTTTCCCAACCCGCGTAATAGAGGCTGAAACGATGCCCTGGCGGGGCATCGGAAAAATCCTTGAGATAAGCAGGGACAGCGGCGGGCATGATTATTTCCCGGGATTCAGAGCTGCGGCGAACTGACGAATCCAGCGCAGAAGCAACAGGGATTCTTCCGTGGCTTGGCGGTAGGTCGCGCTGTCTGCCTGGAGCAGGATGCTCATTAGCGGTGCAAAGCCTGGGTCTTTGTCGATGCCACCGGCTCGTACCATGATCCAACGGCGAAGGTGTCCTGCCAGTGCCCGATGGTTTTCCCTTCCCTTGTCTTCGTAAAACGCCAGCGTCTGCATCAATCCGTTATTCATGATGAGCGCGGGTGCTGCCTTGGCGAGGTTGGTGTATTCACTCGCCGCGAGGGCGATACCTTCCTGCGACATCGCCCATGCGGCTTGCGAGCGCTTCTGTTCCAATGTCATTTTGCTCATGCGGGGCTCCTTACTTCACTGCCGTGACAACAACCTGGCCTCGCCCAGTCGTGGCATCGCCGCCGATCTGCAGCAGTTGCCCATCGAGATTGGCAAGCACATGGCTGATCACCGCTTCGGCCGCGACCTCGCCTTTGCCGCTGCGTTCGGCACTGGCCATCAGCGGCGCGATGAGCAGGCTTTCGGGCGGCAGGTTTTCGACGTAAAACAGCCCGCCATCACTGGCGGTACCGGTTTTGTCGTCGATGCGCACATGCGGCTCAACCACCGTGGCGTTTTTGACAAAGTAGGCGAAATCTTCATCAGAGAGCAGCACCAGGTCGGTCTTGATCTTCTCGCGGAAGAAAGCGTGCGCATCGCTCTGTGGCAGCGCGTGATCCGCCAGCCAGGCTGCAATCGTTTTGAGTTCCGCACTTTCGCTGGCCTTGTATTCAAACGCTTCAAGCGCCAGCGTATCTCCGGTGGTGAGTCCCGCGTCGCACACATTGGCATCGCCTTCGCCGATGTTCTTGACCGAGGCGGGCAGCCTAGGTCTGCCAAGCAGTTCCAACATCCGATTGGCGCGGGAGAGTGCCAGCGGGCTGGTCGCATACACGTAGCCGCGCTTGATGGAGCGTACCGGGAAAGCGAGCAGTTGCGCATCGCCAAAACTCACCGCGCCCGCATAGAGATCCCCGCCATCGGGACCAAACAGGCGCTCGAGCAAATCGCCCTTCCAGCCCGGCAATTGCGCAAAGCGATGGCGAATCGCTCCTTTGATACCCGAACCGGCAAACAAGGGATGCCCTGTGTGGCGCTCGCGCTGTATCGGGCTGTCGATCAGACCGAAAGCAGTCCCCGCACCCATATGAACCGGGCTGACGGCGTAGAGAAAAAGGGCGGTGTGGGCTTGGTACATTGTGTCGATTCCTGTGTTGATGTCGATTATCCGAGGTTCAAGCCGCCCACGGTGCGATGGCAAGCTTGCCGAAGCCTTCTGCGTATCGGGAGGGGTCTGCTGAAGGAAAGCCATTCAGCGCGAGCGCCTTGAGTGCGGCAAGGTCGCCTAGGAAATTTTCAAACCAATAAACGCTTCCCGTCGGCGCAACCCGCTGGGCTGGCTTGGGATTGTTGGTGACAAGATCCCAGCCGGAAACAGTTTCCGCGCGGCTGACAGAGGCGGCGACCAGTGTGGCGGGGACGCCATCCGGGCGCCAGCCGCCACTGAACATGCCAGGAGTGGTCAGCATCAGGCGGAAGCGGCCTTCCTTTTCGATCCGCGTCCAATCCGGTGTTATTGGTGGTGGCGTGACGAAACGAACTACGGCACCTCGGCCATCGCCACCCACGCGGACCAGGCTTTCAGCCGGAAGCTCTTTGGCACTGCCTTCGTAAGCGGCAATAAAGCCAATGCCTTTTTTCAATGCGATGGTTTCGGTGGTGTAGATTTTTCCATGGGCGGCGCTGCGCGTCATGGGGTCGAGCGCTATCCCCAAGCGCGGGTCGGTCTGCCAGAGTTCGCCTGATCGCACAAAGTGTTTGGCGTTCAAGGGTTGCCCAGCCAGCCAGGTGGCAATGCCATCTCCGGTGAGCCATAGGCCAGCAACGGGTTTGCCCGGTATTTCGGTTTGCAGCGTCGGCAATTTGGGCAGCGCGTGGCTGCTGGCAATCCCCGTGGGCGTTGGACAAGGCCGGAGATAAGTGGCATCGGCCAGGCCGATTTCATCGCTGACGATCACATCGGCAGGCAAGGGCCAAAGACTGTCGATTGCCTTACTCTCATGACGGCGACCCAGGCCAAACTGGGTAAGCCGAAAATCAGCGAGTGCTTCCAGGCTGGCACCTTCGGCCATCAGCCGCGAGCGTATGGCGCCCGCGGCGAGCGAGGGCCAAGGCGGCATGAGAGCCTCGCCATGCGCACCCGCATCGGCAAAGAGCTTGTTGCCGCGCAGGTACAGGACATCGAGTGGTTCGAGAAAAAGGGTTGTCATGGTCAGATTTTCTCCCGGTACCCGGTGCGTCCCTCTCGGGCAAGGAATTCGGCAACGGCGAGCATGTCGCGTATCAGTGCCGCTTCGGGGCTTTTCAGGCTGTCGCGCGGGGCTGTGCTTCGGCCCCGACCGACTGCGCAAGCGATTTCCGCCAGCAGGGGGCCGAGCGCGCCGGCGCTGTCACCACCCTGCCGTTTAAGCTGGTGTTGGAGATTGGCCGATAACAGGTTTTGCAATGTTTCGCCGCCGATTTGGCTTGCCGTTGGCAGATCTTCGAGCCAGCCTTGCGTAAGGTAGGCTGCGCGGCGCGATGTATTGCCGACGAAGCTGTCACGCAGTTTGATGAGCACCGCCATGGGTGTGTTGGTGAGCGTGCCTTTGAGTGCATCGGACCAATTTTCGCCGGGAACAATCCACGGCAAGGTGAGGTGAACCGCGCCACCGGAGCGCTTCAGCAGATTGATCGAGAAGGCATCGCGCCTGCCTTGCGTTTTGGCCCGCTTTTCAGTGGACCGCAACTCGCGCAACACGCGGGAGAGGGGTGTCTGGTGATGGGCCACGACGGCGCCCGCCGACGCAGTGGCCTTTTCTCCCATCAAGCGCAGGAGTTGTCCATCCAGCATGGCATGTCCGCGTTTGAGTTTGGCCATGCCACGCTCATTGCTGAGTTTCAATAGATCGGCAAGACCTTCCTGTTCCGGCCAGACACCGGAATAAGCGAGCCGCAGCAGCGTGAGGCAACGCAGCAGATCGTCCACCGACACCATCGCCAGCACATCGTCGCCGCCGGCATAGATGAGCTTGCCCTTGCACAGGTCTTCGACGACATGCCGCGCCATGAGCAGGGCGAAGTCGTTAAGTGCCGCCGATATCGCCATGTGGCGCGCTGGCGAGGCCGCACGCTTGGAACCAAGATATGGAGCCAATTGCGGGAATTTTTGTGCGGCGGCATGGCGGATTTTCGGGTGCCAAATGTCGCCATAGGTGAGCAGATATTCCGGCTCGGTACCCGACAACCACGCGCCCATGCGATCGCCATCTAGCAGGATGAACGAGTAATAGGCTTCGGGTTTTGCCCCTAGCAGTTTTTCGATGTCGCGGCCGAGGGCACGTGCCTGGTCTTCGGAGAGATCGTCCTGATCCAGCAAGCCCGGCAAGCGGGTTGCCAGCTCTTGGGTTTGACTGTTGACGGCATTGCGAGCGCGGAGGTTTCTGATCAAGCGGCGCGGTAGGGCAGTGCGTGGCGCGGTGCTCGCTTCAGCGATCAGGCGTTCAAATTCGCCGACGCGATTATCGGAAAGCCCGCCGTCCTCAATCCAGCGCTCCAGCGAGGTGGCCAGCGCCATGGTGTGCGTGGAAACCACGTAGCGTGGTACTTTGATATCGAGCGTTGCTTGAAGTTCTTGCGCGAAGGTGCGCGGCCACATGCGCTTGAGCATGGCCAGTGCCGACAGGTGCTTTCCCTTGCGGAACAAGCCGGGAAATGCTTGGGCTGCTTTGTTCCAGAGCGTTGGCGCTTCTTTGCGGCCTTGTCTGCCGAAAACAAGCTGTGTGCGATCAGTGGTGAGCCACTCCGCCTCGCCGGTGAGGTCGCAGCGGTAACCCTCGTATTTCGTTTGAGCGAACGGGCGCACGCTTTTAGCCGATGCTGCGACGCGGTCGAGCAGATCGTAAATGGCAGGGTAGAGCACACCGGGGTTCGGGATGAAGAACCATGCCCCTTCGACCTCGATTTCTTTGGCGAGCACCTGCCAGACTTTGCTACCCAAAAAGCCCGGTTTCTCGACTTTGCCAAAAAATGGCTGACTGGCAGCAGCCAGGGCCGGCTGGTCTTTATCGGCCTTGCCTTCGGCGTCGGCGGCAATAAGGGAAAACGGCACGCTCGCCCAGTGCACCTCCGGGAATCCGGCCAGTTGCTCAGCCAACTGCGCGTGGCAAGGTAACGCAGGATCATTGCCGAAGCCGCCTTTATCCAGCAATTCGGCCAGCATGGATTGGGCGTTTTTCAAGACCCAGGCGCGCACCGCTTCAGTTACCTTTTTGGCCAGTTCCTCGGCGCGACAAGCGGGCACGAGGGCGACGAATTTATTGGGTAAGGCTGCGCCAAACAGCGGATTGGCGTCGGCTTTTTCTGTAGCCCAATCGCAATTGGCGAAATGATCTCCGGGTAATCCGATCTCGTTTTGCAGCCACAAGTCAACCTGGGGCACCCCGCGTAGCTGCGGAAAAATAACCGCATCCGGCCCGATTTCGCTGGCGATGATTTTCAACCCTTCCCACGCGAGGCGCGAGAGCAGATGCGAGCCTGCCCACAGGTCTGAGGTCGTGCGTGCGGCGGCGATAAAGTCCTGCACCGGGCCGAAGCTCATGGCCAGCAGCGCGGCATTGCCGTGGGTGTCGGCGGTGAAAGCGGTCGCAAAGGCGGCTGTCAGGTCAAGGTGTGCCCAGATGGTGTGGTCAGGCACGCGGGTGTCCGCAGGTAGCAAACGCCAAAGCGTGCGGATGTCCGCGTTAATCTCGGGGCCAAAGCGCCAGAAATGCAGCGCGGTCTTTTTTGCGTCGCCGTTAACGACGAGTTCGTTAAAGTGGTTCTGGGAGACCGCCTTGATGTGCGCCGGGTCAATGTCGGCCAGTTTCCCCAGGTCGTATTCTTCACCCGACAGCGGATGAATCAACACCGGCTTTTGATCAAAACGCACTTGCGCCCAGGCGTTGCGTCCACCGCTGCCAAACTGCGGGCGGTCGGCTGCCGCTGCCCAATGGTCGCCACGTATAACGGCGTCACGGATATCCGCCGGCAGGCCGTCTGGAAAGAGGCGTTTCCTGAGCTCACGCACGGTACCGCCCTCGTGTCCCGCAGGGTCGCGCAGCAGGACGAGCGCTTTTTCCGCCGGGTCATGCGTCCAGGCTGCGAGCTTGGCGAGCCAGGGTTTGTTGTTTTCGCTCATGGTTTGGCTCCGAGGCGCGAGAGTTTGCTTTGCGGGTCATCGAGCCAGCGGTGGATGCACTGCCAAACGTCGAGTTCGTCAATGTTGCCGATTGCCAAGGGGCTCCTGTGTGGGGTGTGGTAGATGCGCGCCTTGAGTTTGTTATCCGCGACTGAAAAGAGCTTGAAGCGGATCTGGTTGGCGAGGCGAGCGTTGCCGCCCCAATCCGTTGCCTGAACAGCGTGATTCGTAACCGGATAGGCGAGCACATGTCGCTCCTGCGGTTTCCGGTGAGGCCCGCCACCCTCGAATTTCAGGCTGGTACGAAAGCCGATTTTTGTCGACGCTAGAAACCTCATGGCAGACTGCCAGTCGCTAAACGTGTTCACGCTTTCCCAGACAAGCGGGCCATTGCTGTCACTGCCAAGGGCGTGCGGCCAGTCCATCTTGAGGCACTGTTTCAATTCGCGTAGAACGGCGCTAAGTTGTGCGTGATCGGCGGTAAGGGGATCCAGCCCAAGGGACAGCGAACCCCATCCGTTACGCGAGCGACCACCGAGGGTGCCGAACCAGTCGATGAGTTGCAAGGTCTGGGTAATCGCGTTGGCATCTTCTGCAGGCCATGCAAGGTCTAGCGTATTGGTCTCGCCGGCTTGAAGCGCAGCACCATTCTTGAACTGCCCCCTATCGATTGGGCCGTAGCCCAGATAGTTCAACGGCTCAACCTTCCTTCCTGCCCTCTCAGCCTCGGGATGATCAATTTTTCCGAGAGGCTCATGCTTGCGCAGTTTTCCCTCATCCCAATGCTCAAGCGCCATCCGCACTTTACTTTTGCAATAGCGGCTATTTTGGTCGGCATCTTTTTCCAGCCACGCATTGCCAAACAACAAGCCTTCAGTCTCGCGCAGCAATCTGTACTCGTAGTTGGATTCCGGCGCAGCCGCCACGCGCCACCACTCGCGCAAAAGCGCCTTGATCGGCGGTGTGCGCCAGACGCCGGATTGATGTGCATCGCCGAGAAAGGCTGGCGAGTGAAGGCGCAGTTGCAAATGTTTTTGTTGAATCATTGTGTCGTCCGAATTCAAAGCCCTGATGTTGATCGGGCGACCAGATGGTTGGCCGGTAACGCCAGTTGGAATTTGCCCTCGACAATGCCGCGCACCGTGATGTCCTCGTCGATGTCTTCCCACCTCAGCGCGGAGCCAGAGACCCGCAACGTTACCGCGGCCAATTGCTCGTCGCTCGCCTCAAGCAAGCGACGGAAGCGCTCGGCGGGAAAGCCGATCTGGCGGCCGTCGGTGAGTTCAAAGAAAACCATCCGCCCGCAAGTCCAGGCACGCACCGCGCGATAGCCAAGTGCTGTGCTGCCGCCAGCCAGATGACCGGCCTCGTGAGGAAATGCGGCTAGGGCAATGCGGGTCGAAGGATCGGTCAGAGTCATGTTGGGTTGGACTTAAGCGTTGCCGCAGCATATGCCGATTGTCCAGGGGCCACAACGACGGCAAGCTTGCCGTTGACGCAGGTGAACTCCGTACTCAGCGGGTCGGCAAGGTGGGTTCGCCGTCTTGACGCGGCAGGATGGGCATCATGGCCCTCTCGATAAACATTCCAAAGTTGGAATATAAATCGGACGTTTAAGTACGCTAAATATAGCGGGAAAAAGTAAAATTATAAAAATTATAGCTGCATTACCGCGCTCGCACTGGCGGCGTTGAATACTCTCCTACACCACCCCATCCATCACCAATACATCCACCAGTTCGCCCGCCGCGACATTGCCCTGCTCGTGGCGCAGCACCACGAAGCAATTGGCCTGGGCCATGGAATTGAGGATTCCCGATCCCTGCGGGCCGGTGAGGCGCACGGTCCATTCGCTGCCCTGGTTCTCGAGGATGCCGCGCAGATACTCGGTACGG
>CAIOLO010000119.1 GCA_903859155.1 uncultured beta proteobacterium
AACATTGAATGATTCATTTCGATTTCAATCGGCTTTCTACTTCCTCCATGATCTGCGGCACAGTCCGATCACTCGCGCCGCTGTCCAGGCCTTCCTGAATGGCGGCTTTGAGGGCCTGAAACTTCGCGTTTTGTTCCTGGTCACGGCGGATCAGGTCGCGAAAATACTCACTATCGTTGGTGTAATCGCCGCTGGCGATTCTTCCCTTAACCCACGCGTCCTGCTGGTCGGAAAGGGTGATGGTCTTGCGGGTGGTTGCCAATGTTCGCCTCTATTGCGGACAATAATCATACTATTGGTGCAGTATAACATACTTCTGGAGCGTTGCAAGATTCAGTCCGGTCGGGCGATTTTGAACTTGTAAGTGTTCCGGTATTACTGACGTCCGCTGTGGTGCAAAGCCTAAATGCCAACGTAATGGTCCTTGCGCTGATAGTCGCGTCTATGCTCGGTATTGCCCCGGCGGCGAGCGCCGATGAAACCGAATGGCTCACCGCGATGTCGCCACGGTTAGAGCTGCGAGTGCCCGATGAAAGGAGCCGCATTGCCTTGCTCAAGACGGTGCGGCTCGAAGCCAGCCGTAGCGGCCCTGATCCTCAGTTAGTGCATTCCTCCAGACAGCACGCGATCACTGCGGAGGTTTCTAGGCAAGAGTTCCCAAAGAACGACCCTCGCCGAGCCCAGTTATGGTCTAGCCACCGCACCAAGAATCGCTTGTTAGTTGTGCGCCTCGAGCTGGCGCTAAGGGGAAATTGCGAAGGCCCTTGAAGGTGCTCTGTAAGCCCTTGTTCCAGCAGAGTCGTGAGGCGCGCAAACGAATATTCCGGCGGTGAAGGATTGTCAATCCCGATCAAGCGGTAATACATTTCTCGTCGTAAGGATTCTGATGAACAAGTAGAATGTCAGAAACGATAACTGAGCCAAAAAAGCGTGTACCAATGCGCGTACCAAACCCGATAGACACATTGCGTGCCTCATAGCGCCAATCTATGTTCAGATCCCACCTCGAATGAATTCGTAGAAACCCGAATGATCGGCAACCTCATCATCGTCGCGGCGCCCTCGGGGGCGGGCAAATCCAGCCTCGTCAACGCGGTCCTTGAGGGCGACGGCGACCTGATGCTCTCGGTCTCGACCACCACGCGCGCGCCGCGCCCGGGCGAACAGGACGGGCGCGAATACCATTTCGTCGATGTGGCGCAGTTCAAGGCGATGGCCGCGCGCGGCGCGTTTCTCGAACACGCCGAGGTGCACGGAAATTTCTACGGAACCTCGCGCGAATGGATTGCCACCATGCGCACCGCGGACACCGACATTGTCCTGGAGATCGACTGGCAGGGGGCCCGGCAGGTCAGGCGGATCTTTCCCGATGCGGTGACCGTGTTCGTGCTGCCGCCCTCGATGGCGGAGCTGGAGCGCAGGTTGCGCGGCAGGGACAAGGATGACGACGAGTCGATCAGGAAGCGCCTGGACAACGCGGCCGAGGAGATCGCGCATCTGGGCGAGTTTGATTACGTTATAATCAACGACCAGTTTGACCGGGCCAGGGCGGATTTGGCCGCGATTGTGCGCGCCGCCCGTGCCAAGCTCGCCGTGCAGCGTGAGCGCCATTCGCAGCTTTTCAACTCATTTCGTGTCGTTTAACACACAGGGCAGATCGCAACCATGGCCAGAATCACCGTCGAAGAGTGTCTTCACCGCATCCCCAACCGCTTCCAGCTCACGCTGGCCGCAACCTATCGCGCACGCCAGCTGGCCCAGGGCGGCACACCGCTGGTGGAAGCCAACCGCGACAAACCCACGGTGGTGGCGCTGCGCGAGATCGCCGCGGGCAAGGTGGGCATCGAATATCTGAGCCGCGTGCATACCTCCTGATTCCCCGTCCCACGGGGCGCAACCGCAGTTGACTGCGCCCCGAATCGGGATTCTGCCGCAAAGCCCCAGCGCCCTTCCCAAGCGGACCGACACGCGGCATGATGCAAGCATGGTCGCCGCCGTGATAACCGATCTCCGCCCCAACCTCGCCTACCTCAAGCCGCAGGATGTCAGCCTGGTAGAGCAGGCCTATGAGTTCAGCGACGCGGCCCACCAGGGGCAGCTGCGCCAGAGCGGCGACCCCTATATTTCCCATCCGGTTGCGGTGGCGCAGATCGTGGCCAGCTGGCAACTCGATGCCCAGGCCGTGGTGGCGGCGCTGCTGCACGACGTGATGGAGGACACCGTCGTCACCAAGGCCGAGATCAGCGCGCGTTTCGGCAAGTCCGTGGCCGATCTGGTGGACGGGGTCTCCAAACTCGATCGCCTGGAATCGCAGACACCGGTCGAGGCCGAAGCGGAAAACTTCCGCAAAATGCTGCTTGCGATGGCGAGCGATGTGCGTGTCATGCTCATCAAGCTGGCTGACCGCCTGCACAACATGCGCACCCTGGGCGCGGTCAGTACCGAGCAGCGCCGTCGGGTGGCGCGCGAAACCATCGAGATCTACGCGCCCATCGCCAACCGCCTCGGACTGGATCGGCTGTTCCGGGAAATGCACGAGCTGGCGTTCCAGAATCTGTACCCGAATCGATACCGGGTGCTGACCAAGGCCGTCAAGGCCGCCCGCGGCAATCGTCGCGAGGGCATGAACAAGGTGCTCGCCGCGGTCAAGGAGCGTCTGCCGGGGGTGGGCATCGACGCCCTGGTGAGCGGGCGCGAAAAGCATATCTACTCGATCTACAAGAAGATGCAGGAGAAGCACCTGTCGTTCTCCGAGGTGCTTGATATCTACGGCTGCCGGGTGGTGGTCAAGGATGTCTCCTCTTGTTACCTCGCCCTGGGGGCGCTGCATGCGCTGTACAAGCCGGTGCCCGGAAAATTCAAGGACTACATTGCGATCCCCAAGGCCAACGGCTACCAGTCCTTGCACACCACGCTGATCGGGCCCTTCGGCGTGCCGCTGGAGGTGCAGATCCGCAGCGAGAAGATGCAGCGTGTCGCCGAAACCGGGGTGGCCTCGCACTGGCTGTACAAGGACACCGCCGAGGACCTGAGCCTGGTGCAGCAGCGCACCCACCAGTGGTTGCAGTCGTTGCTGGACATCCAGAAGACCTCCGGCGACGCCGCGGAGTTCCTCGAGCACATCAAGGTCGATCTCTTTCCCGACGAGGTCTACGTGTTCACCCCCAAGGGCAAGATCCTGCCGATGCCGCGCGGGGCGACCCCGGTGGACTTTGCCTATGCGGTTCACACCGACATCGGCAACTGCTGCATGAGCGCGAAGATCAATTACGAGCTCGTGCCGCTGCGCACCGAACTGCAGAACGGCGACCGCGTCGAGATCATCACCGCGCCCAATGCGCATCCGAATGCGCACTGGCTCGCTTACGTGAAGACCGCCAAGGCGCGCGCGCAGATCCGGCATTTCCTGAAAACCATGCAGGCGGGGGAGTCGGTGGCGCTGGGCGAGCGGCTGCTCAATCAGGTGCTGCGCGCGCTGGGCACGCGCGTGGGCGATGTCAGCAAGGCGAAATGGGAAAAACTGGTGCGCGACACCGGTGCGCGCTCGCGCGAGGACATACTTTCCGACGTGGGCCTGGGCAAGCGCTTGGCCGCGATCGTCGCGCGCAAGCTGCTGCAGCTGGCCGATCAGCAGCAACTGGAGGGCAAGGAGGCGAAACCCGCCGGCTCCATCCTGATCCGCGGCTCCGAGGGTATGGCGGTGGAGTTCGCCCACTGCTGCAATCCCATCCCCGGCGACCCCATCATCGGTTTCATCAAGAAGGGGCAGGGCCTGGTGATTCACACCCACGATTGCCCGACGGCGCGGCGCTCGCGCGGTGATTCGGACAAATGGATAGACGTCGATTGGGACCAGCAGACCGCGCGGCTGTTCGATGTGCGATTGAAGGTGCTGGTCATGGACCAGCGCGGCGTGCTCGCCAAGGTGGCAGCGGCGATTGCCGACGCGGGCTGCAACATCGCCAATGTCTCGGCCGAGAACGACGATATAAACTATGTGACCAACAGCTTTACCCTGCAGGTCACAGACCGCCAGCATCTGGCGCGCGTGCTGCGCGCGCTGCGGCGGATACCGGAGGTGGTCAGGATTACGCGGGCGAAAGACTGACGGCCACTTCATCCGGGCGCATCGCAGCGCCGCTGCATTCAGCGTGCCGCCGCAATGGATCGCGATCGATTTCCGGGTTTCGACAATCAGTGTTTGGGAGGATGTACCACATGGCAATGGCAAGCGGGCAGGAGGTGCTCGGAATCATCGGCGGCAGCGGCGTCTACGACATAGAAGGGCTGACGCAGACGCGCTGGGAGCGCATCGCCTCCCCTTTCGGCGAGGCTTCCGACGAGCTGCTGTTCGGCACGCTGGGCGGACAGCAGCTGGTGTTCCTGCCCCGCCATGGGCGGGGTCACCGCATCCCGCCATCGGAGATCAATTTCCGCGCCAACATCGACGTGCTCAAGCGCGCCGGCGTCACCGAGGTGATCTCGGTCAGCGCGGTGGGGTCGCTGCGGGAGAATCTGCGGCCCGGCATGTTCGTCATCGTCGACCAGTTCATCGACCGCAGCTTCGCCCGCGTCAAGAGTTTTTTCGGCACCGGTCTGGTCGCCCATGTGTCGATGGCGCATCCGGTATGCAGCCGGCTGGGCGACCATCTCGAGGCGGCGGCGCGCGAGGCCGGCATCGAGACCGCGCGCGGGGGCACTTACCTGGTGATGGAGGGGCCGCAGTTCTCAAGCCTTGCCGAGTCCGAACTTTACCGGAGCTGGAACTGCGATGTCATCGGCATGACCAACATGCCCGAAGCCAAGCTGGCCCGTGAAGCCGAGCTCTGCTATGCCACGGTGGCGATGGTGACCGATTACGATTGCTGGCATCCCCACCACGACGACGTGAGCGTCGATGCCATCGTCAAGGTGCTGCTCGCCAATGCCGGCAACGCCCGCAGCCTGGTGAAAAAAGTGGCGCCGCGCCTGCGCGAGGACGCCGCCGCCCCCGCCTGCCCATGCCGTACGGCGCTCGAACATGCGCTGATTACCGCGCCCGAGTCGCGCGACCCCGAGGCGCTAAGGCGGCTCGATGCGATCGCCGGCCGCCTGCTGAATCCCCGTTAACCGTCCCGGAGCAAGTCATGCCCATCAAGTCCCGCATCCGCACCGTCCCCCATTATCCCAAGCAAGGCGTGATGTTCCGCGACATCACGACATTGTTGAAAGATCCGGTGGGCTTTCGCGTCACCATCAATGAATTCGTCAACCGCTATACCGGCGTCAGGATCGACAAGGTGGCGGGTATCGAATCGCGCGGATTCATCATCGGTGCGGCGCTTGCATTCCAGTTGGGCGTTGGTTTCGTGCCGATCCGCAAGAAGGGAAAACTGCCCGGACAGACCGTCGGGCGCGACTACTCGCTCGAATACGGCACCGACCGCATCGAAATCCATGTCGATGCCCTCGCCCCGGGAGAGAAGGTGCTGCTCGCCGACGACCTCATCGCCACCGGCGGTACCGCCGAGGCCGCCGTCAAGCTCATCGAGAGCATGGGCGCCAGCGTCGTCGAATGCTGTTTTGTCATCGACCTGCCGGACCTGGGCGGGCGCAAGCGGCTCGAAAAGCTCGGGCAGAAGGTGTTCACCTTGTGCGAGTTTGAAGGCGACTGAGCGTGGCGACGAACGAACGTAATCAGGCGGTGGAAACGCTGCGCTGGCGCAACCATTGCCTGGAAATGATAGACCAGCGCGTGTTGCCCGCGCGCTTCGAGTACCTGGCCTACCACTCCGCAGTCGAGGTTGCCGAGGGCATTCGCACCATGGTGGTCCGCGGCGCGCCTGCCATTGGCTGCGCCGCCGCCTATGGCGTGGCGCTCGAAGCACTGCGACTGGGGGGCGCCTCGAGCGGGGAATTTTCCCGCGGCATGGACCGGGCCTTCGAGGTACTGGCGGCAAGCCGCCCCACGGCCGTTAATCTGTTCTGGGCGCTCAAGCGCATGCGCGCGCTCTGGGAAGGCCTCAAGGGCCTTGCCCTCGGCGAGATTGCCGGCCGCTTGCTGGCCGAGGCGCACGAGGTGCTGGCCGAAGACATCCGCATCAACCGGGCGATGGGCGCTTTGGGTGCGGTCCTGCTGCCCGATGGCGCGCGCGTACTCACGCACTGCAATGCCGGCGCGTTGGCAACCGCCGGGCACGGCACGGCGCTGGGTGTGATCCGCTCGGCCGTCGAGGCCGGCAAGCGCATCGCGGTGATCGCCGACGAGACGCGGCCGTTCCTGCAGGGCGCGCGCCTGACCGCCTGGGAAATGGTGCAGGAGAAGATCCCGGTGACGCTGATTACCGACAATATGGCCGGCTACATGATGAACTGCGGCGAAGTCGATGCCGTGGTGGTGGGTACCGACCGGGTCGCCGCGAACGGCGATGTCGCCAACAAGATCGGCACCTACATGGTTGCGGTGCTGGCCAGGCGCCATGGCATACCGTTTTACGTCGCCTGCCCGTTGTCCACGATCGACCGCAACATCGCCGATGGCGCCGCCATTCCCATCGAGGAACGCGCCGCCGAAGAGGTCACCGGGTTTCGTGAATGTCAGTGGGCCGCGCCAGGGGTGTCGGTCCGGAACCCGGCGTTCGACGTGACGCCGGCCGAGTTGGTGAGTTGCCTGATCACCGAAAAGGGGCTCGTACACCAGCCCAACCGGGAGCGCATCGCGGCGCTGTTTTCCGACTGAGCGGTCCTAGCTATTCCAGCAGGTGCGATACCAGGCCGTCGGCCAGTTTGGGCTCGAACCAGGTTGATTTCGGCGGCATGATCTGCCGGGCGTCGGTGACCGCCATCAGGTCGGCCATGCTGGTGGCGTGCATCGAAAACGCCGCGGCCATCTCGCCGCTGGCTACGCGCTGCTCGAGTTCCTGCGTGCCGCGGATGCCGCCGACAAATTCGACGCGCTTGTCGGTGCGCAAATCCTTGATCCCCAGAATCGGGGCGAGCAACTGGTCCGAGAGCAGGCTGACATCGAGCCGCCCGACCGGATCCGCGGGTATGCGTTCGGCGCGTATATGCAGGCGGTGCCACTGTCCCGGCAGGTACAAGCCGAGTTCGCCGTGCGTGGCCGGCTGCACCGCACCGGCTTCGGGCTCGACCGAAAAAGCCTCCGCCACACGCCGCAGAAACTGATCGCGTGACAGGCCGGCGAGATCGCGCACCACGCGGTTGTAGCAGAGGATCTGCATCTGCGCGGCGGGAAAACTGACGGCCAGA
This sequence comes from uncultured beta proteobacterium, assembly GCA_903859155.1. Lineage (GTDB taxonomy): Bacteria > Pseudomonadota > Gammaproteobacteria > Burkholderiales > SG8-39 > 2-02-FULL-62-17. The sequence continues at coordinate 7,249 of CAIOLO010000119.1, forward strand.
AAATAATCGGCAGCGCTTGCACCTGCCTGCGGCGCGCGGCGCGCGGCGGCCACGCGCGAGGCGGCGGCCGAACGGTGATGGCCGTCGGCAATGTAGAGCGCCGGCAACGCCTCGAAGCAGGTGCCGATGCGCTCGAGCGCGGCGGCGTCCTCTATGGCCCAGACGGTGTGGCGCACACCGGTGTCGGCCACCAGGTCGGCGGCCGGCGCCGCCGTCGCAGCGGCGGCGAGTATCGCGTCGACTTCCGCGCAGGCCGGGTGCGCCAGCAGCACCGGGCCGGTCTGCGCGTTCAGGGCTTCGATCTGCCGCACCCGGTCGTCTTCCTTGTCGGGGCGCGTCAATTCGTGGCGGCGGATGCGTCCTGCATCGTAGGCGGCGACGGAGGCTGCGACGACCAGGCCGGTTTGCTGGTGCCCGCCCATGGTCAGGCGGTAGGCGTAGTAGCACGGCGTCGCGTCGCGCCTGAGTACGCCGGCGGCGAGCATGTGCGCGAGGTTCGCGGCGCCCTTGGCGTAGACCTCTGGCGAATAAGGGTCGATCGCCGGCGGCAGGTCGATTTCCGGCTTGGAAATATGCAGAAAGCTCCAGGGTTTGTCCGCGGCGAGCGCGCGCGCTTCCTGCGAACTCAATACGTCGTAGGGCGGCGCGGCGACATCGGCGGCGCGCGCGGTCAGTGGTCGCAGACCGCGAAAGGGTTTGATCAGAGGCAAGAAAAACTCCAGTGGGAAAACTATATGTTGTAGTACTGCCGGTACCACTCGACGAAGCGCTTCACACCCACCTCAACCGGGGTGGCCGGCCGGTATCCGACCGCCGCCTCCAGTCGCGCGACATCGGCGCTGGTGGCAGGTACATCGCCCGCCTGCATCGGCAGCAGTTCGTAGCGCGCCTTGCGGCCCAGGCATTGTTCCAGCACTTCGATGTAGCGCATCAGCTGCACCGGCACGCCGTTGCCGATATTGTAAATCCGGTAAGGGGCGGAACTGCCTGCCGCATCGGGCGCCTCGGCGCGCCACGCCGGGTCGGGTGCCGCCGGCTGGTCCGTGGCGCGGATCACGCCTTCGACGATGTCATCCACATAGGTGAAATCGCGCACCATATCGCCGCGGTTGAACACCGGCAGCGGCTCGCCCGCGAGTATCAAACGGGTGAATTTGAAAAACGCCATGTCCGGCCTGCCCCACGGGCCGTAGACGGTGAAAAAGCGCAGCCCGGTGCAGGGCAGGCGGTACAGATGCGCATAGCTGTGCGCCATCAGTTCATTGGCCTTCTTGGTCGCCGCGTACAGGGAAACCGGGTGATCGACGCTGTCGGTCTCGGCGAACGGCAATCTCACGCTGGCGCCATACACCGAACTGGAAGATGCAAATACCAGGTGTCCTGTTTTGCCCTGGCGCGAACCTTCGAGGATATTGCCGAAGCCCACCAGATTGGCATCGACATAGGCGGCCGGATTCTCGATCGAATAGCGCACGCCGGCCTGCGCGGCCAGATGCACCACGGCGTCGAAACGCTCGGCGGCGAACAATTCGCGCATTGCCTTGCGGTCGACAATATCGAGCAGCCGAAAGCGGAATGCGGGATGGTGTTCCAGCCGCGCCAGGCGCGCCTTCTTGAGCGCCACCTCGTAATAATCATTGAGGTTGTCGATGCCCGATACGCTGTCGCCGCGCTCGAGAAGGCGCAGCGCCAGGGCGCTGCCGATGAACCCTGCCGCGCCGGTGAGCAGTATTTTTGCCACGTCAGGTTTCTCCGTTGCGCAACATCCGGTTTTCGGTCCAGGCGAGGCAATGTCTCAGCGGGGTGAAGGCGACGCCCCAGCCGATCAGCACGCCGACGCTGTTGGCCGCCATGTCCGCCACTTCGAAACTCCGGTACGGCGTCAGGTCCTGGAGAAATTCAACGCCGATACCCATGGCGCAGAACGCCAGCGCAAGAGCCAGTTGCCGGCGCCACGCCGAATAAATCACGCCGAACCAGAACATGAGACTGCCGTACATCAGGAAATGCCCGAGTTTATCTCCGTTTTCGGGCAATTCCGCGTCAACCGGCATGGGCATCAGCGACAGTGTGAGGATGGTGGCGATCAGGCCGATGCCCAGAGCCCGCCAGATGCCGTGGAGACGCAGCGGCTTTTCGGTGCGCAGTTTTTCGTCGTTACCCACGAGTGATGCCAAAGCGGAAACGCTCTTCCTTGCCGGGAATATACAAGCTGCCGAACATCCAGTCCCACACTGCCAGCGCGGTGCCGTAATTGCTTTGATACTGCTGCGGATTCACCGAATGGTGCGCCTGGTGCATGTGCGGCGAAACCAGCACAAAGGACAGCCAGCGCGGGTAATACAGCGCGACGTGGCTGTGGCGCAGATGCGAGAAGGCCAGGTACCAGACGATCAGGAACACGTTCACGCCCAGGTAGGTTGCCGGCGTGATATTGGCGCCAAAACCAAGGTTGGCAATGCCGAAAGCCACGCCTTCGCCGAAGCTGAAGGCGGCAAAGTGACAGGCGGCCTCCGGTGGCCAGAAGCGGAACGCCGTGATCGGGGTGAGTACCGACGGCTGGTGGTGCAGCGAATGAAACCACCACAGCGGCCCTGCCACATGAAACAGGCGGTGGCTCCAGTAAAGACAGAAATCACTCAGCACGAACGCCAGTGCTGCCACGGCCAGCTGCTCGCTGAACGCGGGTGCCGCCGCCGGGCCCGTCGGGTGTCCGCCGATGAGGAATACCAGGGACACGCCGCCGACGGTCGCCCAGAACAACGCCTTGGCGAGCAACACCTGGGTCAGGGTGTAACCCAGGTAGCAGGTGATATCCATGGGCAGTTCGCGCAGGAATGCACGCAGAGGCTTCTTTTCGCCGGCCCCCGCGGCGGGCTTGCCACGCGCATTGACGGCGATCAAGACCAGCGCGCCCAAGGCGGCGGTGACCAGCGTCGGCCACCAGAACAGCGCGCGCACGTCGGTAAGGAAGCCGGCCAGGCCGGCCAGCCAGGCGCTGAGGATTGCTGCGGGATCAAATGTACTCAAAGCGGATCCTTGTTGGGTCTCCGAGCGGCGCAGCGCCTTGCGCTTTCACTGCGCCAGCCCCGTGCGCCGCCCGCGCGACCGGTTTCAACCAAGTTTGGGCAGGGCGATGCCGCTTTTCACGCCCGGACGCGCTTCCATCTGCGCCACCCAGCGCGCGAGGTTCTTGTTTTCCTCGAGCATCTGCGCGTTTTTGCGCGAGCCGCCAATAAACGGAAAGATCGACATGTCGGCGATGCTGTAGGTCTTGCCGCCGAGGAATTCGCACCGACCCAGTTGTTCATCGGCAGTCTTGTTAAAGCGCACCACCTCGGTCCAGGATTCATCGATGGCGAACTGGTTTTTTACCGGCAGGCGGTTGGCAAACTTGTTCCAGGTGTTGTAGGCCACGCCCAGATCGGTATTTCCGAACATCGCCCAGTCCAGCACTTCGCCGCGCTCCTTGCCGGATTTCGGCAGGAACTTGCCGTACTTGTCGGCCAGATACAGCATGATCGCCGCCGAACCGTAGACGTTGCCGCCGGTGTCGTGGTCGACGATCGCCGGTACCTTGCCGGCGGGGCTGATCTTCCTGAACTCGGGCGTCTGGTTCTCGTGCTTTGGCAGGGCCACGTTCTTGCAGTTGTAGGCCTCGCCCAGTTCTTCCGCGAGGATGGTGGTTTTCCAGCAATTGGGCGTGGTGAATACATACAGGTCGTACATTTTTTCTCCCCCTTGATTGAAGATTCTGCGTCTGTGCGTCTCGTGGCGAGGCATTCTACGGAGTCCGGTGAATTTCGCCACTATTTGTCGCAGGCGGTGAACCCGGGAATATGATGCGGTAATGGATGCGCCCGTCGTCGAAGGTTTTCAAAAGCTCTCCCTCCTGGGCGAGGGGGGCGGTGCGCATGTCTGGCTGGCCGAGCGCGACGCGGACCGTCATGCCGTAGTGCTCAAGGTATTGAAGACCACCCCCGCCGACGATATCGATAAATTCCAGCGCTTTCGCCAGGAACATGCCTTCATTGCCGCGGCGCGCCACAGCGGCGTGGTGGAGGTTTTCGGCAACGGTTTCGCCGCTGCCTATCCTTACCTGGAAATGGAGTATTTCCCCAGGGGATCTCTCAAGGTTGCATTGAAAAGTGCGTTCAGTCCGCGCCAGGCGCTCGCGGTGCTCGCGCAACTGTCCGGGGCCCTGGTCGAGATACACGGGCACGGCATCGTGCACCGCGACCTGAAGCCCGAAAATATTCTGGTGCGCGAGGACGGCACCATGGCGATCGCCGATTTCGGCGTGGCCGCGCGCTTCGAGGCCGTCGCCATCGATGCGAAAAATCACCAGGTGTTCGGTTCGCCGCATTACCTTGCACCGGAACTGATCCTGGGGGAGCCGGCGTCCCCGCTGACCGATATTTACAGCCTGGGCATCGCGTTTTACGAAATGCTCACCGGCGCGAAGCCGTACTCCGCGCGCAACGTGCGCGAACTCGCGCAGCAGCACCTGAGCGCTGCGATACCCCGGCTGGAGGCATCGCTCGCCGATTACCAGCCGCTGCTCGATGGCATGCTGGCCAAGAACGCGCTGGAACGGTTTCAGAGCGCCCACGACCTTCTGGTCGGCGTCGACGAAGTGTGGACGATGCTGGCGGTGCGGGTGGCGCAGATGCGCTGAGCAGCGCTCGCGGGCAACGACGGTCGGCGCAGAGCGTTCGGTACGCACCATGGCCTTTCGCGATAATCTTGCAAATTGCAGTTCATCCGGAGAGCCACCATGCGGTCACTTGACGAGCATTCGCGACATTTCCTGCCATCGCGCCGCCGCTTTGCCGCGCTGCGCGCCATGGCGCTGCTGGTTCTGTTTGTGGCCGGCGGCGTGGCAAACGCGCAATATCCCGCGCGGCCCATCCGCGTGTACGTACCCAATCCCCCCGGAGGCGCCACCGACACCCTGGCGCGCCTGTTTGCCCCGAAGATGGCTGAAGCACTAGGGCAAACGGTGCTGGTTGACAATCGCCCCGGTTCCAACGGCAACGTCGCCACCGAGATGGCGGGTAAGGCGCCGCCCGACGGCTACAGCCTGCTGCTGGGTGCCGATGCGCAGGTGGTGATCAGCCCGCATCTTTATGCGATGCAGGTTGACCCCATCAAGGATCTGGTGCCGGTGGCGTCGCTGGTGAGCACCAACATGGTTCTGGCGGTCAATGCGTCGCTGCCGGTGAAAAATATTGCCGATTTCATCGATTACGCGCGCCGCGCCAATCCGCCGATCCCCTATGCTTCCATAGGCAACGGCAGCCAGCATCACCTGGCAATGGAAATGCTCAAAGCCCGCGCCGGAATAAATCTCACGCACATTCCCTACAAGGGCGGCGGCCCGGCGACGATCGCGATACTTGCGGGCGAAGTGCCGGTGATGTTCGGCGGCAACTCGGTGTCCGGGCAGATCAAGGCGGGCAAACTGCGCGCCATCGCCCTCGCCGGCAAGCGAACCGCCGCCTACCCGGATCTGCCGCCGCTGTCGGATACGTATCCGGGCCTTGAAGTCACCCCCTGGCTGGGCGTGTTCGCGCCCACGGGCGTGCCGGGGCCGATTCTCGCGCGGCTGCGCGGCGAATTCGGGCGTCTGCTGGCCGATGGCGAGATTCGCGACAAGCTCCATGGCCTGGGTGGGCTGGAGCCGTTCATCACCACGCCCGAGGAGTTCACCGCCTATTTTCGCACCGAGTATGCCAAGTACGGCCAGGTGGTCAAGGCGGTGGGGGTGAAGGTTGATTAGCGCGGCAGGCCGGTGCGGCGCTGAATAATATTCCATAAATAATATAACAAACTGCTTAAATGTAACGCCGAATATGAGTATTAATTGTAATATGTTGCCAATTAATTATTTTCCCTCGCCACAGTCCTCAATGAAAGCAAGCCTATGAACCTGCAAATGAGCATTGCCATGGCGGCCAACCCGCGCACCTGGCCCATTTTTGACGGACGCATCAAACCCAAGGGCATCGACCTGGTTCCCAGCATGGTGCTGCCCTCGGAGTTGTTCTGGCGGCAACTGAAGTTCGCCGAGTTCGATGTCTCCGAAATGTCCTTTTCCTCGCTGATCATGGCGGTGGCCCAGGGCGACACCCGCTGGGTGGGACTGCCGGTGTTTACCACCAAGCGGTTTTTTCACGCCTACATCCTGGTGCGCAAGGACGCGGGCATCGAACGTCCGGAAGATCTCAAGGGCAAACGCGTGGGCGTGCCCGAGTACCAGCAGACCGCAGCGCTGTGGACGCGCGGCGCGCTCGAGCATGAATGGGGCGTGACGCCGCGGGACATCGAGTTCTGGATGGAGCGTGTGCCCTCGCACAGCCATCGCGGCGCGGTGGGCTTCGAGACCCCGCCGGGGGTGACCATCAACCAGATCCCTGCGGAGAAGAACCTGGGCACCATGATGCTCTCGGGGGAACTCCAGGCCGTGATCCATTACACCCTGAACCCGCCCAATCCGGTCGACCGCAGCAACGCCAACCTGATGGCCGATCCGCAGATCAAGACCTTGTTTCCGGACACATCCGCCGAATGCGCGCGGTACTACAAGAAGACCGGCATATTCCCGATCAACCACGGCATGGTCATCAAGCGCGAGATCGTCGAGCGCCATCCCTGGGTGGTGCTGAATCTGCTGGAGGCGTTCAGCCAGGCCAATGACATCGCCAATCGCGAGCGCCTGGCCCAGACCGACTACTACGTCGCCGCCGGGCTGCTTGCACCGGGGGCCGAGCAGGCCCTGCGCACGCCGCTGTTGCGCCACGGGGTGGTGGCCAATCGCAAGGTGCTGGAAACCGCCGCGCAATATTCGCTGGAACAGGGCCTGACCCCGCGTCTGGTGAAGCTGGAGGAGGTGTTCGCGGCGAGCACGCTGGATCAATGACAGCGCCAACCCGGCGCGCCGCCGTGTTCGGCGCATGGAAAGGAAATTGCCGATGATTTTTCGTCCGGTCACTGCAATGTTTGCCGCTGCGGCAGTCCTGTCTGCAGCCGCCATCGCTCCTGTCGCGCTGGCGCAGGCCTATCCGGTGAAACCCATTCGCCTGGTCGTGCCCTATCCGCCCGGGGGCGGGGTCGACCTCACCGGACGCATGTTGCAGCAGCGCATGGCGGCCGCACTCGGCCAGCCGATCATCATCGAGAATCGCGCCGGCGCCACCGGCATGATCGGCGCCGAGTACGTGGCGCGCTCGGCGCCCGACGGCTATACCCTGGCTTACACCGTGGGCTCGGACATGGCGCTCAAGCGCTTTGTCAGCAAGGATCCTTCGCTCGATCTAACCAGGGATTTCACGCCGATTGCGAGCGCGCTCGAATCGGTGAGCTGCATAGCCGTCGCCTCCACGCTGCAGGTGAACACCTTCCGCGAACTGGTGGAGATGGCGCGGCGCACGCCCGGCAAGCTCAACTTCGGCTCGGCCGGAATGAACTCTTCCCAGCACCTGACCGGCGAGCTGCTGCGCATGCACGGCGTGGAACTGACTCATGTGCCCTTCAACGGCCTGGCCCCCGGCGTGGTGGCGCTGCTGGGCGGACAGATCGAAATTGCGATCACCAACATCGTTTCGGTGAGCTCGCAGGTGCGTGACGGCAAGATCAAGTTGCTGGCCGTCACCCG
>CAIOLO010000120.1 GCA_903859155.1 uncultured beta proteobacterium
AAATCCGCTTCTATGCACCAGAAACATCCGCCTGCGAAAATCGCCGTGGCGGTCCCCGCCGGTTTTGCCGGCGTCAAGGCGGGACGATCCTGAGCCACGACGAGGCCCGCGTTGGTCGACAGAAACAGGGACAAGCAGAACAGCCATTTAAGTGGCAGGCTACGATCCATGACAGGCTCCCAGGAAGCGGTTTGAAAGCAAGGGCGGTGCGCTTGCTAGTTCGTGAAAAGGGCGCCAATGGTTACACAGACGGACACGATCCGCAAACCGACGGTACGAAAATCTGTTACGGGTTACACTTGCGCCGTCGAATTTTCGGAACCCGCGATGGCCTGGCGCGTCACATCACTGCTTTTGAACATCGCGCATGCGCTGGATCACTTGATGCTGCTCGTGTTCGCCACGGCGGTAGCCACCATCGCGCGTGAATTCGGCGTCGGGCGCTGGGAAGACCTCATGCCCTATACGACCGGAGCTTTCGTCATGTTCGGGATCGGATCGCTACCCTCCGGCCGGCTGGGGGACCTCTGGGGCCGACGCGCGATGATGCTGGTGTTTTTTTTCGGCATCGGCGGCTCGGCCATGTTGATCGCGCTCACCCAGAACGTGTGGCAACTGGCGCTGGCGCTAGGACTGATGGGGGGCTTCGCCTCAATCTACCATCCGGTGGGCATTCCGATGCTGCTGCGCCACGCGGCCAAACCTGGTATCACCATAGGAATCAACGGCATGGCGGGCAACCTGGGCATCGCCGCCGCCGCTATATCGACCGGCTTTTTCATTCAGTACGCTGACTGGAGAACGGCCTTCGTGATGCCCGGTCTGCTGTCGATTGCCTGCGGGCTGCTGTTCATGAAATTTGCGCCGGTCGAGGGCGGGGCGCCGGCAAAACGAACGGTCAAGCAGATCGAACTGCCGCCGGGCACGCGAAACCGGGTGTTCCTGGTCATGACCATGCTGGCCATCACCGGCAGCATCCTGTTCAACTTCACCACTAACGGCAACGGCGAGTTGTTGAAGGCGCGCCTGCCCATCCTGGTCGAACAACCCGCGTTGCTCGGGATGCTGCTCGCCGTCGTCTATACGCTGTCGTCGCTGTCGCAATTGGCGGTGGGGCGCATGCTCGATCGCTTTCCGATCCGAAACGTGATGCTGGGCATCATCGCCTTCCAGGGACCCGTGTTCCTGCTGGCCGCCTACAGCCGGGGATGGATGCTGTTTGCGGCCATGATCCTGTTCATGGTGCTGGTATTCGGCGCGATCCCGTTCACCGATGCGATCATCGCGCGTTACGTCGACGACAGCATACGCTCCCGCGTCAGCGGCATGCGCCTGGCGGTTTCCTTCGGTGTGAGCTCGATGGCAGTCTGGGCGCTGGGACCTACGGTCAAGGCGGCGGGATTCGGTTTCGCCCTGCTCGTACTCGGAGCGGTGGCCGTCTGCTCGCTGCTGATCACCTGGCAGTTGCCCGACGAGAGCACCATCCGCAAGGCTACGGCGGCCCATGCCGGCCAAACAGCGTGAATCGGGAATTCGGCGGCCGGTCGAAATTCTTCAGGAGTAGGTGATCGCGTCCCGCCTGTCGCCGCGATCGAGGTGCGGCACGCAATTCATGCTCACCAGGCGCATCGAGCGCTGGCTGAAGTAGATCTCGCAAAACCCGGAGTTGCGAAACTGCAGGTTGAGTTCTATCGCCGCACGGGCCGGCGCCTGCAGCATGTCGGCCACCCCGCGCCCGATCGCGCCGCCGGAGCTCGCCGCGAGCACCACGGCATCGTCGGGCAGCCCGGCACAGGCACTATGCATGGCTGCGGCAATGCGCGCGCCGAATCCGTGCCAGGTTTCCGGCAGCGATCCCGGCAGCCTGACGTCCGACCAGGCTTCGAGCGCGGCCTTGATGGTGCGATACACCGCGCGCACATCGCCTTTGGCGCGGGCCCGCGCCCACTCGTCTCCAAGGTATGCCTTGTACAGTGCCTCGCCGGAGTACTCGTTCCAGCCGGGATGTTCTTCGGCCGCCAGATTCGAACCCATGGTTTCCAGGATGGCGCGCGCCGTTTCGCGCTGGCGATCGAGCGTGCCGCAAACTGCGCGCGCAAACACGATGCCGCGCTCGGCGAAGTATTCGCCCAGCCACACCGACTGCTGCCGGCCGAGTGCGCTCAAACGATCGTAATTCTCCGCGGCAAAAGATGCCTGTCCGTGGCGGACGAGATAGAGCGTAGCCATGCCGGTCAGGCGGCGCCCGTCATATGCCGTGCGATGATCATTTTCATGATCTGCGCCGTGCCGTCCCCGATCTGCAGGCCGAGCACATCGCGCAGCCGCTGCTCAAAGGGCAGGCTGCTCGAATAGCCGCCGTGGCCGTGTGTGAGCAGGCATTGCTGCACGATTTCGGCGGCGAGTTTGGGCGCCCACCATTTGCACATCGCGGCCTCGGCCGAGTGCGGCAAACCCTGGTCGCGCAGCCAGAGCGTGCGCAGGCACAGCCAACGGGCAGCCTGATACTGGGTTTCGCATTCGGCCAGCGGGAAGGTGACACCCTGAAACGCGGTCAGCGCCTTGCCGAACGCGTGGCGCTCGGCGCAGTATCGCCAGGTCTCGTCCAGGGACGTCCGCGCGAGGGCCAGGCACTGCAGCCCGATCAGCGCGCGGCTGTAATCGAAACCGTGCATGACCTGGACGAAGCCGCGGTTGGCTTCCCCAAGCAGATGGCGGCGCGGCACGCGCACGCCGTCGAAAAAAATGGAGCCTCGGCCCACGGCGCGCGAACCAAGGTCGTCGAAGGCACTGCGCGAAATGCCCGGGGAATTCAGGTCTACCAGAAAGGCGCTGATGCCCTTCGCGCCATCGGCCTCGGCGCCGGTGCGGACGAACACGACGGCGATGTCGGCCTGGGTCGCAAGCGAAATGGAAGTCTTCTCGCCGTCGAGCAGGTAGTCGTCACCGTCGGCGCGCGCCTTGAGTTTAAGGCGCGCCGCATCCGAACCTGCGTGCGGCTCGGTCAATGCCAAAGCCGGCAACGCGGTCCCGGCGATTACTTGCGGCAGCCATTCGATCGAGGTGTCCGGCGTGGCGTGCGTGGCGATGATCTGGCCGCAGAGCGACACCAGCAGGTTGAGGTAACCGACGTTGAAATCGCCGGCGGAGATTTCCTCCAGCAACAGCCCGCTGGTGACGCAATCCGCGCCCAGCCCGCCCTGCGCCTGCGGGAGTTCAGCGCCGAGAAATCCCAGCGCACCCATTTCCTGAATCAATGTCCGTTCAATGCACCCCGCCGCTTCGCGCGACCGGTATCCCGGCTTTAGTTTTTGCTGTGCGAAGCGGCGGGCGGTATCGGCCATCGCCTGCTGCTCCTGAGTGAGCGAGAAATCCATCATTTTTCCCATGTCGATTGACCCGGTACAGTGTAAGAATGCCCCTGTACCCGGTCAATCCATTTCTTGCGGCGACATCGCGCCGAAGTTGCGAGAAGTGCGATTACCGGCTTCGGTTGTTTTTGCCTGGTGGCGGCCGTACAATCATTCGCTGCAGCCAGCGTCCAGTATCGTATGAGACGAATATGCGCAGCCGCCGACTTCCCTCATGGATTTCGCGGCAACCGAAAAAAGGAGGATTCAATCATCATGTTCCAAATATCAATCAGGAATACCGCGATCGCCGCTCTCATGGGGCTCGCCTGCGCCGCCAGCCTGCCCGCATCTGCGCAGGACAATACCCAGTTCGTTCCCATCGTAGGCTACCGCGTTGGCCAGTTCGCCTCGGTCGGCTCGGGCTTCTACAGCGGCATGGTCGACTATTTCAGCATGATCAACGAGCGCGACGGCGGCGTGAACGGCGTCAAGATCACCTGGGAAGAGTGCGAAACCGAGTACAACAATGCGCGCGGCGTCGAATGCTACGAGCGGTTGAAGAAGAAGGGGCCGACCGGCGGCACAGTGGTGCAGCCTATGTCTACTGGGATCACCTATTCGATTCTCGATCGCTCTGTAGCCGACAAGATACCGCTGGTCACCATAGGCTACGGCCGCACCGACACCAGCGACGGCCGCGTGTTTCCCTACGCCTTTCCGATGATCACCAATTATTGGAGCGAGACGACGGGCATCATCAAGTTCATGGGCCAGAAGCTGGGCGGCATGGACAAGCTGAAGGGCAGGAAGATCGCGCTCGTGTATCACGATTCCGCCTTCGGCAAAGAGCCGATCCCGCTATTGGAGGATTTGGCGAAGAAATACGGTTTCGACCTGCTTCTGGTACCGGTTCCACCTCCGGGCGTGGACCAGCAGGCGCAGTGGCTGCGCGTGCGCCAAGACAAGCCCGACTTCGCCCTGCTCTGGGCGGCTGGCGTGATGGTGCCCACCGCAATCAAGACCGCCGCCAAGGTAGGCTATCCGCGTGACAAAGTGATCGGCATCCACTGGTCGGGGTCGGAGGAGGACGTGATTCCCGCCGGCGACGCCGCCAAGAACTACATCTCCGCCACCTTCTCGGTCACCGGCAGCAACTATCCGATGGTGCAGGACGTGATCAAGCATGTCTACAAGAAGAACAAGGGCAGCCTGGACGACAAATCTCGCATCGGAACCATTTATTGGAACCGCGGTTTGGTCGGCGGGATGGTCACTATCGAGGCAATCCGCATCGCGCAGGAAAAGTACGGCAAGGGCAAACCGGTCACCGGCGAACAGGTCCGCTGGGCGCTGGAGCACCTCAAACTTGACAACGCGCGCCTGAAACAACTGGGCGCGGAGGGCTTCATCCCGCCGACCATCATCACCTGCGCCGACCACGAAGGCTCGGGCATGATGAAATTCCAGCAGTGGGACGGCAAGCAGTGGAAGCCGATCTCGGACTGGATCGAGCCCGAAAAGGAATTGGTGCGCGCTAAGATCGAAGCCTCGTCCACGGCGTATGCCAAGGAAAAAGGCATCGCGCTGAGGGATTGCTCCAAGGAGGGTTAGGATTGGTCTGGACAAGCAGGGCCGGAAGGAAACCCCTCCCTCCGGCCCTGCTGGGTTGCAGAGCCCCAAGTCAGGAGAAGTTTTCATTGCGCCATGAAAACCAACCAGATCCGGCAGCGGTTGTGCAAGCGCGGCGAACTCCGCCGCCAGCGTAGCCCTGCGCCATCCGCAGAAACCAGTTTCGCTGCTGGAATTTCGAATCCCTGCCATGGCCGAGACCGCTACACGAGTGAGCCACGAGCGCCTGTGCGCCTTCATCTCAGCCACCTTTGAGCGGCTGGGTCTTCCTGCCGCCGACGCGGGCATGGTGGCGAAGCTGATGGCCGACGCTGACCTGCAAGGCTCGGACGGGCATGGCGTGATGCGTCTGCCGCAATACGCCAAGCGCATCAAGGCCGGGGGCATCAACCCTCGCCCGGATATCCGCGTGGTGCAGGAACGCGTCGGCATGGCGCTGATCCACGGCGACAACGGCATGGGACATCTGGTGATGCAGCGCGCGGCGGGCCTGGCGATCGAGAAGGCACGCACTGCCGGGATCGCATGGGTCGGTTCGCAGTGGAGCAACCATGCCGGGCCGGCGTCGCTGTATGCGCGCATGCCGCTCGAGCACGACATGATCGGCCTCTACTTCGCGGTCGGGAACGCCAACCACCTTCCGCCGTGGGGAGGACTGGACATGCTGCTGTCGACCAATCCCATTGCGGCCGCGATCCCGGCCGGATCAGAAGCGCCGGTGGTGCTCGACATGGCGACCACGGTGGCTGCGTATGGCAAGGTGAAGGCCAAGGCGCAACGCGGCGAGGCGATGCCTGAAGGCTGGATGATAGACCGCGCAGGACGCGCGCTCACCGATCCTGTTCGCGCCGAGGAGGGCTTTCTTCTGCCGATCGGCGGCTACAAGGGGTACGGCCTCGCGCTCGTGGTGGGACTGCTCGCCGGAACGCTGAACGGCGCCGCCATGGGAAAGAACGTGGTGGATTTCAACCACGACCATACGAGCGTGACCAATACCGGGCAAGCCATCGTCGCCATCGACATATCGGCCTTCGGCGATGTCCAGGCGTTCAAAGCACGGGTCGACATCTTGGTGCGCGACCTGCGCGCAAGCGAGCGGCTGCCCGGGGTCGAACGAATCTGGTTGCCGGGAGAGCAAAGCCAGGCGAAGCGCATTGCCCATGCGCGCGACGGCATACCGATCGCGGCGGGTCTGATGCGCAACCTGAACCTGCTCGCAGCGGAGCTTGGAATCGCAGCACTTGATTGATCCGGTTCGCCACGGACCGGCCCTGCGTGCAGTAAAATGAAGCCGACCGCTAACTCAGGAGTACACCACATGCGAGGTACCGTCGTCGTATCGTTTGGCCGGGATCGCGATTACGAGCTGAGGATTACCGCAGGGGATCCGCCCCTGCCCACGGCGCAGGAAGGCGAACTGTGGCTGGCAAAGCAGTTTGATGAACTCGGCTGCACCCCTCGAAGCCTGGTCGGAAAGATACTGATCCTCGACAAGGTACTGGAGGTCGCGCGCGACGCGGGTGAAAAGCGCTTCGCCGGCGACCTTCCCTGGGCTGAGGGCTACGCGCGCGCCGTGCTCGCTACGCTCAACCGCACGAGCGTTCGCGTCGATGTCGCCGGGGACACGGTGGGCTGAGAAACTGGATTGATGCTCGGGGACGGATTTCCTCGTTTCCCCTGCATCGCCGCGTGTGCCGACCGGATTCGTGCGGCATGACACCGTCGCCTGCGCGTGCGGCCGCGAGGCGGGACGCAGCTGGAATCGCCTGTTCACCCGGAGAAGATCGCATGTCGTTCGCCCACCGCATCGCTTTGATCGTTGTCCTCGCCGCGCTGCCGTTCGGGGCCACCGCGCAGCCGGGCTATCCGCTGAAACCAATCCGGATGATCATTCCGCTAGCAGCCGCGAGCGCGGTCGACAATGCGGCGCGCATCGTAGCGCAACAAATGTCGGCCAATATGGGTGAACAGATCGTCGTCGATAACCAGCCCGGTGCCGCAGGCTTGATCGGCGCCGAACACGTGGCGAGAGCCGCACCGGACGGCTATACCATAGGCGGCTTCAACGACAGCATCATGACCATGCTGCCGAACCTGCATGCGAAAATGCCATGGGACATACTCCGGGATTTCGAACCGGTCTCGCTCGTCGCCACGGTGGAGTGGGGGCTGGTCGCCAGCAACCAGTCCATTTACCGGACCGCGGCGGAACTGATTGCAGCGGCCGGCGCGGCACCCGGAAGAATCGATTACGCAACGGGAGGAAACGGCAGTCCGCAGCATGTCGCGATGGCGTTATTTGCGTCGACGGCAGGAGTGTCGCTTACGCATGTTCCTTACAAGGGCGCGACCCAGGCCGCGTTGGATGTCGCGGCGGGACAGGTACCCGTGTCCTTTCAGGGGCTGGCAACCGTCGCCTCGCTGATTCGCGGCGGCAAGCTCAGGCTGCTCGGCGTTAGCACCCGCAGCCGGCTGCCGCAATTCGCCGACGTGCCGACCATCTCCGAATCCGGTCTGCCCGGTTTCGAGTTCAACTCCTGGTTCACCATCATGGTGCCGGCCGGGACACCAAGACCGATCATCGCACGCTTGAACGCGGAAGTTCGGAAGGCGCTTGCAGACCCTGGAGTGCGCGAAAAGCTGAATGCGCAGGGCTTGACTGTGCGTGGTTCGTCGCCCGAGGAACTCGGCGCCGCGACGCGCGAGCAACTGGCCAAGTACGCGCGGTTGATGAAGCAGGCCGGCGTCGTTATCGATTGAGCGGTGCGCGGGCCGCTCAGGCCTGCATCTGCGCAACCTGCTGGGCGACCTGCTGCATGCGCGCAGCGATCGATTTCAGCAGCGACGCACCGAATTCCGGCTTGGTCTTGACGAGGTTGAGGAAGCTGTTGCCGTTGATGGCAAGCAGTTTGCAATCGGCCTCCGCGGTGGCAGTGGCTGCGCGCGCGGCGCGGTCGACGAGCGCCAGTTCGCCCAATATCCCGCCCGGTCCGACATGCTCCACTACGCTGTTGCCCACCGAGACGGCGGCGCGGCCTTCCAGTACGACATACATGAACGCGCCGACGGCGCCCGCGCTCATGATGACCTTGCCCGCCTGAAACACCGCCGGCTCAGGCATGCCGAGTTGCTTCTGCAGATCGGCGAGAGCCTTTTTGTCGAGGATGTCGCTGCGTTCGGGGGCGGCCGTCACCGGTACAGCGGCGCCCAGTTTCGCGATGCTCTGGCGCAGCCGCTGGACCATGATGCTCATCAGCATCAATGCGAATTCCGGTTTCTTGGCCAGCGCAGCGTGAAACTGTTTTTCGTCCATCGACAACACGCGGCAATTAATCTTGGCCATGGCCGTCGCGCTCCTCGGTAGCCCGGCGATCACCGCCAGTTCACCGAACACATTGCCCGGTTTCACCACGCCGAAGAATTTGCCGCGAATCATCAGGCCGATTTCCCCCTCTAACAGCAGGTACATGCGCGCGTTCTTGGAAAAGAGACCGCCCGCTTTTTCATTTTCGGAGAAAAAAGACTTCCCGGCGGATTGTTCTTCAACCGTACCGGCGGAGCGGAAGAACTCCAACGCAACGGCGGGCTGGTACAGAGGGCTCTGCGCAGCGACCTGGACCGCCGCGCGCGCAACCGCCTCGGAACGGGGCGTGGGCTTGGCCGAGAAATCGAGGTCTTCTTCCATGGTCTACTTTATTCTAATCCCGAATGAGGACGATCCGGAACATCCGCCTGCATTCATTTGCGAGAATCCGAGGCCTCAGGACTTGGCGGTGAAATCCATCTCGTCTCCGCCAGGCGCAGGCGCCGGAGCCGCGGGCAGCGGTGCCGACGCGGCTGCTACAGGTGCTGCACCCGGCACCCTGGCTGCGGCCCGAATGGCTGCCGGCGACAGATTCGCCCCGGGCTCCGCGGACGCTCCGGGCGAGACGCCGTCCGAAGCGAATGCTGCCTCCAGATCCTGCTGGATCTGCGCCACGTCAAATGCGGCGCGACCCTGCATGCGCAGCAGTATGCGCGCCGGCATGTCCTGGATTCGGGGCACAGCGGCGCGCACGTTGGCGGCTGTGGTGAGGATGGGCACCGCATGATTGTTCTTGAATCCGGGGTTGGCGCGCTCAACAGCGTCGATGACGGCAGCCTGGGCCTTGGCGATGCCCATCAGCAGTTCGGCGAGCTGGGTGTTGTTCATGATGGTGTCCTCTTTCGGGTTCGTGCGCGACAGCACGGGACTGCCGGCTTGCGTATTTTCGTAAGCATACAGCAGGAGGTGCGGCGAATGCAGTAGGTCGAACGGCCAGTTCGCGTGCCCGAGGGAATGGCGGCGCCGAGAAGCCCGCTAATGCTGGCTCTCCGGCTCGACTGGCAAAGAATAAAGGCGGCATTAGCCGCCTCCAATTCTTGCGCAGCGCGCACTACCTGCGCTGTCTCAGTCTGCGGATGGCGGCAATCTGGGCCGCCGCTTCGGCCAGTTCCGAGACTGCCTTGGCATATTCGAGTTTGCCCGTCCGGTCCTGCAGGTTTTCTTTCGCGCGCTTCTGCGCTTCCAGCGCCTTGGCTTCGTCAAGGTCGTGGCCGCGGATGGCGGTGTCGGCAAGTACCGTGACCAGGTTCGGCTGCACTTCCAGGATGCCGCCGGCGACGAAAAACAATTCCTCCTCGCCGCCGTTCGCGGGCTTGACCCGTACCGTGCCCGGCTTGATGCGGGTGATCAGCGGCGTGTGCTTGGGATAGATGCCCAGTTCTCCCTCTTCGCCGGGAAGCACCACGAACTCGGCTTCGCCGGAGTAGATGGCTTCTTCGGCGCTCACCACATCAACGTGAA
Source organism: uncultured beta proteobacterium (assembly GCA_903859155.1). Lineage (GTDB taxonomy): Bacteria > Pseudomonadota > Gammaproteobacteria > Burkholderiales > SG8-39 > 2-02-FULL-62-17. Next base: position 9,808 of record CAIOLO010000120.1, read on the forward strand.
TCGTATGTGCCATATGACTTAGAACCTTTATTCCCCGACCGCCCGGCAAGCCGGGGGTCGAACTTGGGATTTACTGCAGCGTCTTCGCCTTCTCGACCGCTTCCTCGATACCGCCCACCATGTAGAAGGCCTGCTCCGGAAGGCTGTCGTAATCGCCGTTGACGATGCCCTTGAAGCCTTTGATGGTTTCCTTCAGCGGGACGTATTTTCCATCCTGGCCGGTGAAGTTCTTCGCCACGTCGAAAGGTTGCGACAGGAAACGCTGGATCTTGCGCGCACGCGCCACGGCCAGCTTGTCTTCCGGCGAGAGTTCGTCCATGCCCAGAATCGCGATGATGTCGCGCAGCTCCTTGTAGCGCTGCAGCGTCTGCTGTACCGCGCGCGCCGTGGTGTAGTGCTCTTCACCCACCACGTGCGGGTCCATCTGGCGCGAGGTCGAGTCGAGCGGATCCACCGCGGGGTAGATGCCGAGCGATGCGATATCGCGCGACAGCACCACGGTCGAATCGAGGTGGCCGAAAGTGGTCGCCGGTGACGGGTCGGTCAGGTCGTCCGCAGGCACGTACACCGCCTGGATCGAGGTAATCGAGCCGGTCTTGGTGGATGTGATGCGCTCCTGCAGGCGGCCCATGTCCTCGGCCAGTGTCGGCTGGTAGCCCACCGCCGAAGGCATGCGCCCGAGCAGCGCGGACACTTCGGTGCCAGCCAGCGTAAAGCGGTAGATGTTGTCGACGAAAAACAGCACGTCGCGGCCTTCGTCGCGGAAGTATTCGGCCATGGTAAGACCGGTCAGCGCCACGCGCAACCGGTTGCCC
>CAIOLO010000121.1 GCA_903859155.1 uncultured beta proteobacterium
ATTTCGCGCAGCAAGTCGTTGGGGAACTCGATGTCGGCCTTGTCGATCTCGTCAATCAGCAGCGCCACCGGCGTCTCGCTCGTAAAAGCCTGCCACAGCACGCCTTTGACAATGTAGTTGTGGATGTTCTTGACCCGCTCGCCGCCGTCAATGTCAGACAGCTGCGAGTCGCGCAGGCGGCTCACGGCGTCGTATTCGTACAGGCCTTGTTGCGCCTTGGTGGTCGATTTGATGTGCCACTGCAGCAAAGGCAGGTTCAGCGCAGACGCTACCTCTTCAGCCAGCATGGTTTTGCCGGTGCCGGGTTCGCCCTTGACCAGCAAGGGCCGCTGCAGCGTGGCCGCCGCGTTGACCGAGAGCATCAGGTCCTGGGTGGCGACGTAGTTTTTTGTACCGTTGAATTTCATGAATGAGGCAATCGAACAAGACGAGGGTGGAAATCAAAAAATCAGCAGCAAAGACACCCAAGGGTGGCAGGCGACTGGACAAAGGGCGGCGGCGCAAAATGCTTCGGACTGACCGATATAATCCGCGCAGCCAATTTATACCAATACCCTTTCGATTGTCTGCGCAAAATGAATCTATCGCTTCGCTCCCTGACCGCACTTCTTGTCGCTTCTGTGACGGTCCTTTCTGCCCAAGCCCAGGACATCAAGGGTGACGCCGCTGCCGGCCTCAAGAAAAACGCCATGTGCATCGGCTGCCACGGCATTGCGGGCTACCAGGCCAGCTTCCCCGAAATTTACAAAGTGCCCAAGATCTCGGGGCAAGGCGAGAAATACATCGTCTCCGCCCTGAACGCCTACAAAAAAGGCGAGCGCAAACACCCCTCCATGCGCGGCATCGCAACGTCTTTGAGCGATCAGGATATGGCTGATCTGGCAGCTTTCTATTCCGCAAGCGGCGTGGACGCCAACGCCAAACCGCTTGAAAAAGCGGCTGATGGCTCGGCCAAAGCGGTCGAACTCGTGGCCAAAGGCGCTTGCAGCTCCTGCCACGGCGAGAGCTTGAGCAAGCCCATCGACCCGAGCTACCCCAAGCTTGCCGGTCAATACAGCGACTACTTGTTTGTCGCCCTCAAGGCCTACAAGACCGAAGGCAACCCGCAAGTCGGCCGTGGCAACGCCATCATGGGCGGCGTGGCCAAGCAGTTTTCCAATGCTGAGTTGAAGGTTCTGGCCAATTACCTCGGTGGTCTGCCAGGCGAACTCAAGACCGTGCCTGAGAGCCGCTTCCGCTAAACGGACACGTGCCGTACAAAAAAACCGCCCTCGGGCGGTTTTTTTACGTCTGGCATTTCCTCTTGTTTCCTAATCGCGGGTTGCGTGGCGCTGCACGCAGGCGATGTAGGCGTCGCCATCGGGCGGGCGGCCGGCGCGCTGGCTTTCCCACAGCATCTTGCCCAGGCATTCCATGGCATCGTGGTGCGCGTGGTGCAGGGAGTTGCGCTTGTGCGTGAGCAATTCCACCGCTTGGCGAATGCCGCGCGGCTGGTCAATCGAGCTTTGCTCACTGATGGACAAATGCATGGACAGGTGCAAAAAGGGGTTGCTGCGGCCCTCGCTGCCGTCGTAAACGGCGGCCACCGCCGCGTCGGCATCGCGCAGGTCGGCATGGTATTCAGGATGTTCATCAATCCACTGGG
>CAIOLO010000122.1 GCA_903859155.1 uncultured beta proteobacterium
AACAGAACCGTGAAACGGGGCCGCGCCGATGATAGTGTGCATGCGTACGCGAAAGTAGGTCAGTGCCAGACAACCCTTTAGAAAAGCCCTCACAAGAGGGCTTTTTTTTTAACCTCTTAACCTGTCAAACACAATCGCGATTTGCGGCCTTGTTCGCGAAGGGTAAGCGTGCGGGGAATGCACGCCGACAAAGGTTTCGCGAGGTGATGTTACCCGGCGAGAAATTGCTGGGTGAGGTTCCTAGGCGTCAGCGCAACCAGATCGTCGCTCCGGGCCGTGGGCAGCTTGGTCAGTACATTCACAAGATATGCACTCAGCACATCCAGGAAATATCCGGCAAATAAGGACTTTCCCGCATCGCTTCAACGCGCAAAGCCAATTCCTTGTCCTTGTCCTGAAAGAACTGCGCCGGCGCGGTCGGTTGAACCTCGCAAAAGCCGCTTTTGCGAGCGTAAAACCCTTTCTCAGCGGAAACGGCGTCAGGTGTCTGCATTAGCACTTCAATCCTGCAATCAAACTCTGTCTGAATAGTTGAATGTATGTGCACGGGCTTCATGCTCAATTCCTAATCTAGGTTTATCAGTCGCGCATCTTGTGGTGGCTACTGGCGAGGGGCGCGACGAAGAAATCTCGACCGGGGCTTGAAATTGCCGGGCCTGACGCCGCGCGTGAGTTCGCTTTGCACGACCGCGTGCGTCAAATCGAGATTCGCCTGGCACTCGGTCGGCGTGCTCGCAATGAACTCCATTTCTGCAGTATCGATGTTGACACGGCTTGTGCTTCTGTCTTGCTCATCCTGGCTCATAGCGGTTGCGCTCTGTTGGCTAAATGGCGGCATTTTCTGCCGGAAAAGTTCCGCGAAGCCTGACAAAAAACCGAATCCTCGAACAAGAAAATCCGTGAGCCGGCTTGGCGCGTCACAGTTATATGACGCTAACCAAAATTGCGCTCCAGATGTGTTGAGAATTATTAAGGCGGCCTTGGCTGTAGCCCGGATTGAAGCTATTCTCGTCGACATGACAAACGGTGAAACACATCACTGCGCGGAATATTGCCGCCATTTTGAAAGCAGCATAAATACTTGTCGTCTGCGAAATGCCAAAATTGAAAGCCCTTTTTGGACGACATGCAAAAATCTGGACGGGCCAGCGCGGATAATAATCGGTCCCCTGCATGCGATTATTTGTGAGGTCAAGAACGATAAAGGGGCCTACAGTGATATTCCCTATTTTGATGGCTGTCGTGTAGACACCGTACAGCGAGATGGGAGAGGGGACACAGTTGTGTGTTTAACTGACCGCAATGGCAAGAGCCATGAATTCGGATCACTGACCGAATATATGGAGTTTTACCTGCACAACAGTAAAAATGTACCGGAATCGCCATTGGAAATTTCTCGGGCGAACGAAAAACCAATGGGACTGCAAACGCTAGAGTCTTTATTGGCTGACTGACATGTCAGTGCGTCGGGCACGCGGATCGATGTTGCATATCAGATCGATGAATAGATTCGCCGTACGATTCACTATCAGTCATTGCTGGTAGCAAAATAGAACCAAAGGGAATTCGCGGAAGGCTCAGCACATCCACGCAATATCCGGCAAATATGGGCTTTCCCGCATTGCCTCAACCCGCAATGCCAATTCCTCGCTCATGTCCCGGTAGAACGGCGCCGGCGCGGCCAGTTGAACCGGTCGAAAGGTGCTTTGCCGTGGGTAGAACCCGTTCTCAGCGGAAATGGCGTTCGGCATTTCCATGAGTACTTCGATTTTGCAATCAAACTCCTTTAGTGACTTAGAGGGCAAGCAGAATGGCTTCATGATGGACTCCTGTACCAAGCATTACGGTATTGCTGCCGTTGTCCTCCGCCTATATGAGTGTTATCGACTATATGGGTCAAATTATTGAGGTAAATGCTACAAATTAGTGGGTGTATCCGCTCAGGGAAGAAAGCGGGACTGGTCGATGCGCTCGGCCGTCGTGTTCCAGGTTTCAACGTTCCCGTCGCGCCGTTGTGGGTCGGCCAGGGCCCCATAAACCGATAGGCCACCGATCCGTATAGGGCCTTCTTCGGGAACGAGCACTTCACGCAGGAAGTACGCTTACTCCAAAGCCAAGTTGAGCGACTTAATCCGCGCCGCGACGGTAACCATGTTTTCTTTTAGCAGGTCCGAAACTTTTGCTCCGGGCAAGCTTGATGGCTCGTGGCCGGCCCCGAACACAAATTTTTCCTGGAATTCGGCCGTTGCCAACACCTTCGCAGTGTCCGTGTATATCTTGGTCACTATCGTCTGCGGTGTGCCTGCTGGAACCCACCATCCAAACCATGCGGCCGATTCGAAACCCTTCAATCCCGACTCGGAAAGCGTGGGGAGTTCAGGGAACACCATCGAGTGCTGCAACCCTCCATAGGCAAGCGCTTTGATGCGGCCCTGTCGAATCAGCGGAATCGCCGCAGTCATGCCTGCGAGCGCGAAAGATACCTCGTTCGTCATGACCGCCTGCATCAAAGGAGCCCCGCCCTTATAAGGGATGTGCGTAAAAGTTACTCCGGCCAGAGCGGCAATAGCTTCCATGTCGATATGCGCGATGCTGCCAATGCCAAAGCTGCCGTAATTTAGGACGCCGGGTTTCGCGCGTGCCAGGACAATCAGGTCTTGGATGTTTTTCGCCGGGAGGTCGTTGCTTGCCACGACTATGTTTTTGGCTGCCACCAGCACGATGACTGGTGTGAAATCTCGATCGAGGTTGTAAGGCAGATTCTTGCGAAGAAGTTGGTTCGTGACCAAAGAGAAATTGTCGATTTCCATGATGCTGTAACCGTCGGCTGCGGATCTGGCTACGTTTTCGACGGATGCTATGCCCCCCGCGCTCGGCCGGTTCTCGACAATCACCGGCTGGCCCCAGAGTTTCGACAGGTCGTTCGCAATGCCCCGCGCGAGTTGATCCTGCAGGCCACCAGGGGCAATCGGAAGCACGATACGCACCGGCTTGGCGGGGTATGCCTGCGCGAGTGAGGCACCGGAATGGGTGCCTATGCAGACCAGGGTCAAAACGGCCATGGCAAGTGAAAACCGGATACGCTGGGATTGAGTATTCATCGATGGGCCCCTCCAAATAATTACTCACGATCGACAGTACATTGAACGGATAATGCGGCTTGGATAATGTCAACCATGCCACTTCGAAATCTATTGAACGCCGTACTGAACACGGTCGAGCCGATCTATTATCAGGTCGGGACGTTTTTCGTGTTGTCGATACTGGACGACCCGGCGATGTTGGCCTTCGCCTTTTGCTGATCATCCTGTGAAATCAATCGTCGCCAACCGGAAAAGCAAGCCATTCAACTTGACCGGAATGACCCAAGGAAAAGCATGACGAAATTCCGGCGATTTGCAATAAAAGGGGCGGTGAACGGTGGGTATGTGCGCAGCATGGGAATCATTGCAGCCAACCGGTAAGAACAAGCGTGTTTTACCCACTGTTGCATTTCGTTGGTATGGTGTATCAATTGCCGCTGATGGGATGAGCGGCTGCCCGCGGCTTTTTCACAGTCCCCATGTCAGCTCGGCAAAATCGAGGGACAAAATTCTCGTCAAAGTACGCTTGGAGTAGTAATGAATAGAAAAATGCTTATCGCTGTGACGCTGCTCCTGGTCTTGGCAGGATGCGCGCCAGAGACGGGGTCTTCAACAAACACTACCGGCAGTCCGGCAGCCGAGGTGAGCGATGGTGGTCACCTGCAAACCGTTCAGGATCCGGGCAACGCCGAGGTATCTGCCGAAAAAATCATGAAAGACATCGTGGGTCGGGTGGTCCTCGTTTCCGAAGCGACAGGGGCGGGGCCGGAGACCGAATGGACGTTTGATGCCGATGAGTTTCGGAAAGTGAACGTTCTGGAAAGGCGCGTGACCGAGAAAGGGCTCACGTTCGTCGTATTCATGAATACGGGAAGCAATCCGAAGAAGGACGAGGAACCCATTGTAGTCTCGGGGAAACTGCTGCTTGAATATGAAAATAATGCCGGTCAATGGATGCTCAAAGCGATCGGAAACCTGAGTTTCTATTACTCTTTTGGGGTATCGAGCTGAGCGGACGTGCGCGCTGTTGAGTAGTGTCTGAAGTAACGATGATCCGGACATATCCCGGTTTCTGTTCTATCGCATTCAAGCAAATTTAACTAAAATTTGATTTGTCTAAAGGCAAAAAAACGCCCCTAAAGGATTTGTCACCCATGAGCTACTTTAATTGGACCAGCGCTAATGAGATGGGCCATCCGGAGATTGACGAGCAGCACAAGCGATTGTTCATGCTCGGTGATGCCGTTCTCGAATCGTTGACACGGCTTCATGAAAAACGCGTCGCGGTAGCCAAAATAAATGCTTTCATTGCTTTCGCGCAGGAGCATTTCAGGTACGAGGAAGGATTGATGAAGTCGGCTGGTTATCCCGGCCTGGATCAACATTCGAAATTCCACGATTCGCTTCTGTCGGACCTCAGGGTTCATTGCGACAAGGTGGAGTGGGACCCGAATGTCAATCCTGCCGACTTAACCAATTATCTTTGCGACTGGCTGAAGCTCCATATCGACCTTGAAGAGAGGGATTTGGTGGCCTGGCTCAAATCGCATTGATCCAGTCATCACGGCTGAACGCAACGATACATCGCAGGTGTTGAAATCAGCAACTGCCCTTATCAGCCAGGGAACGCCACCAATTTCGACATTTTGTCTGGGTGTCCGGGGGGCACGATTCGTCGTACAGGTTCAACGGGCACTCGTCTGCATGAGGCGTCGCTTGTCTTTCACCGCGAACATCGCCCGCCGTCGCGTCGGGGTTGGCGACACTCTCCTGGTGCAGGCATTGGTAGGATTCCGGCTGGTTGGCTTTCAGGTATTCGACCGCGTCAAAGTCCCCGCGATTGATTCGCGACAGGTCAATCCCTTCGATATGCACGATCCGGAGCATTTCTTGCACCGGAAAAGGCATGCGACGCCCGTGCTCGTAGCGTGAGCCGCTGCTTTGCGCCACGCCGATTCTGGCCCAGAATTCCTGTTGGTTCAGCCCCAGTCCGAGGCGGACCTGTTTGGGATCAAAGTCGCAATCATTCATCATTTTGCCTGGCGTTCCAGTTGCGGATCGCAATACTCGCACCCATCGCTCTGGAAAAGAGGGTCACGGCAGGCAAGGTACTGAATACGGGCATGATTCTTCAGTGATTGACCAGCAGCGGCATTCCCCGGTGTTGGGTGCGCGGGGGAGCGCGTGCTGCCGTCAGGAATCAGTTTGCAGACTTGATGTTGCCTGCTTTTGCCACGGCAGTCCAGCGTGTATCGGACCTGGCCAGGTGGTGGTGTACAGTCGGCTACCCGAAATGGCGAAGGACTTTTATGCGCGCGGCACGGTCATCGCAATCGTCGGCAGGACGGTCCGCTCCCGCTGAGGGGTTTTTGATGTGCCGAAGCCGCGAGCTGCTTCACGCCGCGCCGGCAGGGGCTATCGCGGGACCTGGCCTGGTCCTGAAATCCGTGCTCGTCGTCGCATTCCTGGCTTCAGGCTGGATGGCCCGCCCGGCGCATGCAGCGCAGGTTTGCGAAGCCTCCGGCCCCGCGATGCTCGCTGTCTACTTGCACGGCCGGGAGATTGGCGATGCGGTGCACAGCCAGGTGCAGCAGGTGATGCACGCGCAAGACACAAAGTCGAACGGAGCTGCGGTCCTGCTTGAGCTCGACAGGGCCATGGCAACCCTGGAAACGCAGGTGTGGGGGTTTTACTGGGTCAGTCTCTATAGCCGGCGCCTGCATGAAGTGCTGGAACAACTCGACACGAAACCGCCGGGTCCTGTTTCCGCTTACTACGATCGCTGGGATGCATCGCAATCGGCCACATCCGCGGCCCTGATCAGGAATTCGGCCGGCGCCGTCCGTGCGGTGCTTGTGCGGGCCGTTGCCCTTGCCCCGGAAAACGCGGCGAATATTCTGAAATATCTGGAGCGCATGGGAAAAGAGCTCCGGGGCTGTACATCGGAATAGACCTACAGCGGGGCGCGCCCGAGGTGTGCCAGGCACCTTGCTGCCGGTCCGCACCCGCGGCCAGACTCTCGGAAAGACAAGGTCGATTTCCTGTCGTTCAAATGCTGCCTTAGAATCCATACATGATTGCCCTGTTGTCCGACATTCACGCCAATCTCGAGGCACTCAACGCCTGCCTTGCGCACGCGCGCGCGCAGGGGGCCACGCGTTACGTGTTTCTTGGCGATTTCATCGGTTACGGTGCGGACCCGCAGGGAGTGGTCGACCTGATTGCCGACCATGTCGCGCGGGGGGCGGTTGCGGTTCAGGGCAATCACGACGCTGCGCTGGAAAATCGCGCGGGCAGGATGAACGATGCGGCGCAGCAGGCCATCGACTGGACGCGGGGCGTGCTCTCCGAAGGGGGCAGGTCGTTTCTGCGCTCGCTGCCGTTGTGCGTGCACGAAGACCAGATGTGCTTCGTTCATGCCAGTGCCATTAGGCCGGAGCGCTGGGTCTATGTCGATGACAAAACCGCGGCCTACGAGAGCATTCACGCCGGGGGCGCCATTTATACCTTCAGCGGCCATGTGCACGATCAGATGCTCTATTCGCTGAGCGCGGTCGGCAAGATGACCTCCTTCCGGCCCCTGTCCGGCAACGTGGTGCCGGCGGGCAGCCACCGGCAGTGGCTGGCGATCGTTGGAGCGGTGGGGCAGCAGCGTGACAACAATCCCGCGGCGGGCTATACCCTGTTCGACCCGGTGCGCAAAGACATCGTTTTTTTTCGGGTTCCCTACGACACCGAGGCGGCCGCGCGCAAAATCCGCGCGGCGGGGTTGCCCGAGTCGCTGGCCCTCCAGATCGAACAAGGCGGCTGAGCCTTCCGCGCCTGCATGCCTGAGCAAACCCCCTCTCTCAAACAGATCGACGGATTTGTGCTGGGGGAGCGAATCCACAGCGGGGCCATGGGCTACATCCATCGCGTCAGCGGGCCGGAAACCGGATTCCCGATGATCATGAAGCTGCCGCGGGTCGGGGCGGGAGAGGCCGGCGAAGGCCTGCTTGCTTTCGAGACCGAGGCCATGATCTTGCCGGTGCTCAAGGGGCCGTACATCGCGCGCTTTGTGGCCGCGGGCGATCTTGCCAGGGTCCCTTATCTGGTGATCGAGTGGGTCGAAGGCCGGAGCCTGCAATATTTGCTGGATCAGCGCGGCAGGTTTGCCGCAGAGGAGGTGGCGCGCACCGGCGCGGCCATCGCCGATGCGCTGCACAGCCTGCACCGGCAGGACACGATTCATCTGGATCTCAAGCCGGACAACGTGATCCTGCGCCCGGACGGCACGGCTGTTCTTATCGATTTCGGATTGGCGCACCATGCGCGCTTTCCGGACCTGCTCGCCGAAGAAATGCGCTTCGCCTCCGGTTCCACACCCTACATTTCACCGGAACAGTTGTACGACACGCGCTCGGATCCGCGCAGCGACCTGTTTGCCCTGGGAGTGATTCTCTACGAAATGGCGACCGCACAGCTGCCATTCGGCGTGCCGGAGACGTTGTCAGGCATGCGCAACCGCCTGTGGCTCGACCCGGTTCCCCCGCGTGTGCACCACGCCGGCATTCCGGGCTGGTTGCAGGAGGTGATCCTGCGGTGTATCGAGGTGCGGGCGCAGTATCGCTACCAGTCGGCGGCGCATGTGGCATTCGATCTGCGTCATCCGGACCAGGTCCGTCTGACCGTGCGCGCGGCAAAGTCGGACAAGGCCGGCGTGCTGGCCCAGCTCAAGCGCTGGTGGCTGGCTCGCGGCGAGCGAATTGCGCCCCTCAGCCTGCCCAATGTGCGCATAGGCACCGCGCCGGTGATCATGGTTGCCGTGGACACCACGCATCCGGACGACGAGCGCCAGCCGGCGATCCGCAGGGCGACGGCCCAGGTGCTGTCGTTGTCGGCCGAGTTCCGTCTGATCTGTGTGGCCGTGATTCGCGCCGAGTTGCCGGGCGAAGCCGCAGGCGAGAGTGGCACCCCCTACGACGCACACCTTGACCACCGCGTAAGGTTGCGCAACTGGGTCGATCCGCTGAAGATGCCCTCCAACCGGCTTTCGCTGCACGTTATCGAAGCCGCAAGTCCCGCCAGCATGTTGCTCGAGTTTGCACGGCGCAACAACGTCGACCTGATCATCATCGGCGCACCCGGTCCGGCGCAGCAGGCGCTCGCGTGGTGGCGTTCGGTTGCCTCCGGTGTCACCGCGGGCGCGCATTGCAGTGTCCATGTGGTGCGTGTGGCCGGTCGCCAGGGCGAAGACGGCACTCCGCCCTGATCCGGGAGAGGAGCGCCAGGCAGGGGCGCCCCGGCACATGCCAATGAAAAGCGGCCCCGCGGGGCCGCTTCTGCCGACAGCGCTTCTGCTTAGCTGCGAGCAGCCTTGACGCCGAGGTAGGCGAGGGTGCCTAGGCCGACGAACGGAAGCGCCAGCAGGTAGGCGAGGCCGATGACCGGGGCCGCAAGGAACAGCGCGACATTCCGCACGTAGTCCGCGACCGCGGCCCAGCGTGCTGCCGCGAGCTTGCAGCTGTAATACGCAGTGAGTGCGACGCAGATGACCGGCAGTGCCAGGACGAACGCGAGGCCGACCAGGGGTGCGCCGACGCTCATCAGCACCAGCCTTGTGGCCAGCGTCATTTGCTCGGTTGCAGTGTTGAGTTTCGCGGCAGCCGCTTCAAGGGCTTGGAGCGCGAGTTCGGGGGCTTGCATTGTCAGGGTGGTGCTCATGATGTTCTCTGGTTTTTTTTGGTGTCTCTTGCCCTATACCTTGCATACGCCGTGCCAGACTTGGGGCGATGTCGCGACATACTCATAAAAGCCAAAGAATTCAAAACATTGCAGATGGATAGCGGAATAGACGGGGCTACCGTGCCGGCGTTGCGGGGGCAGGCGAAGTATGGAAAAGATATGCAGGAAAAATCCTCTCGATGAATTTTCTCCAACCAAATCAATCGACTGCGTCGTGAGCGCGGCGCCTGCTTTTACTATGCATGGAGCTGTCCGGGCAGCAAGCGGACAATAACCCGATGCGGTCATGGTTCAAGCATACTTGCAAGCCTGATTCTGGGAATTCCAGATCAGCTTCGACACATGAAAAATGATTGGCCGAACCCATGCGAATATTGACCTGCCTTGTTTCCATTGCCGTGTTCCTTGCTGCAGCTCCCGGCGCCATCGCGCAGAACTATCCTTCCAAGCCGGTGCGCGTCATTATCCCGGGCGCCCCTGGTGTCCCCCCCGACATTCTTGCCCGCGCCATGGCACCTGCGATCAGCCAGGCACTGGGTCAGCCGTGGGTGGTAGACAATCGCGTTGGGGCCAATGGCATCATCGGGATGGAAGCTGTAATCAAGGCCGCGCCGGATGGCTATACGCTATCGATCACGCAGGGAGCGCCGGTTTCGCTCAATCCGTACTTCTATTCGAAGCTGCCCTACGAGCCGCTGCGCGACCTCGCGCCGATCGCCAACATGGGCGTGATTGCGGCATCAATACTGGTAAGTGCCACGGTGCAGCCGAATTCCATGCGCGAGATGATTGAACAGGTGAGGGCAAAACCCGAATCGCTCATCTGGGCGACCTGGGGGCCGGGAAGCTTCTCGGATCTGTATCGTGCCTGGGCGGAAAATGCCTTCGGCGTGAAGTTTCAGGAGGTGCCGTACAAAACACCCATCGCGGCGTTCCAGGCGGTGATGTCGGGCGAAGGCCACGTCATGCTCAATGCCTCGGGGCAACTGCCCAATTTCGTGAAGGCCGGAAAGATCAAGGTTCTCGGCACGCTCGGCCCCAACCGCTACCGCACGCTACCCGATGTGCCTTCATTCGCGGAACTTGGATACGACATGGATTTTCGCGGCTGGGTGGGCGCCTTCGCACCGGCGGGCACGCCAAGGGATATTGTGCAAAGGCTCAATACTGAGATCAATAAGGTTCTCGCGGACGCGGATTTTGGCGACCGCTTCCTGGTACCCGCGTCCGTGGAATTCAAGGCCACGACGCCCGATGAATTCGCCAGGTTCCTCAAGGTCGACCGGGAGCTTGCGGGCAGGCTGACCAAGCTTGCCAAGGTTAAACCGGAATAAGCGTCAGGCGGCCGGGCAGGCTGCGCCGGCCGCGGTTCTCACTCCGGCGGCGGCACGGCACCCTTGCGTTCGACAATCAACCGGTACTGTTCCGGTTCGCGGTGGCGCGCGAAGTTGAACGTGGTGGACTTGTAGGAGGTGCACAGGTCGAGGTCGCAGCGCGCAATCGCCAGTTCATCGCCGACGGTGGTACAGGCGGCGACAATCTCGCCTGAAGGCGCCACCACGATGGAATTGCCGATCTGATCGACGCCTTCCTCGCAGCCTGCCTTGGCCACGCCGACGATCCAGCTGCCGTTCTGGTAGGCGCCCGACTGCATCACCAGCATGTTGTGAAAGTGGGACAGCGCGTCGTGTTCGGGCGCCGGCGGATTGTGTACCGGGGTGTTGTAACCGATCAGCACCAGCTCCACCCCCTGCAGTCCCATGACGCGATAGGTTTCGGGCCAGCGACGGTCGTTGCAGATCGCCATCCCCACCAGCCCGCCGAACGCGCGCACCACCGGCCAGCCCAGATTGCCGACCTCGAAGTAGCGCTTCTCCAGATGCTGGAAGCGCCGCCACGGTTCGTGTTCGGCGTGGCCAGGCAGGTGGATCTTGCGGTACTTGGAGACGATGCGGCCGGACTTGTCGACGAGGATGGACGTATTGAAATGCCGCGTGTGGCCCTCCTCGACGGCCAGCTCCGCATAGCCGAGATAGAAGCCAACGCCGGATTCCCGCGCGGCATCGAACAGCGGCTGCGTATCGCGCCCCGGCATGTCGTGCTCGAAATACGTGTCGAGCTCCTCCTGGCGCTCGAAATACCAGCGCGGAAAGAACGTGGTCAGTGCCAGTTCCGGATAGACGACCAGATCACAGCCGTGCTCCCTGGCCTGGCGGAGCAGTGCGACCAGCCGCGCCACCACTTGTGCGCGCGAGTCGGGGCGAGCGATGGGGCCCAGTTGTGCCGCGCCAATAGTCACCATTCTCGTCATGCCGCCACCTCCGATCCATCACGCCGATTTGGATGTTTGCACTGTCGGTGTCCGGCGGCATTCGCGGCCGGTCGCATCCCCGCTACGCGGGGCCCCTGCTTCCTGCTCATGCCGCCAGCTCCAGTAAAGTGTGCAGCAGCACGTCGGCGCCCGCGGCGAGATGCGCGGGGAAGGTGTGCTCTGCGGGGTTATGGCTGATGCCCTTCACCGAGGGCACGAATATCATCGCCGTCGGGCAGATGCGCGCCAGCATCTGCGCGTCATGGCCGGCGCCGGAGGTCATCGGCCGGCAGGCGTGGCCAAGCCGTGTCGCGACGCGTTTGATGATCGCGGCGACGTTCGCGTCGAAGACCACCGGCTCGAAGCGCGCGAGGCGCCGGGTTTCTATGGCGACGCCCTCGTCGCGGGCAAGTTGTTCGAGAAACTCGGCAAACCGTTGCTCCGCCTGCTGAAGCGCGGCCTCATCGGTGTTGCGCAGGTCAATGGTCACACTGGCGCGTCCGGGGATGACGTTGATCAGGTTGGGGTGCAGCGTCACCGCGCCCATGGTGCAGACCTGGTTTCCTCCCAGCTCGCGCGCCAGAGTGCGAAGGAAAATACCGATTGCCGCCGCGCAATATCCGGCGTCGTGCCGCAGTCGCATCGGCGTGGTGCCGGCGTGGTTCGATTCGCCGAAGATGTTCACTTCCTGCCACGAGATGCCCTGCACACTCTCCACCGAACCGATAATTCCCCCTTCGGCGTCGAGCACCGGGCCCTGCTCGATGTGCAGCTCGACGTGCGCGTGCGGGAGATACAACGGCAGCGGCGCTTCGCCGCGATAGCCGATGCGCGCGAGTTCGTCGCCGAGTCGCTTGCCGTCGATGCTGATGCGGCCATAGGCTTCTTCGAGCGGCAGGTCGCCGACGTAGGCCAGCGAGCCGAGCATGTCGGGCGCAAAGCGTGCGCCTTCCTCGTTGGTGAATACGCCGACAACCAGGGGACGGCGCGTGCGCACGCCCGCCTCGGCAAGCGTGCGAATGGTCTCGATCCCGGCAAGCACGCCCAGGCAGCCGTCATAGCGGCCGCCGGTGGCGACGGTGTCGATGTGTGAGCCGGTCATCACCGCTGCGGTGTCATCGGTGCCGGCACGGTAACCGAAGAAGTTGCCGATCGGATCGACCTTTACTTCGAGGCCCGCCTCGCGCATCCAGCGGCCGACGAGATCGCGGCCGGCGCGGTCCTCCTCGGTCAGCGCGAGACGGCAGCAGCCGCCGTCGCCGGTGGCGCCGATGGCGGCCAGTTCACCCAGGCGGGCAAGGAGGCGATCGCCGTCGATGCGCAGGTCCGTTGTTTTCATCAGTGAATTCCTGTCATGCCACTGTCGCTCAGGCGCGCCCTGATTCGCCGCGGCGCAGATACTGGCCCATGCCCTCGCGTCCGAGCCAGCGGGTCCCGTCGACGATGCATTGCCCGCGCACGAACACTTTTTTGACCCGTCCGGTGACTTCGCGGCCCTCGAACAGCGTGTAGTCGACGCGGCTGTGGTGCTCGGTGGCGCGTATGGTCCAGCGCTCGGCCGGGTCGAACAACACCAGGTCGCCGTCGCTGCCGACCGCGATGGTGCCCTTTTTGGGGAACAGGCCGAAGAGTTTCGCCGGCGCGGTCGCAGTGATTTCAACGAAACGATTGACGGACATGCCGTGCTTGACCACCGCGCCGTCGTAGACCAGGGACATGCGGGTCTCGACTCCCGGCGCCCCGTTGGGGATGCGGCTGAAGCTGTCGCTGCCTTGTTGTTTGGAAAACTGCAAACCATACGGCTGCTCATTGAAGCAGAACGGGCAATGGTCGGTGGAGACCACCTGCAGGTCATCGGTCTTCAACCCGCGCCAGAGCTGCTGCTGGTGGCCGTCCTCGCGCAGCGGCGGCGTCATCACGTACTTCGCCGCTTCGAAGCCGGGCCGCGCGTATTCCTCGGCGTTGAGGAAAAGATAGTGCGGACAGGTCTCGGCATGCACCGCAATGCCGCGGTCGCGCGCTTCGGTGACCGCCGCGAGCGCCTGTGCCGCGGAAAGATGCACGATATAGAGCGGCGTTGCCGCCAGTTCGGCCAGGCGGATGGCACGGTGCGTGGCCTCGCCTTCCATGATCGGGGGGCGGGTGAGGGCGTGGTATCTGGGCGCCTTCAGCCCCTGCGCTACCGCCTCTTGAACCAGCACGTCGATCACCGCGCCATTCTCGGCATGAACGCAGGTCATCGCGCCGTTGGCGCCGGCCACCCGCATCGCTTTGAAAAGAGCGCCGTCGTCGAGCATCAGCGCACCCGGATAAGCCATGAACAGCTTGAAGCTGCTGACACCCTCGCTGCGGATCAGCGTTTTCATGTCCTCTAGCGTGCCCTGGTCTGCGTCGAGCAGCGTCATGTGGGCGCCGACGTCCACGCAGGCACTCTCACGCCGCCGGTGCCAGTCCTCCAGGCCCTTGAGCGTGCTCTCGCCCGCCACCGGCGTGCAGAAGTCGACCAACGTCGTCGTGCCGCCAAACGCCGCCGCGCGGGTGCCGCTGCCGAAGGTGTCGATCGTGTGCGCAGTCGGCGTGGCCGAGTCGAGGTGGGTGTGGACGTCCACTCCTCCCGGGAAAACCAGCAGGCCGTTCGCATTGTGGACTTCGACGTCGCCGCCGACAGTCAAATGTTCTCCAATGGTGCAGATGCGCCCTTTGTCCACCAGGATGTCGGCCGCGTAGTCGTCGACTGCGGTGACGATGCGCCCGTTCCTGATCAGCATGGCCATTCTGTTACGGCTCCGATTCCCGCGTGATATGGAGAGCTTCTACCCCGGAGAGAGTCTAGCCCACGCTTTTGATGATACCCGCTTCCGGATGATCCGGTCGCCGGATTCGTCCTGCTGCAATCGGCTGCGTTGACGGTATATCCGTTTTGATCCATCGGTCCTGCTGCTGCTAACATCGTCGCATGCGACGACCCGCCATCAAATCGGCCATCGTGCGAGAGCTCGCGGAATGAGCGAGCTCTCGCCCTATCCGCTGGCGGCTCTCGCGCGGCGCATGCTGCGCGATCTCGAGGCGCGACAGTCGATATTCAGCCTGCCCTCGCGCAAGTTCGTGCTCGGCGATCCGCGCCGCGACCTTTCGGTGCGTTTTCACGGCCACACCGCGGCGACGCCCTTCGGCCCCGCGGCCGGTCCGCATACCCAGCTCGCGCAGAACATCGTGCTCTCCTGGCTCGCCGGCGGCCGCATCATGGAGTTGAAGACCGTCCAGATCAATGACCGCCTGAGCATCCCGCGCCCTTGCATCGACATGCAAACCGTGGGCTACAACGTCGAGTGGTCTCAGGAGCTTACCCTGGAGCAATCGCTCGAGGAGTACGTCAAGGCGGCGATGCTGATCCGCATCCTCGAGGCGAGCGGAGGGCTCGCGCTCGCGCCCGGCTTCGGCAGGACCGTCTTCGACATGAGTGTCGGCTACGACCTTGCAGGCATACGCAGCGAACGCGTGCAGGCGTTCCTGCATGGAATGATGGATGCGACGCCGGTGGTGGAGCGACTGCGGCGCGAATTGCCGGCGGAGTTGGGCCCGTTGCGCGACCTTGATTTCACCACGCGGCTCTCGGACACGCTCACGCTGAGCACCTTCCACGGCTGCCCGCCCGATGAGATTGAGGCCATGGTTGCTCACCTGATGCAGGAACACGGGCTGTCCTGCGTGGTCAAGCTGAATCCGACGCTCCTTGGCGCGGTTGAGGTGCGGCGGCTGTTGCACGATGTACTCGGCTACGCGGAGCTGCGCATTCCGGACGAGGCGTTCGAAAAAGACGCCACCTGGGACCAGGCCGCTGCGTTCATCGACCGCCTGCATGGCAAGGCGCGTTCGCTGGGCCTCGGGCTGGGCGTTAAATTTTCGAACACCCTGATCGTCGAGAACCATCGAAACTTTTTTCCGTCAAGCGAGCGCGTCATGTACCTGTCGGGGCCGCCGCTGCATGTCCTCGCGATGAATCTGGTGCAGCGCCTGCGCCGCGGCTTTGGCGATCGCTTCCCGGTATCGTTCTCAGCGGGCATCGAGCGCGCGAATTTCCCCGACGCCGTCGCGCTCGGGCTGGTGCCGGTTACCGTCTGCACCGACCTTCTGAAGACCGGGGGCTACGCCCGCGGCGCCGGGTACTTCGATGAACTGGCGCGCCGCATGGACGCCGTGGGCGCGGCAAGCATTGAGCAATTCATCATGAGGGCGTACGCCGTAGAGGGTGCCGCCGACATCACTGCGGCGAAGCTGCGCAACACCGAGGTGTATGTCGAGCGTGCCACGGGCGATGCGCGCTACCGCGCCGCCAACCACCGCAAGGTGCCGAAAAAGATCGGCCGCCGCCTGAAACTGTTCGACTGCCTCACCTGCGACAAGTGCATCCCGGTTTGCCCCAACGACGCGAACTTCACCTTCCGCATGCCGGCCACGCCGGAGGTGCCGCTCAGCGAGGTTCGGCAGATCGCGAATTTTGCGGACTTCTGCAATGACTGCGGCAACTGCGACATCTTCTGTCCGGAGGACGGCGGCCCGTACCTGCTGAAACCGCGGCTATTCGTGAGCCGTGAACACTGGCTGGCTGACGCGCCGCGCGACGCGGTTCTGGTCGAGCACGGGGCGATTACCGGGAGGTTTGACGGCGTGGTGGTGCGGGTGGCCGATGGCGAGCTGATCGGCGCGGATCCCAGGGCGCAGGCTCTGCGCAGTCTGAGGGCGGCGTTGCTGGATCCTGAGGAAGTGAACTACGTGAGTGAATTCCTGCGCGCTCAAGTGGCAGCGTAGGCAACCACTGCCCTGACCGAAACAGGTCTGTCGGCAGGGTCCTGAGGGTCGGGTCGGCGCGCCTGCATTTCCCCTCCCACCCCTTCAAAACTTGATCTATGTCAGGCAATTGCGCAAAAACCAGTATTACAGTACCAAAATGCTACAAATGGGGTAATTCGCCACCGATCCGCCGTCGCGGGCCGTATGCCTGAAAACCGGTCGGATTGAGGTTCGTTTCATGCGATGGTCGAAACGGGGAAAAAATGAGGTTCGCAGAAACTGGATTCAACCTGGAAGTCGATCTTTCCAGGGGCAATATCGACAGGGTGGAAACCGACCCGAGGATGACCGAGCTGTATCTGGGAGGCCTGGGTACCAACGCCAAGATTCTGTGGGACAGGGTTCCCCCGGAGACCGAGCCTTTTTCCGAAGACAACCTGCTGATTTTCAGCACCGGACTTCTCTGTGGCACCGCGGCGCCCGGCTGCAATCGCACCATTGTCTCGACTTTTTCTCCGCAGACCCGGTTGATGGCGTATTCGATGATGGGCGGATTCTGGGCCCCGGAGCTGAAGCATGCCGGTTACGACAAGGTGATCATCAGCGGCCAGTCTCCCGCTCTGGTCTATCTGTGGATCGATAACGACAAAGTCGAAATTCGTGACGCCTCCCATCTGCGCGGCAAGGGCGCCATCGAAACCGCGGAGTGCATTCGCAGCGAGTTGAAGGATCCCAACGTGCAGGTGGCGGCCATCGGCCTGGCCGGCGAGAACCGGGTTTTTTTCGCCTCCATCGAGCAGGGCAGGTCCAGTGCCAGCCGCGGCGGTGTCGGCGCGGTCATGGGGGACAAGGGGCTCAAGGCCATAGCCGTTCGTGGCACCAAGGACGTCAATGTCGCCCGGCCGGCCGAATTCATGAACCTGTGCAACGACGTGCTGAAATACATCAAGGCGCGCGAAGAAAACCCGGTTCCGGGGGTGATGCCCATCCTGGCCGGGCTCGGGTCGCCGCAGGAGATGAAACTGGTCGACGAGGAGTGGCATACCACGAATTTCATGTGGGGCAACTCCCGAACCCGTCGGAAGGATTTCTGGAACAAGGAAATCGAGGAGAAGTGGCGCGAGACGCAGGAAAACGTCCGCACACGCCTGATCAGTTGTTACAACTGCCCGATGAAATGCGGGGCCACCATCTCGGTGCCGGG
Organism: uncultured beta proteobacterium; assembly: GCA_903859155.1. GTDB lineage: Bacteria > Pseudomonadota > Gammaproteobacteria > Burkholderiales > SG8-39 > 2-02-FULL-62-17. Next base: position 17,114 of record CAIOLO010000122.1, read on the forward strand.
CATCGCCACCTACATGATGAAGTGCTTCTCCAAGCTCACCTACACCATGGCGGCCTATTCGGACCTGGATTTCGGATTCAAGATCGCCCAGCGTGCAACTGAATACGGCGTGGACGGCTTCTCGGCTCCGCAGGTCATGGCCTTTGGCCTGGAACTGCTCGAAGCCGGCATCTTGACCGATGCGGACGTGCAGGGAATGCCCGCCGACAACGAGGGCCGGTTTTTCTGGCTGCTCGACAGGATCGTAAGGCGGGAAGGAATCGGGGATGTGCTGGCCGACGGGACCTATTGGGCCGCCCGGCGCATCGGCAAGGGGGCGGAGGCTTTCGATCACAACACCATCAAGAAGCATGAGCAGCTGCCGCTCAAGCTGGGCATGCTGAACCCGGTCTATTTCCTGATGTACGCAACCGGCGAGAAGATCAACATCACCCAGATCGAGGGGCAGTTTCCCCAGGCGCCTTTTCCAACCCGGGAAGAGCGGGAGGAGTTCGTCAAGGACTGGATCCAGGTGCCCGACGAGAAGTTCAAGCAGTACCTGCTCGATTGGGAGCCGCGCGGCGATCACTCGAATCCCTACTACCCCACCGTCGAGGCCAGCTGCGACATCGTGGACTGGCAGGAGAAGATGCACTACATCGACGATGCTCTGGGGACCTGCGCCGGATTGTCGTCGTTTCCGCTGAAGCCGCCGTACCACATCCACAATTTCCCGGACTTCATCTCGGCGGCAACCGGATTCGACTTCGACGAAGCCAGGCTGTGGCAAGCCGCCACGCGGACCAGGACCCTGTTGCGGGCCATCAACGTGCGCCTGGGCTTGCGGCGTGCGGATGACAAGCCGCCGGAGAATCACTGGAAGAAGCGCTTCCCCGAGCTGGAGGCGAAGCTCCTGGACGAGTATTACAAGCTGAAAGGGTGGAACGATCAGGGGATCCCCACCAGGGAGTCGCTGCATGAACTGGAGCTGGACTACGTCGGCGAAGATCTGCAGCAAAGAGGGATTCTCAGCGATGGCTAAAGTCAAAAAGACGGTCAAGGGCATCACGATAGTTGCCGACAAGTGCAACGGTTGCCGGGCATGCGAGCTCATCTGCTCCGCGTTTCACGCAACCCCCAAGTACAGCAGCAGCAACCCGGCGCGCTCGCGCATCCGCGTGGTGCGCGAGCCGCTGCGCGACATCTATCTTCCGGTCTATGCCGGGGAGTACACGGCCGCAGAATGCACCGGCAGGGACAAATACATCATCGACGGCAAGGAATACGCCGAATGCGATTTCTGCCGCGCTTCGTGCCCGTCGCGAAACCTGTTCAAGGAACCCGATTCCGGCCTGCCCCTGAAATGCGACATGTGCGAGGACGATCCGGCGCTGGAGAAGCCGAAGTGCGTGGAGTGGTGCCTGAACGATGCCCTGATCTACGAAGAGCGTGTGGAGGAAGTCGAGGAAGAGGACGTGAGTCCGGGCGACGTCGAGATCGGGGTGGATTCGCTGATCGACAAATACGGACTGCAGCAGGTGCTGGATACCATCGCAAGAGCGTCCAAGCGGTAGGCGCCCGGACATCGCGGCCAAACAGCAGGGGTGGGGAAAAAGCATGGAGACAGTAACGCCCTTCAAGGAAATCATCGACGCCATCAAGGCTAGCGGCGGTGATGCGTTCAAATACTGCTACCAGTGCGGCATGTGCGACACCGTCTGTCCGTGGAACCGGGTCAGAAACTTCAGCATGCGCAAGCTCGTCCGCGAGGCGACCTTCGGCCTGACCGAGATAGAAAGCGAGGACATCTGGCGCTGCACCACCTGCGGCAAGTGCCCGCAGGTCTGCCCCCGGGACGTCAAGCAGATCGAGTCCGGTGTGGCCTTGCGCAGGATCGCCACCGAATACGATGTTTTTCCCCAGTCCGTGCAGCCGATCCGCCGGGTGAGCGCGAACCTGCGAGCCGAGGGCAATCCTTTTGGCGAAGATCGCGCCAAGCGCAGCAAGTGGGCCGAAGGCCTGGAGGTGAAGTCCTTCGAGGAGGGGATGGAAATCCTCTATTTGCCCGGATGCTATCTGTCATATGACCCCAGGGCGCGGAAGATTGCGCGGGCCACCGTCGAGATCCTCAACAAGGCGGGGGTGGATTTCGGCATTCTGGGCGCCGACGAGAGTTGCTGCGGGGAGAGCATTCGCAAGACGGGCGACGAGGCCCTTTTCAAGAACCTGGCCCGGCGCAACATCAGCGCACTGGTCGCGCGCGGCGTGAAGAAGATACTGGTCTCGTCCCCGCATTGCTATCACACCTACAAGAATGAATATCCCGAATTCATGGTGCACTTCGAGGTGGTGCACATTTCGCAGTTCATTTCCGGCCTGATTGCCGAGGGCAGGCTCGTACTCACCGGGGAATACGGCAAGACGGTCACCTACCATGACCCCTGCTACCTGGGCCGGCACAACGGTGTCTATGACGAACCGCGCGAGGCGCTGAAGAAAATTCCAGGCCTGCAACTCACCGAGATGCCCGAATCGGGCAAGAACAGTTTCTGCTGTGGCGGCGGCGGTGGTCGTATCTGGATGGAAACGCCCAAAGGCGAGCGCTTCTCCGATCTCAGGCTGGGTCAGGCAGTCGAGACGGGGGCGCAGGTCCTGGCGACTTCCTGTCCGTATTGCATTACCAATTTCGAAGACAGTCGCTTGAATCGTGAAGACGGCAAGACGATCGAAATCAGGGATATCACCGAAATCATCCGGGAAGCCATTTAAGCAGAAGCCTGCTGAGGAAAACGCCGTGGCACATACACAGGAACGGGCAGCAGAACACGCGCATGAAACGCTTGCGCAGCGCGCTTTGCGCCCCAGGGACGACAACTGCGGCGACGTGATGGTTGTCGGCGGCGGGATCAGCGGCATCCAGGCGGCGCTCGACCTTGCCAACACCGGGTTCAAGGTCTATCTGGTCGAGAAGACGCCAACCATAGGCGGGAAGATGTCCCAGCTGGACAAGACCTTCCCCACCAATGACTGCTCGATGTGCATCGAATCGCCCAAGTTCATCGAGTGCGACCGGCAGCCCAATATCGAAATCATGACCTATACCGAAGTTGCCGCCGTTGAGGGCAGCGCGGGCAACTTCAAGGTGACGCTGAACAAGAAACCCCGCTACATAGACGAGGACAAATGCACCGGCTGCACCGTCTGCGTTGAATATTGCCCGGTCAAGATCCCCGACCCCTTCAATCAGAACCTGTCGCTGAACAAGGCGGTGCACATCTATTTCTCCCAGGCGGTTCCGCTGGTCACCTATATCGACGACAGCTGCCTGTATCTCAAGGACAAGACCTGCTCGATCTGCCAGGGGGTCTGTGAGAACGACGCCATCAATTTCAACCAGACGCCCGAGAAAGTCGAAGTCAAGGTCGGAGCGATCGTGCTCTCGCCCGGCTACGAGACCTTCGATCCGCGGGTGCGCGGCGACTACGGCTACGGAACCTACCAGAACGTGGTCACCAGCATGGATTTCGAGCGGCTGCTCTGCGCCACGGGGCCGCACGAGGGACACATACTGCGTCCTTCGGACAAGAAGCATCCGCATAAAATCGCCTGGATACACTGTGTCGGCTCCCGGCAGGTGACCCCGGGGGGCAACAGCTACTGCTCGGCGGTGTGCTGCTCCTATACGCAGAAACAGGTGATTCTGGCCAAGGATCACGTCCCCGACCTGCAGGCGAAGATTTTCCATAACGATATCCGTTCCTATGGCAAGGACTTCGAGCGCTTTTATCAGCGGGCGGAGAAATTGCCCGGCGTGGAATTCATCAGAAGCTATGTGTCGATTGGCCGGGAAATGCCGGATTCAAAGAACGTCACGATCCGCTATTCCACGCCCGACCAAGGGGTCAAGGAGGAGGAATTCGAGCTGGTGGTGTTGTCTGTCGGACTGAATCCGCCCGCGGACGCCAGGGAGTTCTCCAGGATATTCGGCGTCGAACTCGGTCCTCAAGGATTCTGCAAGACGAACCCGGTCAACCCGATAGAGACCTCGCGTCCGGGCATTTTCATCAGCGGCGCCTTCCAGGGTCCCAGGGACATTCCGGAATCGGTGGTTAGCGCGAGCGCGGCGGGCGCCCTGTCCGGCCATTTGCTGCGGTCGCGGCGGGGGCGTTTGACGCAGGAAAGGATATATCCGGAGGAAAAAAACGTTACCGAGGAAGAAGCCAAGGTTGGTGTATTCGTGTGCCGCTGCGGCGCCAATATCGGCCGGGTGGTCGACGTACCCGCGCTGGTCGAATATTCCAGGACCCTGGGCAATGTCGTTCATGCCGAAGAAAGCCTGTTCGCCTGCGCCACCAATACCGCCCAGGCGATCTCCAACACCATTCGTGACAAGGGGCTGAACCGGGTTGTTGTCGCCGCATGTACTCCCAGGACGCACGAGCCGCTGTTCCGCGACACGCTGCGGGAAGCGGGCATCAATCAGTATTTCTTCGACATGGCGAATATCCGCGAGCACTGCTCCTGGGTTCACTCCAAGGAGCAGGCGGACGCGACGAAAAAGGCCAAAGACATCGTGCGCATGTCGGTGGCGCGGGCTTCCATGCTGGAGCCGCTTTCTGAGTTTTCGCTGCCGGTCAACAAGGCGGCCCTGGTGGTCGGCGGCGGCGTGGCCGGCATGATCAGCGCCTTGACGCTTGCCGAGCAGGGATTCCAGACCTACCTTGTGGAGAAGGCGTCGGATCTCGGGGGGATGGCGCGCAGGATGCACTACACGCTGGAGGGCCTGGATGTGCAGGCCTACCTGAACGATCTCAAGAAGCGGGCGTACCGGCACCAGCTGGTCCGGGTCATCACCGACGCCACCATCACCGACGTCGAAGGATACGTGGGAAATTTCGTCACCACGGTGAAGTCCAAACGGGGCGTGCAGCAGATCAAGCATGGCGCGGCCATCATCGCCACCGGTGCCGAGGAGTACAAGCCCAGCGAATACCTGTACGGACAGGATCCGCGCGTCATGACCCAGCTGGAGCTGGAGGAGGGGATCGTCAAGCGCGATGAGCGGCTGCTCAACTCGCAGAGCCTGGTCATGATCCAGTGCGTCGGCTGCAGGCAGGAGGACCGGAACTACTGCTCGCGCATCTGCTGCAGCGGGGCGATGAAGAACGCGCTGAAACTGAAGTCCGTCAACAAGGAGATGGATATCTACGTGCTGTTCCGCGACATGCGCACCTACGGGTTCAGCGAGGACTATTACCGCGAAGCATCGAGCCGTGACGTAAAGTTCATCCGCTTCGAGCCGCATGACAAGCCTCTGGTTGAAGCCGTCGAGGAGGGCGGCCGCCGTTTCCTCAGGGTGACGGTCACCGATCCGGTGCTGGGCAAGAAGCTCGCGATCGATGCCGATTCGGTGGCGCTGTCGGCCGCGGTCGTGCCCTCCAGGGGAAGCGAGGACACCGCCAGGCTGTTCAAGGTGCCGCTCTCCCCGGATGGTTTTTTCCAGGAAGCGCATGTGAAATTGCGGCCGGTCGATTTCGCCGCGGAAGGTGTCTACCTGTGCGGGACGGCCCAGTATCCCAAGCACCTGTCCGAAACCATCAGCCAGGCCTATGGCGCGGCCGGCCGCGCCCTCACGCTTCTGTCCCACGACACGGTGGTCGCCTCCGGCTCGGTGTGCGAAGTGGACGAGAGTATCTGTGTCTCGTGCGGGGCCTGCATCAGCTCCTGCACCTACGGGGCCATCGGGTTCCATGACACGCCGCGCGGCAAGAAAGCCGTGATCAATCCCGTGCTGTGCAAGGGCGACGGACTGTGCAACGCCAAGTGCCCGACCGGAGCCGTGTATCTGAAGCACTACACCGACGAAGAAGTGTTCGGCCAGATTGATGCTGCGCTCGCCGGCTGACGATCGATGCGGATTGCAAATGCGGGAAGCGGCGTACAGCGGGGATCGCCCGGCAGACATCGCTAACCAGAAAGTGAAATGAACATGGTTGTCGCGACAGAGTTCAAACCCACCATCGTCGGATTCCTGTGCAACTGGTGCTGCTACGGCGGCGCCGACCTGTGCGGGGTATCCCGATTTCAGTACCCTCCCTACCTGCGCGTGATCCGGCTGATGTGTTCCGGCAGGGTGGATCTGTCATTCATCTTCCGCGCATTTGCCAAGGGAGCCGACGGCGTCTTCATCGGAGGGTGTCACCTGAATGACTGCCACTACGACCCCGAGGGAAACTATGACGCTCTGGGCAACACCCTGATGGCCAAGCGCATTCTGGAGCACGTGGGCGTGAACCCCGAGCGGCTGAGACTGGAATGGATATCGGCCGGCGAAGGCGTCCGTTTCGCCGACACCATGATTGAATTCTCCGCGAAGGTGAAAAGCCTGGGGCCGCTGGGGACATCCGAGGACACCGCAGTCGCGGACCTGGCGTCCCGGCTTGATGCGGCGACGCAACTCGTGCCCTATATCAAGCTGGTGGAAAGGGAACGCCTGAGAGTGCCGGTCAGGACTGAGGAGGGCTACCGGAACTTCTTCGGCAGCGAGGAGTTCACCGAACTGTTCAACGGGCTGATCCTGGACAAGCTGGTCATGAGCCGGATCATGGGTTTCCTGCGCAAGCAACCCGTGCCGGCAGTGGAAATTGCGGGGAGCCTCGATCTGGATCCGTCCGAAGTGGCCCGCCATCTGCACGAATTGACCGAGCATGGGCTGATCAAGTTCGATGCGGGCGAGCATCTGGTGGCCGCAGTTTGAGTGCGACGGTGTTGCGGGGCGGACTGAAACGCGCGAAAAGCATGCTGAATCGGATTCCGATGCGAATCCAAATGGGGACGGGATGAACGCTCATGGATAGCGGCAAGATAGACGAGATCATCGACAGGCACCGCGGCAAGTCCGGTGATCTGATCCATGTGCTGATGGAAATCCAGCACAAGAACCACTGGCTGCCCCGGGACGTGTTGCACCAGGTGGCCGCGGCACTGGAAATTCCCTTCAGCCGGGTCCTGCGTGTGGCCACCCTTTACAAGACCTTCAGCCTGACACCCAGGGGGCGCCACGAGGTGCACGTGTGCACCGGAATCTCCTGCCATTTGCGCGGTGCGAAACAGTTGTTGGAGTCGGTGGAGCGCGCGACCGGCATCAGGCCGGGGGAGACCGATACCGCGGCGCGCTTCAGCCTGGAGACCGGAAGTTGCCTGGGCAGTTGCAGCCTGGGGCCGGAAATCATCGTCGATGGCAAACATCACGCCCGCATGACCCCAGAAAAGGTCGAGGACGTGCTCAAGGAATATCAGTAGGAAAACACATCATGACCAGGCTTCAATCAGCAGCCGAGCTCGAATTACTGCGTGCAGGCATTCTCTCTGCACGTGATGCCGCCAGACCCTGCATCGCGGTATGCACCGGTGCGGCTTGCAACGGACTGGACTCCGCCAGGGTCGCGCGCGCGTTCGAAGTCGAAGCCGGAAAAATGGCTCCGGGCGCCGGCATCGAGGTGCGCGCCACAGGATGTCACGGCTTTTGCGAAAAAGGGCCGAACGTCGTGGTCGGCCCGGACGATATCTGCTACTTCGAGGTCACGCCCGATGATGTCCCTGAGATCATCGCCAGCGCCCTCAAGGGGGAGGTGGTCGAACGTCTGGTGTACAAGCACCCGGAGACCGGCGAAAAAGCCGTTCATATGGGCGAGGTGCCTTTCTACCGGCACCAGACACGGTTGCTGATCGGCGACAACATTCGCATCGATCCGAAGCGCATCGAGGACTACGTTGCGGTGGGGGGCTACGCCGCGCTTGCCAAGGCCTTGTTCCAGATGACGCCCGATCAGGTGGTCGACGAGGTGAAGAAGGCCAGCCTGCGCGGCCGCGGCGGCGGCGGCTTTCCCGCCGGACAGAAATGGGAGACCGCGAAAAATGCGCCCGGTGACGAAAAATACGTCATCGTCAACGGCCATGAAGGCGAGCCCGGCGCGTTCATGGACCGGGCACTGTTCACCGGGAATCCGCACAAGGTGCTCGAGGGCCTGATCATCGGCGCCTATGCGATCGGTTCGCACCGGGGTTTCATCTATACCCGTCACGACTCCCCGCAACTCATCGAGCACATCGAGACGGCGCTCGCCCAGGCGGAGGAATACGGGTTGCTGGGCGAGAACATCCTCGGTTCCGGTTTCGACTTCCGCGTCGAGGTGCACTTCGATGTCGGCATCTTCGTGTCGGGCGAATCGAGTGCGCTGATGCGCTCCATCGAAGGCCAGCCGCCGGAGCCGCGCCCTAAATACATCCGCACTTCCGTTGCCGGCATCTGGGACAAACCGAGCAACCTGAACAATGTTGAAACCTGGGCGAACGTTCCGCAGATCATCAGTCGTGGCGCCGAATGGTATGCGGGCATCGGCACCGAGCGCAGCAAGGGAACCAAGCTTGTTTCCCTTTCGGGCAACGTCGTCAACAGCGGCGTCGTCGAAGTCCCGATGGGAACGCCGCTGCGCAAGATAGTCTACGACATGGGCGGCGGCATCCCGGGTGGTAAAGCGGCCAAGGCGGTGCATTTCGGCGGTCCCATGGGTGGGTCGATTCCAGCGAGCCTTATCGATGCGCCGCTGGATTTCGACGAACTGGCCGCGCTGGGCGCGCCCATAGGTGCGGGCGGCTTGCTGGTGATGGACGAGGATACCGACATGGTGGACGTGGCGCGCTATTTCCTCGAGTTCCTCACCAATGAATCCTGTGGCAAGTGCGTGCCGTGCCGGGAAGGCATGCGCCAGACGCTGAAAGTCCTGACCAACATCACCAAGGGCAAAGGCAGAGATGGCGACATTGGGCGTCTGGAAGACCTCAACGACGTGACCGGTGCGGCCTGCCTGTGCGCGCTGGGCCGGACCGCGTCCGATCCGCTCAAGAGCATGCTGCGCTACTTCAAGGACGAGTACGAGCTGCAGATCGCCCGGGGAAGCCAGGCCGCGGGGAACACGGCGAAATGAGCGAAATCGTGATGCAGATCGACGGCAAGGAGGTCAAGGCGAGTGACGGCATGACCGTGCTGCAGGCCGCGCGGGTTGCGGGGATACACATTCCCACGGTGTGCCATCACGACAAGCTGGAGCCATTTGGTGGCTGCCGCATGTGCATGGTGGAAGTTGAGGTGCGCGGCCGAAAGAGCTACGTGGTGTCCTGCCTCTACCCGGTGGCGCCCGACCTGGTGGTGCACACGCGCTCGGAGCGCGTGGACAAGATCCGCCGCGTGATTCTGGAAGAACTGCTGGCGCACGCGCCGAATTCTCCGGAGCTGGTGGCGCTGGCTGCGGAGTACGGCGCCGACCGCGATCGCTTCGACAAGGACCCTTCATTCTGCATCCTCTGCGGGCTGTGCGTGCGTTACTGCGCCGAGGTCAAGCAGAAGAACGCTGTCGACTTCATCGAAAGAGGCGCACAGCGGGCGATCAGCTTCATTCCGGAAATCGCCGCCAAGGAGTGTTGGGACTGCCAGGAGTGCTTCGCGATATGCCCGACCTCCTATGCTCAGGCCGCCTATTTTCTGACCGAAGCATTGGCGTTCCCGGGCAGGCGCAAGTCGGCCATGCACGGCGCCTGAGACAGCGCGCCGTCGCGGGTTCCCTGGGGTGTGGCGTCCTGCGGGTCAAGGCACCGGTGTGCGTTGCAGGGCGAACACGTTGATTCCGCAGGTCCCACCTCGGATTTTTCGCACAGGTCGGGACGTCGCGCCGAGCGTTCACATTGTGGAAGAAAAGGGGCCCCGAAGATCCCACCCCGGGGTTTGCGCAATGGTTAAAACATTGCGCCGACCATTCACATTGTGGAAGAAAAGCGGCTCCCGAGGGCTGTGTCCAAAAGTTCAATTGAGCTACACTGAATCCAATCCGACAGCCGGGCATGGCCGGTTTTCATCCTGCGCAGGCTGATTCGGATCGTCTACAGGCGGGAGAAGCTGTCAAGGTCATCAAAATCGCATTCGCATAAAAGCGCCTAGTTCTCACCGTCATGCTTGTCAGTGAAAGCCTAATCTGTGCCCCAGAAGCGCCGAAATGAGCTTGAATGTAGACATGGACGCTCAGCAGTCATGCTGTGGCCCCTTCGGGCAATGCGGGTGTCGTCAGGTTGTCGGGGCCGTCGCAGACCGTGCTTGGCGCGCGGGGCATTGAAATGAGTCGCTACCGCGTCACGGTCGACACCGGCGGGACATTCTCCGATTTCGTCTATTTCGACGAAACCACCGGCGAAGTGTCGATCAGCAAGGTGCCTTCGACCCCCGACGATCCCTCGCGCGCAATTCTGCAAGGCATCCAGACGCTGCTTGCGCGCGGCATCGCGGCCGATGCCATCGCCTTCTTTTGCCATGGCACCACGGTGGGTACCAACGCGCTGCTCGAGGGCAAGGGTGTGCGGACCGGCCTGCTGGTGACCGAGGGATTCCGCGGAATCTACGAGGTGGCGGAACAATGCCGGCCCTATGGTCCGGCCATCTTCGACGTGATGTACGACAAGCCGGCGATGCTGGTGCCGCCCAGCCGTACCGGCGAAGTGAAAGAGCGGGTCGATTTTCGCGGTCGGGTGTTGCGCGAGCTCGACGAACCGGCGCTGCGCGCCACAGTCCGCGAGCTCAAGACGCAGAATATCGAGTCGATCGCGGTCTGCCTGCTTTTTTCCTTCCTTCATCCCCGCCACGAAGCACGCGTGCGCGAGATCGTGGCCGAAGAGATGCCCGGATGCAGCATCTCGCTTTCATCCGAGGTCATACCGCAGATCCGCGAGTTCTATCGGCTGAGCACAACGGTCATCAACGCCTACCTGCAACCCATTCTTGCCCGCTATCTCGAGCAGTTGGACCGGCGGCTGACGCAAAGCGGCATGACGACACGGCAGAAGTACGTCATGCAGTCCAACGGCGGCATGGCGACGTTCAATGCCGCGGCGCGCCGTGCGGTCACCACGGTGCTGTCGGGGCCGGCCGGCGGTGCGACCGCGGGCGCCTACGCCTGCCGCATGACCGGCTTTCAGAATATCATCACCTTCGACATGGGCGGCACCTCCTGCGATGTCGCGTTGATCAAGGACGGCGCGCCGTTCGTGGCAAGCCGCGGCAAGATCGAGGGCCGCGACATCGCGGTGCCGATGATGGACATCAACACGGTCAGCGCCGGCGGCGGCACTCTTGCAAGGGTCGATCGCTTCGGCGTGCTCGAAGTCGGTCCGCAAAGCGCGGGGGCGGTGCCGGGCCCGGTCTGCTACGGCCGCGGCGGCGCGCAACCGACCATCACCGACTGCAATCTGGTGCTGGGTTATCTCAGCGAGGACAATTTTCTGGGCGGGCGCATGCGGCTCGACGCCGGCGCGGCGCGCCAGGCCATGGAACAGTGCATCGCGCAGCCGCTCGAGATGACCGTGAGCAAGGCCGCCGACGGCATCATTCGCATCATCGACGTGAAGATGGAGGAGGCGATCAAGGCCATCTCCACCATGCGCGGGCACGACCTGCGCGATTTCATGCTGCTTGCCTTCGGCGGCGCCGGGCCCTTGCATGCCAGCCGCATGGCGCGCGACTTGGGCATGGCCGGCATCATCGTGCCGCTCTATCCGGGGGTTTATTCAGCGATCGGGCTGCTGATGTCCGATGTCAAACATGACTACATCCAGTCAAAAATGACGCCGCTCACGGAACTCACCGCGAAGGACATCACCGGCATGTTCGCGCCGCTGGAGAAGCTGGCGCGCGAGGAGCTGAGCGACGACGGGTTTGTCGAGGATGGCATCGCCATCGAGTGCGCGCTCGACATGCGCTACGCCGGCCAGGGGTACGAGATCACGCTGCCCTTTGCGGCCGCATCGTTGCAGGCAGGCGGCCTGGCCGAACTGCGCGCGACATTCGACGCGCAGCACCGCAGCATGTTCGGCCACATGGCGCCTGAGGAGCCGGTCGAGGTCGTTTCCTACCGCGTGCGCGGCATCGGTCTTGTCCCGCCCGTCGAACTGCCCAAATTCAAGCGCGAGGGCACCACGCTGGCTGATGCGTTTTTGCACACGCGCAGCGTATGGTTCGATGGCGCGATGATCGAATCCCCGGTGTACCAGCGGGAAAAACTGGATGTCGGCCTCACTGTCAGCGGACCGGCGGTGCTCGACCAGTTCGACTGCACCACGGTTCTGTGCCCCGGCCAGGTGGCGCGGGTGGACGAATGGAAGAATTTGATCGTGACGATGCAATCATGACAAACCCCGCGCACATCGACGCGGTGGACCTGGAGGTCGTCAAGGCGAGCCTCTCCGGCATCGTGCAGGAAATGCAGAACTCGCTGTTCCGTACCGGTTTTTCGACCATCGTGCGTGAATCGCAGGACGCCTCCTGCGCGGTAATGAACGCGCGCGGCGAGGTGGTGGCGCAGCACGTTGTGCTGCCGCTGCACATCGGCGCCTTCCCGGCCTGTTGCGGCGCGGTGCTGCGCGAGTTCGTCGGCGCCATTGCCGAGGGCGACGCCTTCATCATCAATCACCCCTACGACGGCGGCAGCCCGCATGCGCCGGATATGGCGGTGATCACGCCGGTTTTCTTTCTAGCCGAACTGGTCGGCTTTTGCGGCTCGATCGCGCATAAGAGCGACATCGGCGGGCCGGTACCCGGCAGTTGCTCGGGCCAGGCGCGCGAGATTTTCAACGAAGGACTGCACCTGCCCGCAGTGCGCTACCAGAGCCAGTTCAAAACCAGCACCGATATCGAGCGCATCATTGCCGCCAACAGCCGCACGCCGGAGCTCGTGCTCGGGGACATTCGCGGCCAGATCGGCGCCGACCGGCTGGGTGAAAGGCGCCTCAATGAACTCCTGGCAAAGTATAGCCTGCACAAGGTGCTTGCATGCTTCGACCGGCTGTTCGAGCTCGGCGAGGCCAAGGTGCGGGCCGCTGTGGCGGAATGGGCCGACGGGCGCTACGAGGCGGAGCGCTTTGTCGACGACGACGGCATTGAGCTCAACAAGGCGGTGCGCATCCACGTGGTGGTGGAAAAAAAAGGCGACTCCATCCATTTTGACTTTTCCGGTTCGGCCGACCAGACCCGGGGCCCGGCCAACATCCGTCCGCCGCTGGCGCAGGCGGCCTGCGCCTATTGCCTGATATCGCTGATCGATCCGCACATGTATGTAAGCAGCGGCCTGCTCAAGGCTTTTACCATCCATGCGCGCGATGGCAGCGTGCTCAATCCGCACTTCCCGGCGCCGGTCAATACCTACAACCCGACCATCCACGCTCTGGTCGACGCGATCTTCGGCGCGGTGAGCGCACTGGTGCCCGACAAAGTGCGTGCCGACGGTAGCGGCAGCCGCTCCATCATTCTCGGCGGGCGCGGCAGCAACGCCGGCAAGGGCTACGTGCAGTACGAGATCATCGCCGGCGGCGCCGGCGCACGCGCGACCAAGGACGGAAACTCCGGCATTACCGTCAACCAGAGCAATGCCCGGATCGCGCCGATCGAGATCATCGAAAGCGAATTTCCGACACGCATGCAGCGTTTTGAACTCATCCGCGACTCCGGAGGAGCGGGTTCGCACCGCGGTGGTCTGGGCATCTGCCGCGAATACCTCAATTTGCAGGATGCCCGCTTTTCCATCCGTTCGATGAAGCATCTGATTGCGCCAAACGGCTGCGCCGGAGGTGCCACCGGCCGCACCGGCGACATATGGATCAATCCCGGGAGCAACGAAGCCAAGCGCCTGCCGACCCGCTATGCGGATTACCCTTTGAAGAGCGACGACGTGTTCCGGCTCGATACGCCGGGTGGCGGGGGGTATGGCGATCCGTTCCTGCGCGAGCCGGAACGGGTCATGAGCGATGTTCAGGAAGGGTACGTGTCGCAGGAGGCGGCCGAGCGCGACTATGGCGTGGTGCTGCGCAAGGACGGATCTGTGTGGACGGTCGATCAGGCGGCGACCCGGGCGCGCCGCGCCGCGTCTCCTCCTGCGCCGCCGGAAGGAATTGAAAATTCAAGCGGGAGGAAACGATGAACCAGGCAGAAAATGCGGTAAGACGTACCGGCGTCGTCGGACTTGGCGCCATGGGATTGCAGATGGCCCGGCATATGGGAAGCAAGGGTTTTTCTGTCGCCGGCTACGACATCGACACCGAAGTCATGCGGCGCGCGCAGGAGCAGGGTGTGCGCATCTGCTCTTCGGTGGCGGAGGTCGGCGCTCAGGCCGATGTCGTGATCGTCATGGTGGCCACCGATGCACAGGTTGATGAAGTGATCTGCAAGTTGCTGGGCAGCCTCGCGGCGGGCGCGGTCATCTGCATCGCAAGCTCGTGCTCACCGCAGACCTGCCAGCGCATGGCGGAACTGGCGGCGGCCAAAGGCATCGGTGTGCTCGATACCCCGGTCGTCCTCGGCCAGGAGGCCGCCAACAACGGCACGTTGACCATCTATGCCGGCGGAGAACAGAAATGGCTGGAACGTGCCACCCCGGCGCTTTCGGCATTCGGGGCGAAGGTGCTGCACCTGGGCGGCGTTGGCACCGGACAGATCGCCAAGACCATCAACAATATGCTGCTGTGGGCCTGCATGTCGGCCAATTTCGAATCTCTCACGCTGGCCAAGAAACTCGGCGCAGATATTCCGCGCCTGGCCGCGGCCCTGGGGCACGGCAGCGGCGCCAACTGGTCGCTCTCCCGTTGGGGCAAAAGCACCGGCAAATGGGCGGAAAAGGACATGGACGTGGCACTTGAGCTGGCGCAGGAAGCCAAAGTGCCGGTGCCGCTGGGCGGACTTGTTGATCAGCTGATCAAAGGAATCAATCAGGAGCGCATGAAGGCGCTGCTGTCATGAATTTTCCAGGGAGGACGACTATGAAAAGCTTTGTCTTTGCGATCTTGACGGTGTTCGCAACCGCGGCGATGGCTCAGGAGTTGATCAAGGTTCGCGTCGCCTATGATGGATTTTCCATGACCTCGGCGCCGCTCTATTACGCCACTCAGCAGGGGCTTTTCAAGAAATTCGGCCTGGACGTCAATCCGATTCACATCGAGGGGGGGTCGACGTTGACCCAGGCCCTCATCGGAGGTTCGATCGATATCGCGCAAAACGGCTACACGCCGGTTGCCGCCGCCGCGATTCAGGGCGCGGACGTCGTGTTCATCGGTGGCATGTCGAACAAATTGCCCTATCAGCTCGTGGTCAAAAATACGATCAAGAGCGCGCAACAGCTCAAAGGCGGCAAGATCGCCATCAGCCGCTACGGGTCGTCCACTGACAGCGCGGCGGATTTTGCCCTGCGCCATCTAGGACTCAAACGCAACGAGGTCAGCGTTTTACAACTGGGCGGTGCCGCGACGCGCATGGCGGCGGCGATCAGCGGCCAGATCGACGGCACCATGGAACAGCAGCCCGACACCGCCGAACTGTCGCGCCACAATTATCATGTGCTGGTCGATGTCACCGAAATCGCCGGCGACTATCCCAACACCTCCTATGCGACAACCCGCGCGTTTCTCAAGAAGAATCCGGATTCCATCAAGAGATATTTCATGGCCATGGCGACCGCCATCCAGGAGTTCAAACGGAATCCCGATCTCGCAGTCAAGCTCACGGCAAAATTTCTTGACGTAAAGGACGAGGCAAACGCCCGCGCGGCCTATCAGTCCTACGTCAATGTCTATCCGCCGAATCTGCAGGTCTCGCTCAAGGGCATCGATCTGGTGCTAAAGGAGATTGCCGTCAACGAGCCCAAAGCTGCCAAGTTCAAGCCGGAGCAGCTGGTGGACACCAGCGTGCTCGACGGGCTTGAGCGCGAGGGCTTTTTCAAGAAGCTGGCGGCGTCGCGCTGAACCGGCCATGGCCGCTTCGCCACAACCGAAAATGGATGCCAGGCGGGTTTCGCTCACCCGCTACAACGAACGCACGAAACAGTATCTCGAAGTGCTGCGCGACATTGATCTGCAGGTTTTCGAGGGCGAACTGGTCACGATTGTCGGGCCAAGCGGCTGTGGCAAGACCACATTTCTGAATGCGGTCGATGGTCTGGTGAAGCTCACCGCGGGACGCATCCTCGTGGACGGCAGCCAGATCAACGGGCCTGGGCCGGATCGCGCCTTTGTGTTCCAGAACGACTGCCTGTTTCCGTGGCGGACCGTATTGCGCAATGTGACCTACGGGCTCGAGCTGCAGGGCAGGTTGCCCGCGCACGAGATGAAGCAGCGCGGCCAGAACATCATCGAGCTTGTCGGACTGCAGGGCTTTGCCGAGCACTATCCGCACGAACTCTCCGGCGGCATGCGGCAGCGGGTTAATATTGCGCGGGCGCTGGTGATGGAGCCAAAACTGCTCCTGCTCGATGAGCCGTTCGCGGCGCTCGATGCGCAGACCCGCGAGTTCATGCAGGTGGAACTGCTCAAGATTCTCGCCCGAGCGAAGACAACGGCCTTGTTTATCACCCACCAGATCAACGAGGCGGTCATCCTGTCCAACCGCGTGGCGGTATTCTCGGCGCGTCCTGCGCGCATCAAGGAAATCATCAAAGTCGACCTGCCCAGCACCCGCGCGCTGTCGCTCAAGCACGAGGCCGGATTTGTCGAAATCGAGAAACACATCTGGCGCCTCATCGAAGAAGAGGCCGTGCGCCCTGACATGTTGGCCGAGGCATGAGGAAATTCCCGTGAACGCGATTCCGTCACCGTCCGGCACTTCGCTCGAGGTCCAATTGCCGCCAGTTATCTCGTGGTGGAAAAGGAACGAAAACTGGCTGCTGGGCACAATTGCCATGCTCGTTTTCCTCTCCTTCTGGGAGACCAGCGTTGCCTTCAAATGGGTCAATCCGCTGTTTACCAGCGCGCCCACCCGCATACTGCGGGCGGGTATCGAGATGTTCGCCGATGGCAGCATCTATGGACATATCGCGATCAGCAGCTACGAATTCGCGGTGGGCTATGGACTGGCCCTGGTCATCGGTGTGCCGCTGGGGATCCTGATGGGCTGGTACAGCCGGCTCAATGCGGTGCTGGAACCCTTCGTTTCGGCGCTTTACGCCACCCCGCGCATTGCGCTGCTTCCGCTGATCCTGATCTGGCTCGGAATCGGCGTCTCTTCCAAGATTGCCATCGTGTTTCTTGGCGCCGTTTTCCCGATTCTGGTGAACACGATCACCGGTGTGCGTACGGTGGAGGCGGATTTCATCAAGGTCGCACGCTCCTTTGGCGCGCGCGACCGGCAGCTGTTTCTGACCGTGGCGCTGCCCTCGTCGGTGCCCCTGCTGCTCGCGGGTTTGCGGCTGGGCCTGGGCCACGCGCTGGTGGGCATCGTGGTCGGTGAGATGTATGGTGCAAACGAGGGTCTGGGCTATCTGATCGCAACAGCGGGGGCGCGCTTCCAGACCGATAAAGTAATGGTGGGAATCATACTGATCACTTCAGCCGGTGTGGCGATGACCGAACTATTGCGCTGGATCGAGCGACGCTATGAGCGCTGGAGGCCCAACTTCAGGGGTTGATCAACGGAACCCGGGCGCTGGCGCGGCATGATTGCGGGCCGCAATTTTTGGCCGCGCGGTCCCTAGCGCTGCACGCCCGAGAACAGCACGCCGGCACGCGCCCCGGTGGCGATCAGACCGTCGCGGCGCAGTTGGATCAGTCCTGCAAGCCCCGCCGACCCGGTGTGACTCACGGCAATGCCGGTGTTCTTCAGTGCCAGTCGATTAGCCTCTTTCAACGTTTCCTCGTCGACGACCACCGTCGTGCCGCCAGTCGCGGTCATGCCCCGCAGCACGGCGACCCAATCGTAGGTTTCGTCGTCGAGGATGCCTTCGGCGATGCTGTGCGGCGTTTGTTCCCACGGCCACATGAACCCTGAGCGGTGCGCTGTGGCGTAGGCCAGTGCTTCGTCGGGGGTGGTCTCGCTGCTGCCGCGTTGCCGCTCCAGCCGCGACCATGCGCGACTCAACGGCGCCGCCCCGCGCGTCTGCACCGTGTGCACCCGTGGCGCGCGCGGCAACAGCCCGGCCGCGACCGCGCGCGCATAGGCCTGCATGCATGCGCTGGCGAGCGCGCCGCCGCCCACCTGCACCACCAGGTCGTCGAGCGGCGGCGAGCCGCAGGCCAGCATTTCGTACACCAATGTCTCGCCGCCGTCGATCGCCAGTCCGTTCTCGTTTCCCTGGCAGCAAAAGGCCAGCGCGCCGGCGCGCAACGCTTCGTGAAAGCGATGAACGCAGGGATCGCCGCGCTCGCCGGCCGCGCGCGGGCACGACACGACCGTCGCGCCAAGGGCGTGCAACTGCGCGAGTACCGCCCGCTCGGCGTGCGGCGGGACGAACACCTGCAAGGGGCGCGCCGCGGCGTGCGCGAGCACTGCGGCGGCGAGGGCGGCGTTGCCGCAGCTCGCAATAGCCAATGGCGCCAGCCCCTCTCCGCGCTCCGTCACCAGGAGGTAGAGCAGGATTCCCATCAGGTGGCGGGCCTTGTGCGAGCCGGCGACATTCCCGGTTTCGTCCTTGACCCAGACCTCGCATCCGGGGTCTTCGCCGAACGCCGCCACTCTGGCAAACGGCGTCGGGCGAAATCCGCGGCCGTCGACCGCGGCGATGCGCTCGTCGATCCTGTTCACCAGTTCGACAAACGCCGCGTCGCTCATCCCGCGCGCGCGCGCGGCATGCCACGCGTATAAGCTCTCGCGATGGCGCACGAACGGATTCTCGTCGCCGCCGTGATCCAGTATTGCCTCGGAGCTCAGCCGGTGCACCAGGACATGGTCGCGATCGTCGCGGCCGCTTTGCTCGCAGCGGAACGGATAGGAAGCGTCGGCGGGCGGCTGCCAGCCGCAGCCGGAGCAGACCAGGCGCGACTCGGTCACGCCGCGCCGGTATCGCGATTGAACGCCGCGATCATTTCGTCCCAGGCGGGCAGCAGTGCGTGCAAATCGCGCCAGAAGGATTGCTCGCGCCGTGCTTCGAACGCGGCCAGGGAAACGCCGCGCTGCTCGACCCAGGTGAAATAGCCAAGGTTGAAAATCCGGTTGCGCTCCTCAGGTCCCATCACCAGCACGTGTTCGCTGGAGGCGTGCTGCAGGTGGCGGTCGCAGGTTTGGGCGGCTTGCGCTCCGTCAAAACGGCCGTTGAAGTGCTTGAGGACCGCTTTCGGTTTTTCCGAGACATACATGGCCGCGCCGTCGGTCGCGACGGTGACGAGAGCATCCTGCGCGCCGAGTCCGAGGGTCTTGGCGGTCTTGATCGATGCGATGATATTGCAGATGCTCGACAGGCCGAAATGCGGCAATGCGGCAATCACCTCTTCGCTAACGCCGCGTTCACGCAAATGGGCGTGGCCGGCCGGGTCGTTGAAGAGCACGTAGAGCTGATCGGTGGCGTGGTCGGACACCGCCACGGCGACGTCGGTGTTGGTGACGTTGTGAATGTACGGTATATGCTTGTCGCCGATGCCCTGGATGTTGTGCTCGCCAAAGCCGTTATAGAGCATGGTCGGGCATTCCAGCGCCTCGACGGCGACGATTTTCGCGCCGTGATGTTCCTTCAGCCAGTCGCCCGCGCCGAGGGTCCCGGCGGAGCCGGAAGCGGAGACGAATGCGCCGAGCCGCAGCGAAGAATTCTTCGCCCGTACCGACTCGAACACATGCGCCAGGGCGCGGCCGGTGACGGCATAGTGGGCGAGATAATTCGCGAATTCGCTGAACTGGTTGAGCACCACATTGCCAGGATCCTTTGCGAGCGCGTCGCAGGCATCGTAGATTTCGCGCACGTTGCTCTCGGTGCCGGGTGTGCGCACGATGTCGCCCGGATCGATTACCCAGCGCTCCAGCCACTGGAAGCGCTCCTCGCTCATCCCGGCGGGCAGGATTGCGACGCCGCGGCATCCGACGCTGCGTGAGATCGCAACGCCGCCGCGGCAGTAATTACCGGTCGATGGCCACAGCGCGCGCTGGCGCGAGGGATCGAAGCGTCCGGTCACCAGTCGTGAAACCAGACAGGCATAGGCCGGCAGTACCTTGTGCGCGTGGATCATCGGAAAGTGGTCGCCAAGCGCGACGATGATGGGCGCGCGTACGCCGGTCAGTGCTTCGGGCAGCACCACGTGCGCCGGCACCTCGGCCAGGCCGGTGCGCGCGCTGTCGTTGTACCAGTGCACGCGAAACAGATTCAGCGCGTCGGGCGCGTCGGGGTCCGCGCCGGCGAGCCGCGCGCGGCGTTCCGCGCTCATGCCCGCCGGCGAGGCGAGCTGGGCGAATGTGGGCAGCGCTATGCGCTGCCGCCCGAGGTGTTCTACTGCGCGGTCGTAGGTGGCACGGTCGGTAATTGTTGTTGCGTCGGTCATAGCTCCGCCATTCGCGACCAGAGCCGCTGGGCCGCGGAGGCAGCCTCCGCCCGGATCGCATTAAGGTTGATGTCACGCGGTATGCGAATCGATGGTACCGCCCCGCCAAAGCGCTCGGCCAGCAGGGCGTGGCCCGCTTGCAGGCGTCGTTCTGCCGCCTCCGGATCGTCGCCGTGGCGCGGCACGTCTTCGAGCAACGCACTGCGTTCGGCGGCAAGATCCGACGCAAAGCCGTCGGTACCGATTGCGACTCGGGCGCTGACACGCAGCGCGGACGGATAGCCGACACCGTTGCCGCGGTTGGAGCGCGGATTCTGCACCAGCCAGCAGCCCAGACGTTCGGCCCGGCGCACCTGCGATTCATCCAGGTGCACCCCGTGCGCGAGGATCGAACCGGGCGGAAGCGCACCGAGCTGCTCCAGGCGCTCCAGGGGGCCACCCCAGCCGCGACGCACCGCGTCGGCGACGTCGGCGCGGTCCTCGGCGACATGAACGTGCACCACGGTGCCCAGCTCCCGGCACAGCGCTGCCGCCTCGCGCAGTGTCTCGTCCGACACGGTGAACGATGCGTGCAGTCCCACCACGCCGCGCACCAGCGACCGCGTGTTGGTCTCGATGAAGCGGCGGCATTCGGCCAGGCCGCGCCGCGCTTCGTCGCGCCCGCCGTTGCGCTCGGTCGCGCCATAGCAGAGCACCGCCGGCATTCCCGCCGCCTCACAGACATCGCCGAGCACATCGAGCGAGCCTTCGATCAGCCGTGGCGATTCGTGGTGATCGATGAGGCCGACCGTGCCCAGCCGCAGCGCCTCGGCGACGTACCATTGCGCGGAGATTCGCAGCAAACCCGCGTCCAGTGCGCGATCGAGCTTCCACCATATGCGCTCGAGAATCTGCAGGAAGTTTTCCGGCGCCTCGGTCGGGGAAGGCATGTCAAACGGTGCCAGGCCCGAGTACAGGTGCGTGTGCGCGTTGACGAACCCCTTAGCGCTCATCGGCTGCCCGATTGCGTCGCACCAGGCAGCGGCATCCGGGGACGCCCGCCGGGCTCACTTGAGCACCGGCGAACTGCCCACGCTCATCGCCCGCGCCGCGGGTGAGTCCTTCATCGGCAGCGTGGTGCGGCGGATGCCATCGAATGCTTCCAGCGCGGAGGCGACTGCGGCGGCGGTCGGCACCAGGCCGATCTCGCCCACACCCTTGGCGCCCATCGGACCCTCGGGCTCGGGTTCCTCGACGAGGATCACCTCGACGACAGGCATGTCGCGCGCGCGCAGCACGCCCAGTTCCTTGAGTTTGAAGGTAACCGGCATGCCGTTTTCGCAGCGCAGTTCCTCGGTGAGGGCATAACCGAGTCCCATGTGGACGGCACCCTCGATCTGGCCCGCGCACAGCGCCGGGTTTACGACGCGGCCGGCATCATGCGCAGCGACAACCCGCTCGACGCGCCCGGCCGCATCGAGGATCACCACCTGTGTCGCATAGCCGAAGGTGGTGTGTGTCTTGATTTTCACAACCGGCGCGCCCAGCTCTGTGGTGTCGCGAATGACAATGTCCCCGGCATAGACGCGGCCGGCCAGTGCCGCAAGCGAGTGCCCCGCATCGAGGTCGGTTTTGAGCTTTGCGCCGGCAGCCAGCACCGCGCGACCGCCGAAGAGCGTGGCCCGCGACCCGGTCGTCTGCCCGCACTGCAGGTCGAAGGTGGTATCCACCTTGGGCACGAAAATCGAGGCCGGCAGTCCGGTCGCCTCGACGGCAAACTGCACCAGCACCGTCAGCAGGCCCTGGCCCATCTCGGTGTAGCCGTTATAAAGGGAGACGCTGCCGTCCGGCTCGACAACGAGTCGCGCCTTGCCCCATTCTTCTACGCCGTTGCCGATGCCGCTGTTCTTGATTCCGCAGGCGATACCCACCGCGCGACCCTCACGCAGCGCCGCCTCGTAGTGCGGTTTCACCGCCTCGAGGGTCTTGCGAATGCCGACAGATTTCTCCATCACCTGGCCGGTGGCGAAGGTGTCGCCGACGCTAAGGGCGTTGCGCCAACGGATCTCCCAGCGGTCGAGTCCGGCCTTCTGTGCGAGCAGGTCCAGGCAGGCTTCCATGGCGAAGTGCGCCTGGTTGGCGCCGAAGCCGCGCATCGCGCCGCAGGGGGGATTGTTGGTGTAGACGGCAAGCGATTCGACTTCGACGTTGGGCACGCGATAAGGGCCGCAGGCGTGGCCCGCTGCGCGCTCCAGCACCTTGCCGCCGACCGATGCATAGGCACCGGAGTCGCCGATCATATGTGCCTTGACCGCTGTCAGCCTTCCCTCGGCATCGCTTCCCACCGTGTAGTGCATGGTGATCGGGTGGCGTTTCGGGTGGATGCGTATCGACTCCTCCCGGCTCAGCGTCAATTTTACCGGCGCACCCGTCAAGTGCGCGAGCAGCGCCGTCTGTGCCTGTACCGACATGTCCTCCCGGCCACCGAACGCACCGCCGTTGGGCACCAGTTCCACGAAGACACGCTGCTCGCTCAGGCCGAGGAAGCGCGCCACCTGCCGGCGATCGTCGAATATGCCCTGGCCCTGGGAACGCAGGTGCAGGGTCCCGTCGGGACGCGGTTCGGCGAGCGCGCTCTCGGGTTCCAGGAAAAGATGCTCGATGCGCTGCGTCGTCCAGGTGCCGCTCACCACGTGCGCGCTGGCCGCCAGGGCCGCCTCGACGGCACCCCGCTTGAGAACAGAGCGCTCCAGCAGGTTTTCATGCACGGGGTTGACACGCGGGGCGTCGGCTTGCAGCGCACGTTGCGGATCGAGCACCGGCGGCAGCACCTCGTAGCTGACCTCGACCAGCTTTGCCGCCTCGCGAGCGGTGTGACGATCTACCGCTGCGACCGCAGCCAGTACGTCACCGACACAGCGCACTTCCTCGCCTTCTGCTACAAAACCCGGCCAGTCGTTGATGAGCAGACCATTCCAGCGCTCGCCGGGCACGTCGGCGGCGGTGGCGACCGCGCGCACACCGGGCAGTGCGCGGGCACGGGTAGTGTCGATGCGCAAAACGCGTGCGCGGGGGTGGGGCGATAGAGCTAACGCGCCGTGCAGCATTCCCGGCACCGAGAGATCGTCGACAAAGGGGCGATCTCCGAGCACGGTCTGCGCGGCACCGATGCGCGAGAGCGATTGGCCGACTTGGCCATCGGTGCACGCCGCGGGAACCGGCGCGCCGCGCTTGGCTGCGGCGATTAACTCGATCGCATCGATGATCTTGACGTAGCCGGTGCAGCGGCACAGATGCACATCGAGGGAGCGGGCGATCGTCTCGCGCGTCGGTGCCGGATCGCGGTCGGTGAGGGCTTTGGCGCGGATTGCGATGCCCGGAATGCAGAAACCGCATTGGAGTCCGGCAACCGCGGTAAAACAATCGGCGATCTGTTTGCGCTCCGCCGCTGGCAAACCGTCGAGCGTAATGATGGTTTTGCCGTTGGCCACCCGCGCAGGCATCGCACAAGTCGTCTTTGGTACGCCGTCCACCAGCACCACACAGCAGCCGCACTGGCCTTGCGGGCTGCATCCATCCTTGAGCGAGGTGATTCCGCAACGCTCTCGCAGGGTCTCTATGAACCACTCGTCGGGACGTGCCTCAACCCGGTGCCTGGTCCCGTTCAGCACGAACTCGATCGACATGGTTTTACCGGGGCTTTCGGAGGGAGGGCGTAACCTGGGGAGGTTAGCCGAGTGGTCCGTGTCGTGCAACTCGAACGGATGAGAGTGATGCGCAACAACTTCGTTGGCGTGCCGTGATCTGGATTGCAGGGCCTTGCCTATATCTCCTGCAGTTCAAGGGTGACACGGATCTCGAACTGGCGCGTTTCACCGGGCAGCAGATCGATGCTGTCGGCGCGATGGCTCAGTACCGTGCCCAGATTGACATTGTTTGGTGGAGCCGAGAGCGGCTCCAGGCAGATCGCGGCGCGACCTATGGGCGTATATAACTGCATTTCCGGCATGCTGATGACGCCGCGTCGCGAATTGCCAACCGCCGGCACCGAAACCCGCCGCCGGATGCGGGTTCGCGAGCGCCCCGTTACATGCGTTTCATTCGCGCAATATTCGTCCGACCACGCATGCGTCTCCTGCCCCGACGCCGTGAGATCTGAAAAGATGTCGTCCCAATGCTCCTGCTCCGATAGCGCGCGGCCACGGCGAAAATCGTCCCGTCCGGAGACGCGCAGCAACTCGCCAGTAGGTGTCGGTTCCGCTTCACGATCCAGCTGCCAGCGCGCGCCCGCGGGAATATGGATTTCACACCGGCCGTTCCTGGCCAGATACGGGTGCCAGCCCACGCTCAGCGGCTGTTTGTACGCCGCTCGACTGGTGATTGTCAGTACGCACTTCAATTCCTGAATGCTCAGGCTGACTGAATAATTTGCGTCAAATTCGAATGGGAAAACCGACTCGCCGGCAGGCGACCCCGGGCGTACCTCCAGGCTGCAGCTGATTGAGTCATTCGCGGCATTGATCACGTTCCAGCGGCTGTCACGAAGGAAGCCATGTCTCGCGGGGTTTGCCCGATATTGCACCCCGGCATAAATAAACATGCCATTTTGATTTCTGCCGACCCGTCCCGCAAAAGGCGCGAGTAGCGGCATGCCGTAACTGCCCGGTCGCTGCGCGATCCGGGACATTTCCACGGCCTCAAAAATCGGGATCGGGGTGGATTGCCCCGGGATATGGTGGGCAAACGAGAAAACGTTCGCGCCCCATCCAGGAACGACGATCGCGCTGGTTCGTCCGGCGGCGCTTTCGGCGAAAATCCTGTATTGCGAGTCTGAGGTTTGCATTCGGGACGACAATGCCTGGCTGTAAAATCCAAACGGAATAGCGCCATGATAATGGTTTCGATCACGGTACCCGCCAATCCGATCATCAGGATCGTCCAGCGCGCATCGGGTACATGGCATGTGCCTTGCTTTGCAAAACTGGGCAGATTGTCCTTCAGGGCGGTCTGCCGGTATTCTCAGCGCCACACAAGGATGAAACGATGTCACTCGATCTGAACCCTTCTCTGTCGGCCGCGCGCGATGCGGGAAAACTTCCCGGGATCACTGCATACCATCGTCTCGACGGGCCGGGGTCCAGTTTTGACCTGCGCGAATTTCAATCCGCATTCTGGCGGGTACCAGCAGGCCAGGTACCCGCGGACGCCGCTGCGTTCGGGCTCTGGAGCAGGGCCTTGCCGCGAACCGTTGCAATCACCATCAGTACCGGTTCAAAGATCGAAGCCCATCCCCATAAAGCCGGCCATCTGGGGCTGGTATCGCATGACTTCGGCGTCGATTACGATGTGCCGGCCGGCAAAGTACCGTATGCCAAGGAAACCTGGCTGATCAAGCTGATGGATGTTTTTGGTATCAGCGGCGTCCGGTTCGATCTGTCCAACCTGATTTCGGGGACCAAATCTTCAGGACTGGGCGGCTCCGCAACCATTGCGACGGCTGTGGCGCTGCTGGCCAATGAGCTGGCCGGTGCTCCCTTCACGCGCGAACAGATTGTTCCCATGGCCGCCCTCATGGAACAGGACCTTGGCATCAGCATTACCGGTTCCCAGGAGCAGTCGAACGTGGTCTACGGCGGCGTGACCGACTATGTCTGGTTTCCCTGGGGCCTGCCGGGTATTGCCGGCGGCTTCGGTACGTCGCTGCGCCGGACGCTTTTGAATGAGGATGACTATCCGGAATTGCGCTCCCACATGAGGCTGTATCACAGCGGCACCGAGCGGCTGAGCAGCAAGGTCAACGCGGTATGGCTTGAGCGGCTCCGCGATCCGGAGGGCTATGACAGGCACAATGCCGCGCTGGCGCTGGCCTATGATTTTCGCGAGGGCCTGCGCACCCGTGACTGGGCACGTGTCAGCCTGGCGGTGGGCT
The DNA here is from genome assembly GCA_903859155.1 of uncultured beta proteobacterium. Taxonomy (GTDB): domain Bacteria; phylum Pseudomonadota; class Gammaproteobacteria; order Burkholderiales; family SG8-39; genus 2-02-FULL-62-17. Next base: position 43,320 of record CAIOLO010000122.1, read on the forward strand.
CATACCGGCAAATCCGCAGCGAACTGTGTGGCGCCTACATGACGCGGGAATGCCATGACATTCAGGCGAAATGCGCTGAATTTGGCGCCGAGAGCTTTCCCCTGGGAGCCGGCGGCGGCGGGGCCATCATGATATTCGGCCGGTCGTCCGATTCCCTGAGCGGCCTTGATCGAGCGTTGGGAGCGGCTTATCGCCGGATCGATTTCGACCTGAAGCCGCGCGGACACGAATTTCACAATCTGCCGGCGAAGCCGGCAACCTTGTAGGGGAAACCTGATGCGCACAGACCTGCTGACACGGCAGCGATTGCCGACGAAATGCTTTGCCATGGTGCTGGCCGGAGGACGCGGCAGCCGCCTGAAGCAGCTCACCGAGCGCCGCGCCAAACCCGCGGTGTACTTCGGCGGAAAGTTTCGAATCGTCGATTTCGCACTGTCCAACTGTCTCAATTCGGGAATCCGGAAAATCGGCATGGCAACGCAGTACAAGTCGCACAGCCTGCTGCGTCACATACAGCGTGGCTGGTCGTTCATGAAGAGCGAATTGAACGAGCACATCGACCTGCTGCCGGCCCAGCAGCGGGTCTCCGAGGACTCGTGGTATCGCGGCACCGCCGACGCGGTGTTCCAGAACCTCGACATCATCCGCGATGACGGACCGGAATACATCCTGATTCTGGCCGGCGACCACGTATACAAGATGGATTATTCGATCATGCTTGCCGATCATATTGAAAAAGGCGCGCAATGTACCGTCGCTTGCATCGAGGTGCCGATCAAGGACGCGCAGGGTTTTGGCGTGATGAGTGTCGATGCGTCCAGCCGGATAACGAATTTTGTCGAGAAACCCGCCCATCCGCCGGCCATGCCCGGCAAACCCGGGACCGCGCTGGCCAGCATGGGCGTCTATGTCTTCACCGCCGCCTATCTCTATCAGGCGCTGGCGCGCGACATGGCGGATCCGTCATCCAGCCACGATTTCGGCAAGGACATCATTCCCCGGGCAGTGATGGAAGGGGTGGCCGCGGCGCATTCATTCGAGGACAGCTGCGTGACGGCCGGCAAGACCGACAAGACCGACAAGGCCGACAAGGCGGACAAACCTTACTGGCGGGATGTCGGAACCATCGACGCCTACTGGGAGGCCAACATCGACCTCACCGGCGTCGACCCGACGCTCGACATGTATGACACCCATTGGCCCATCTGGACCTACCAGGAACAACTGCCTCCCGCCAAGTTCGTATTCAACAGCGACGACCGGCGGGGCATGGCGGTCGATTCGCTGGTCTCGGGCGGCTGCATCATCTCCGGATCGAAGGTGGATCGCTCGCTGCTGTTCTCGCGCTGCCGCATCCATTCCTATTGCACCCTGCAGGAGTCGGTACTGTTGCCCGGCGTCGTCGTCGGCCGTCATTCACGACTGAGGCGTGCAGTGGTCGACCATGGGTGCGTCATTCCTGAAGGATTGATCATCGGCGAAGATGCGGCCGAGGACGCGAGGCGCTTCGAGTGCACCGCCAATGGCGTGACCCTGGTCACCCAGCAGATGCTGGACCGGCTCCACTGAGCAGGCTTCACGGAGCGTCGCGTCCGGCCGCCCTCATTGTCGCGGCCAGGTGCAGCCAGCGTTTGTCGCCGAAAATTTCCTCGAGAGGCACGCTCAGTTTGCGGCGCCAGTTCGGATATTCCCTGTGGGTACCCGGAATATTGATCGGCTCGATTTCACCGACAAGGTCGTCCAGTTGCACCAGGGCCAGCATTGAAGTCGCCCCCGCAATCACGGCATGCAGGGCATCTATGATGTCCGCGGCAACCGACGGGTCGGGCGGCGACAGGTGGAGCTGGCCCAGAAGGCGCACCATGCCCTGGCGTTCAGCCTCCCGGCGAGAGGCATCTTCGTCGCGCTGCTGCTGACCGGGATACAGGCCGAGTTGCGCACGCCGCGCGATATCCTGGCCGAGCCAGTACTCGGTCATGGTCGGCATGTCGTGGGTTGCAACGGTTGCCAGCGATTGCTGCGGGTACTCCTCGGGAAGGCAGAAGCGCCCGTCCTCCTGCCAGTGGCGCTCATAGACCAGAACGCGATAGGACAAAAATCCCCAGCCGCGCAGGCGCTCGCGCAGGCCGTCGGGAACCGAGCCGAGATCCTCACCCACCACCATGCAGCGGTTGCGCTGGCTCTCCAGCGCCACGATTGCCGCCAGCTCGTCGAATGGAGTGCGCACGTAGCCGCCATCCGCGCCACTCATCCCCTGCGGTATCCAGAACAGGCGCATCAGACCCATCACGTGATCGATTCGCAGCGCCCCCGCATCGCGCATGTTGGCCGCCAGCAGTCGGCGAAATGGCGCGTACTCCATTTGCGCGAGCATTCGCGGATTCCATGGCGGCAGACCCCAGTTCTGTCCCTGGCGGTTGAGCATGTCAGGCGGCGCGCCGACGCTTGCGCCGCGAGCAAACAGTGGCTGTTCGCTCCAGTGCTCGGCGCTGTCGGCCGCCGCCCCGACTGCAAGGTCGCGGTACAGGCCGATCGACATGCCGGCCGAGCGTGCGGCCTCGGCTGCCATCCGAAATTGCTTCGCGGCATGCCACTGCAGATAGATCTGGAAATCGATGCGCTCTGACGCAGCGGTGCGAAACATATCCAATCCGCTTCCCGAGGGGTCGCGCAGTTCCGCGGGCCATTCATGCCAGCCCGTATTTCCCCCGGTCGTCTCGCGCAGATGCAGGCGCAATGCCTCGAATTCGGCAAACCGCGCCAGCGCCAGGCCGCCGCTTTTTCTGAAGGCGCGAAACTCGGCGGCGGCGCCATCCGCGGAAATCGCGGCTTGTTTCTGAAAGTCGCGGAACAGGCACTCAAGAATCCTCAGCTTGAGCGAGGTCACCGCCACGTAATCGACCAGCTTTTCGTTTCTCGCGGCCGCGAGCCGGGTCTGGAATTCAGGTTCGGCCATCGCGGCGTGCGCTTGTGCGCATGCCGCGAGGCCGTCGACGGCTTCGACATCGATATAGACGCAGTCGAGAAACAGACGCGACGAGGGCGCATAGGGACTCGCCTCCTCGGGGCAGGCAAGGTGCCGGGCATGCAGGGGATTGAGTCCGATGAATGCGGCGCCGGCGTTTCCTGCGGCGGTGGCCAGTCTGGCAAGGTCGCCGAAGTCGCCTATGCCCCAGTTGCGCGATGAGCGCAGGGCGTACAGTTGAACGGCAAGCCCCCAGCAACGCGCGCCACGCTGCAGCGGCTCGGGAAGGTAACAGCGCGTCGGCGCGACGATGAGTGTTGCGCCACAGCCATGGGAGGGCAGACTGAGCCGGTGGTAACCCGCGGGAAGGTCCTCGGGCAGTGCAAGACTGAAGCGGGCATGCTGTTGACCTTCGATTTCACGCAGCTCCGCCTGGGGCAATTGCGCCGGGATGAATTCGCCGCTCCGCTGCCCGCCGCTCTCCAGCGTCAGCACCCAGGCGGTCCTGGTCTCGCACTGCGCCAGCGGCAGCGCCACCATCACCGTGGCGGGTGCTCCCTGATGCAGCACCAGGCTTGGCGGCAATGGCTTGAGGAACTCCGCGTCCGCGAGCGCCCGGTGTTGCGTGTCGGCGTCGGCTGTCGCATTGAATTCGAGCGAGCCAAGCAGCGCCGCGGCGGTAGGTTCCTGCAGGTCGCGCCGTATGCCCAGGCCGTCCCAGTAACCGCCTTCGATGCCGGCCGCGCCTGCCAGACGCATCAGCGCCTCGTTCATGACGAAACCGGTGCGGAGGACAGAATCAGCAGCGCACGAGCCGGCACCGTGCAGGATGGCATGGTCACCCCTGCGCCGGGCCGCGGCAGCTCCGGCTGCGCGCTGTCCAACTGCAGTTCCCAGGCCCCACCCGGTGCCAGGGGCAGCGTGAATTCAATCTCCTTCGCGCCGGCATTGATCAGCACCAGCAATGCCGCTTCCTGGAGGTTTTTCCGTCCCAGGCGGAAACCGAAGCACCGGTTTGCCGCATCCTCCCACTGCTCGCGCGTCATTTCGGCGCCATCGCGCCACAGCCACGCGATGTCACGTTCGCCCAGCGGCGAGGGCGAGCCGTCGAACCAGTTGACCCTGCGCAGCGCAGGATGGCGGCGGCGCAATTCAATAAGGCTGGCCGCAAAATTGCAAAGGGCGGTGTCCGTGCGGGTCCAGTCGACCCACGAAACGGCATTATCCTGGCAGTAGGCATTGTTGTTGCCGCCCTGCGTTCTGCCCAGTTCGTCGCCGGCGGTCAGCATGGGCACCCCCTGCGCGAGCAGCAGCGTCGCCAGCATTGCCCGCTGCAACCGTCCGCGCAATGCGTGCACTGCCGGATCCGTGGTGGTCCCCTCGATGCCGCAATGGTTGCTGCGGTTGTCGTTGTTGCCGTCGGCGTTCGACTGGCCGTTGGCCTCGTTGTGCTTGCGTTCATAGGCAACCAGGTCCGCCAGCGTGAAGCCGTCATGCGAGGTGACGAAATTGAGGCTTGCCTGGGGCCGGCGCCCGCTATGGCGGAACAGGTCGCTGGAACCGGCCAGACGCAATGCGAACTCGCCGCAGCGGGTCGTGCCGGTCAGCCAGAAGCCGCGCACGGCATCGCGGAACCGGTCGTTCCATTCGGCGATGCCTGGAGGAAATCGCCCGGTTTCGCAGGTGGCGATGTCCCAGGGTTCTGCGATCAGTTTGACCCCGGCAAGTACCGGGTCCTGGCGCAGCGCATCGAGAAATGCGCAGCCCGGATCGAAGCCCCCGTCCTCGCGCGCCAGTGCGGTGGCCAGGTCGAAGCGGAAGCCGTCGACATGCATTGCGCTCACCCACCAGCGCAGGGAATCCATCACCAGTTGCAATACCCGCGGGTGGGCAAGGTTCAGCGTATTGCCGCAGCCGGTGACATCGTCGCAACTGCCGTTAGCCCGCAATCGGTAGTAGCTGGCATTGTCGATGCCGCGAAAGGCCAGGGTGGGGCCTGCGTCGTCGGCTTCGCAGGTGTGGTTGTAGACCACGTCGAGAATGACTTCGATGCCGGCCGCATGCAGGTGCCGGACCATGTCGCGGAATTCGCAAATCGGATCGAGTCCGCCGGCGTAACGCGCAGCTGGCGCAAAAAACCCCAGCGAGTTGTACCCCCAGTAGTTCCTGAGGCCGCTTTGCACCAGGCGGCGCTCATCGATGAATTCGTGCACCGGCAGGAGTTCCACCGCGGTCACCCCCAGGCCCAGCAGATGCCGGATCGACGCCGGGTGGGCGAGCCCCGCATAGGTGCCGCGCTGCGCTTCCGGCACCGCGGGATTGGTCAAGGAAAAGCCCTTGACATGAACTTCGTAGATCACGGTGTCCGACCAGGCGGTGCGAGGCGCGCGATCACCCTGCCATGCGTACGCCGGGTCCACGACCCTGCATTTGAGCGTCGCCCGCACGCCATCGCCGCCCCTGAGCGTGGGCTGAGCGCTGCCGGGATCGAATCCGTTGGCGAAGCGCTCATCGTTCCATGCAAAAGTTCCGGCGAATGCGCGTGCATAGGGATCAATCAGCAGCTTCTCCGGATTGCAGCGATGGCCCCTGGCCGGCTCATGCGGGCCATGCACGCGAAATCCGTAGACCAGGCCGGGTTGCGCGCCAGGCAGATAGCCATGCCAGACCTGGTCGGTACAATCGGGCAGGGCAAGCCGTGCGACTTCGCGCTCGCCATCGAACAGGCACAACTCGACCCGGGTCGCGATGGCCGAAAACAGCGCGAAGTTGACGCCGTCGCCGTTCCAGGTTGCGCCCAGAGGATATGGCTGTCCCGCCTCAAGGCGCCCGGAAGCCGCAAGCTCCATGTCGACTAGCGCCGACACGGCAGCCGGGCCTTGTGTCGATTCACGAACATGGCGCCCGCCAGGCGAACATCACACAGGCCAGCGGCGGCAAGGTCACCGCCAGCGAATATTCGCGGCCATGGCAGGGCGCCGCGACCGCGTCGAGCCCGCCCGCGTTGCCCAGGTTCGAGCCGCCGTACCACTGCGAATCGGTGTTGATGATCTCCTCGTAATGGCCTGGCCCGGGCACGCCGATGCGATAGCCGACGCGCGGCACGGGGGTGAAATTGCAGGCAACGATCACCATGGCGTCGTCGCGCCGCCCGCGGCGCAGAAAGACGATCACGCTCTGGTCGCGATCGGAAAAATCTATCCATTCGAAACCACGCGGCTCGCAGTCACACTGGTGCAGCGCCGCTGTATCGCGATAAATCCGGTTGAGATCGGCGACCAGCCGCTGCACGCCCTGGTGCTGGCCATCGGCTAGCGCACCCCAATCGAGTTCGCCATCGTGATTCCACTCCGCCTGCTGCGCCAGTTCGCCGCCCATAAACAGCAGTTTCTTGCCTGGGTGTGCCCACATGAAGCCGAAATACAAGCGCAGGTTGGCAAAGCGCTGCCAGCGGTCGCCCGGCATCCTGGATAACAACGAACCCTTGCCATGCACCACTTCGTCGTGCGAGAGCGGCAGCACGAAATTTTCATCGAATGCGTATATCAGGCCGAAGGTCAGCGCATCGTGGTGGTAACGGCGATGAACCGGATCGCTCTGCATATAGTTCAGGGTGTCGTGCATCCAGCCCATGTTCCACTTGTAATGGAAGCCCAGTCCGCCGTCCTGCACCGGCCGCGAGACCCCGGGCCAGGCGGTGGATTCCTCCGCAATCACCACTGCGTCGGTGTGTGCGGCGCCGACCAGGCTGTTGGTCTCGCGGATAAAGGCCACTGCATCGAGATTCTCGCGGCCGCCGCGCACATTGGGCAGCCATTCACCGGGTTCCCTGCTGTAATCCAGATAAAGCATCGATGCCACGGCATCGACGCGCAGTCCGGCCACACCGTAGCGTTCCAGCCAGAACAGCGCATTTGCGGCGAGAAAATTGCGCACTTCGTGACGACTGTAGTTGTAGATCAGCGTTTGCCAGTCCGGGTGCAGCCCCTGGCGCGGATCGGCGTGTTCGTAGAGGCAGGTGCCGTCGAAGCGCGCCAATGCATGCGCGTCTGCCGGGAAATGCCCGGGCACCCAATCGAGCAGAACGCCGATGCCCGCCGCGTGAAAACGTTGCACCAGCGCGGCGAAATCCAGTGGCCTACCCTGGCGCGCGCTTGGCGCGTAAAGTCCGGTGGTCTGGTATCCCCATGAGCCATCGAAGGGGTGCTCCATCACCGGCATGAATTCGACGTGGGTGAATCCCATGTCGCGCACGTAGGGCAGCAGGCGGTCAGCCAGTTCCAGCCAGGAGAGCACACGGCCATCCTCACCGCGCCGCCAGGAAGCGGCGTGCACTTCGTAGATGGAAACCGGCCTGTCGCGTGCCGCCGAAGGGAAACGCGCCTCCGGCGCGCCCTTGCGTGTCTCCTCTGGCGGTCTGCTGACAACGGATGCGGTGGCTGGGCGCAATTCGGTGGCGAAAGCGAAAGGATCCGCCTTGAGCGGCAGCAGTGTGCCGGTCGCGTCCTTGATTTCGTACTTGTAACGGGTGCCTTCGGGCAGTTGCGGCAGGAACAGTTCCCACACGCCGCATTCACGCCGCAGCCGCATCGGGTGGCAGCGGCCGTCCCAGCCGTTGAAATCGCCGACCACCGCGACACGGCTGGCATTGGGCGCCCATACGGCGAACGCAAAACCCTCCTCGCCGTCGAGTGTGGCGGCATGCACGCCGAGTTTTTCGTATATCCGCGTATGCCGGCCTTCGGCCAGCAGCCAAACATCCATTTCGCCCAAAACGGGTGAAAACCGGTATGGATCCTCGATCTCGAGAACGGCGTCTGCGCGGGTCACACGCAGCCGGTAACGGAAAGGCCGGCGCCGGCGCGGTATCCGGCCGCTGAACACGCCCTGGTCATGAACCTGCGCGAGCGCCGCCAACTGGCGCCCGGAGGCAACATCGACCACGCCAACCGCAGACGCACCCGGCTGGATCGTGCTGACCCGGATTGCGCCCTGATTCTCATGCATGCCAAGCACGGCGAACGGATCGCCGTGATTCGCCCCGGCCAGCGCATCGATGATATCTGTTGTCAGCATGGCGGGCGGATGGCGTGGAGGATCACAGATCGAGCGATCGTACGCCCCAGATATTGTTTGCGTATTCGCTGATGGTGCGGTCGCTCGAAAACGGCCCCATGGCAGCGACATTGCGTATCGCCATGGTGGTCCATGCGTCGGCGTCGGCATAGAGCGCGTCGACGCGCTCCTGCGTCGCGACATACTCCGCGTAATCGGCGAGCAGCAGGTAGTGGTCGCCATGGTCGAGCAGGGATTGCACGATCGGCAGGAAGCGCGCCGGTTCAGCCGGCGAAAAGGCGCCAACGGCGATCTGGTCGAGCACCTGTTTCAGCTCGGGGTTCGATGCATAGATGTCGCGCGGCCGATAGCCGCTTTCGCGCAATTTCCGCACTTCGTCGGTGTGCAGCCCGAACACGAAGATATTGCCGGCGCCGACTGCATCGCGGATTTCTATATTCGCCCCGTCTTCGGTGCCGATGGTCAGCGCGCCGTTCAGCGCGAGCTTCATGTTGCCGGTACCCGAGGCTTCGGTACCTGCCGTCGATATCTGTTCGGACAGGTCCGCGGCCGGGATGATCAGGCTGGCGACCGAGACGCCATAGTTGGGGATGAAAGCCACCTTCAGCCGTCCGGCGACGCGGGGATCGGCGTTGATGGTCTGCGCCACGTCGTTGATCAGCTTGATGATCAGTTTGGCCATGAAGTAGGCCGATGCCGACTTGCCGCTGAAAATCACGGTTCGCGGCACCCAGTCGCGCTGCGGATCGGCAAGGATCCGGTGGTAACGGGTGATCACATGCAATATGTTGAGCAACTGGCGTTTGTACTCGTGGATGCGTTTGATATGCACGTCGATCATCGAGTCTTGCAGAATCGCCACGCCGGTTACCCGTCGCACATAATCGGCAAGCCGGTTCTTGTTGGCGATCTTCACCGCCTGGAATGCCGCGATGAAATCCTGGTTTTCAGCCAGAGTGCCGAGCTCACCGAGCTGCTCCAGGCGAGTGCGCCAATGCCTGCCGATATGGCGGTCGATCAGTCCCGAGAGCCCCGGATTGGCGAGCGCGAGCCAGCGTCGCGGCGTGACACCGTTGGTGCAATTGACGAAACGCCCGGGCATCAGCCGGTGAAAATCGGCAAACACCGTGTCCTGCAACAGTTGAGAATGCAGCCCGGACACCCCGTTTACCTTGTGGCTGGCCACCACCGACAGGTGCGCCATGCGCACACGCCGTTCGTGGCCTTCGTCGACCAGGGACACGCGGCGCATCAGCGCGTCGTCTCCGGGGTCGCTCTTCCTGACCTGGTCGAGAAATATTTCGTTGATGTCGTAGATGATTTTCATGTGGCGCGGCAGAACACGCTCCAGCAGTTCGACCGGCCAGGTTTCCAGGGCCTCGGGCATCAGGGTGTGGTTGGTGTAGGAGAATATCCGGGTGCACAATCGCCACGCCAGGGTCCATGGAATCCGGTGTATGTCCACCAGCAGCCGCATCAATTCCGGAACCGCGATCGCCGGGTGCGTGTCGTTCAGATGGATCGCCACTTTGTCCGTGAGTTGTTCGACGCCGGAGTGAATCTTGAAATAGCGCCGCAACAAGTCCTGCAGCGAGGCGCTGACGAAAAAGTACTCCTGGCGCAAGCGCAACTCGCGGCCTCGCAGGCTGCTGTCATCCGGGTAAAGCACGCGCGAAACATTCTCGGAGTGATTCTTGCGTTCGATTGCCGCGGGGTAGTTTCCCTGGTTGAAATGCGATAGATCGATGGTTTCGGTCGAAGTGGCGGACCACAGGCGCAGAGTGTTGACGACCCGGTTGTTGCAACCGGGTACTATGGTGTCATAGGCCATGGCCGATACGTCCTCGGTATCGACCCAGGTGGCTACCCGGTCGTGGTACTCGACACGGCCGCCGAACTGGACCGTGTATTTGACCTCGGGCCTGACAAATTCCCACGGATTGCCGGCAACCAGCCAGTGGTCCGGGTATTCGACCTGCCGGCCATCGATGATGTGTTGCGAAAACATGCCGTATTCGTAGCGTATGCCGTAGCCGAAGCCGGGCAGCCCCAGCGTCGCCATGGAGTCGAGAAAACAGGCGGCAAGGCGGCCCAGGCCGCCATTGCCCAGCGCCGGATCCGGTTCCAGGGCATCCA
>CAIOLO010000123.1 GCA_903859155.1 uncultured beta proteobacterium
AACGTAATTCGAACGCTTGCGGCTCCCCAGACTCGAAAGCCTGTTTGCGCTTCCGGTAGAAGATGTCCTGGTCTTCCTTGAAGATGAACTGGGTGAGCGGCTGCGTGACCAGTCCGCCCCGGGCGACCCCGAACAGGGTGGCGGCGGTGAGGTTTGACTGCAGGATGAGCCCCTTCTCGCCTACCGTGCAATAGCCCACCGGCGCCATATCATAGAGGTCGAAATAGCGCTCGCGCTCGGTATCCAGTTGCACCTGCGTCCGGTGCAATTCCTCGTTTTGCGTCTCCAGTTCGATCTGACGCGACCTCAGGGATTCATCCGCCTGCTTGCGTTCGGTCACATCCTGTACCGTCCCGGTCAGACTGACGGCATTACCTTTTTCGTCGTAGGTAATCCGTCCCAGCCCATGCATCCAGCGTTCCGCGCCGTCACTGGGCCGGATAACCTTGTATTCTGCATTGAATGATTTTCTCTCGAGGATAACCTCACGAAAGTATTCGTTCATTGGCTCGGTAAAATCCGGATGCATGAAGGCGACCCAACCCTCGATCGTATGTGGATAGGTTTCACTGATACCGAACAGTTCATTCATTACCGGCGTGCATTCCCAGGCGCCGGTTTCCAGGCTGGTGGCGTAGCATCCTATCTTGGCCGCCTGCTGTGCGTTCCTGAGCAGGCGCTCATTTCTCATCAGCGTCTGATCTTTCTCGACCAGGATTGACATCGCACGCATCTTCGCGGCATCGGATCGCCATAGCAGATACAGCATCCAGGCAATTGCCGCAAAAACCAATAGCCCAGACAATCCAGCCCCCAGCGCGCGAGTGCGCCAAGCAGCGAGGGCTTCATCACGCGCGACACCGACGGCTACGTAGAACGGGTAGCGATCGAGCACGTGAAAACTGTATATGCGCATGACGCTGTCGGCGGACGAAGAAAACGTGGCCGTTACCGCCTTCTTGTCGGGCTCCAACGCTGCTCGTGTCGGGTTGTCCGGCGGCAACTTGGTGTTGAACTTGCCGTCGCCAACCGGCCAGCGCACGACGCGGCTGAAATCGTCGCGGCGATAGATGGAAACGACGCTCTGGGGGGGGAGGGCCAGCGACTGGAATAGTTTTTGGAAGAAGTCGAGCTCAATTGACGCGATCACAATGCCCCTGAAGGCGCCTTGGTTATCCCTCACTGCCCTGCCAGCCACCAGGGTTGGCCTACCTGTAGTTCGGGAAACGTTGACCTCGGAAAACACCAGGTCAGCCTTCGGGTCGTCGCGCAAGCGGTGGAAATAGTCGCGGTCGCCCACTTTGCCGAGCGGTGTGTTTGCCCTGTCAGAGGAATAAAGCTGATTGCCGGCGGAATCGAAAACCCTGAAGCCGGCCAGTTCCGGAAAATCAACCATCCGTAAATCCAGCCCGGTATTCAGCCGGGTGGCGTACCGGGGCACTTCTTCTTTGTTCAGTGCTACCAAGGGTAAATCGCGCGTCAGTCCCATCAATTCGGCATCAGCGCGACGCAGCGTGGCATCCAGCCGTGTTTCCAAAATCGCGGCATGGTCGCTGGTCCTGATTTCCGCCGCATCGACGGCTTGTCGATAGTCCGACCAGATCAGGTACCCTATGATGGACAACCCCGTGAGCACGCCTAAGCTGAGCACTAGGATCAGTCTGCGTCGATGGTTCACTCTTTCTCCGTGGTCTGATCTTCTGTGGGTCTTAACCTTAACCCCATTTGGCCGTTCGCCGCCGGATCGCTTTCTAGCCAATACCAAGGGGAAAAGCACGCGGGGTTTAGGGCGGTCATCTTCCGTCTGCTTCAGACACACCCGGCAAATGGGGTGCGCACAACAGCAGGGGGTTGGGTCAACAACCTGAGAGCATCTCTATGCTTGACAGTTACCTTGGCCAGAAGAATGAAGTTATCGACTATATCGACAACGCTGCGTAAAAGTTGACGCCCTCTTTATCGCATACCAAGGTTTCGAGCAAAGCGTGGAAAGGCCCATGAATTGATGGCCAATTCCCTGCTTTTTGTGTAGTTGCGCCTTCAGGTCTAGCGAAAGGGCGTTTGCTTGAGAGCGGTACCCGATGATACTAGGGGGCTGCCAGATTGCCTTCAGGAGCCGAACGATTTAGCCAATCCGTTGCGTCGATCGGTTGAATCCGCAGACTCGTACCGGCCATTCAGATGGCGGGTTGAGACTTCATTTGGGCGTCAGCATATGGCCGATTGTGACCATTGCTTTTGCACCCCCGACCAGGGCTCGAACCCGGGATCTGCGGATTGCCAGTTCAGGTCTTGTCAATCCCCGACCCTGCGCGCCGGCTTCGTCTTCTGTCGTGGTTCGCCTTCTTACAACAACAAAGCGCCCGCCACGCCCGTAACCAGCAGCACCACGGCGATCGGCAGGGTAATCCTGCGCAGTTCGGCCGAACCCAATCCGATCGCCATGCCGCTTTTGGTCAAGGTGTTGGCCATGACCGCAATGACGATGGCGCGCGCTGCGATTTGCAGGTTCGCGGCATCGCTCTGGGCCAGGTCGGCCATGGCGAGGGTGATGGCGTCCACATCGGTCAGGCCGGCGACTCCCGCGGCAAGATAAAGCCCCGCATCGCCCAAGTAGACCTGCGCAGCCCTGGCAACCAGCACCACCACGCCGAACAGCAGGCCGAACTTGATCGCCTCGTCGAGTTCGAAAGGATTGCTGCCCGCCTTGACTTCGCCGCGGTCGCGCTGCTGGCGGCGGCGCCACAACCAGAAACACGCGGCCAGGCTGGCCAGGCACAATAGCCCGACCGCAAAGATCAGCCGGCGCCCGAGTTCCCAACTGATCACCGAGGTCATGATCGCGACGCGGAAAAACATCACCGTCCAGGCGAGCACGATACCCATGGCCAGTGCCGAGGCGTCCTCGCCCTCCTGGCGGCTGCGCTGCGAGAAGCCCAGGGTTACCGCGGTACTCGACACCAGCCCGCCCAGCAGGCCGGCTATGCCCAGGCCGTGCTCCGCGCCGACGATCTTGATCAACAGGTAACTGGCGAAGTTGAGTGCGGAAATCAGCACCACCATCAGCCAGATTTTGTATGGGTTGATCACATCCAGCGGTACCGGTCCGTAATTGATGTCCGGAACCAGCGGCAGGACAATCAGGGTGACGATGCTGAACTTCAGGGTCGCCTCGACATCAAAGGCGTCGATGCGGCTGGCGAGCCGGTGCAGCCAGTCCTTGAGTGCGAGCAGCAGCGCCATCGCGACGGCGATCCAGCCGGCAAGCTGCAGCTGTCCGTGGGCACACAACAGGCCGAGCATGAAGGCCAGCAGCGCCGACACCTCGGTGGTGATCCCGGTGTCCCCGCGCAGCGAAGTCACTACATACATGCCGATAATGAGCGCGGCGATGGTGGCGAACAGGGCCAGTGCCACCCAGTCGAGCCCCAGGCGCACGTGAAGGTAGCCCGCGATGGCGCCACTTAGCGCGATCAGCGCGAAGGTGCGCACGCCGGCGCCGCCCTCCTCGCCCTTGGTGCGCTCGCGCTCCAGCCCCAGCAACACGCCCAGGCCGATGGAAACGGCAAAGCGCAGCGCCAGATCAGGATCTTCCATGGGGGCTTCCGTCCTGCCAGCCGAAGGGGGGTGAAGTGCGCGCCGCCGTTGCCATTACCCTCCCCTGCCGCGGCCGATTGGGCCTGTTATGGTTTTCAACACGGAAAATGTACGCCTGCCGGCCGCCCGCGTCACGGCCGGAAACGGCAAGGTTTGATCTCGCGCAAAGGGGGGGGCATATTGCCGGCGCGAATGAACCGCATGGCGGTGACGCCGGCGCACCCGGGGTTCTTGCCCCCGGCGGAGGACTTCTGGCCGAGCATGGCAAAACGAGTTCGTTGCGCACCAGGCCATAAACAAGCAGAGCGAGCTGTCCCTGGAATATTTTTTCACCTCTTATTGACAAACAACAACATTTGCATCGCCGCGGCACATGTGTGCCTTGACAGCGCTCATTGAAAGGCGTCAACTGAAGTTGCTTTGGTGAATTGATTCAGGATGAACTCTCAAACCGACCACAGATGATCCAGTTGCTGCACGAGTTGTGCGCCGTTGTGCGCGCCCCGAACTGCGGGTGTACCTGAGGCGAACGTGCAGTGAGCAACCTCAACACGAGGTTTGAAGATTATCCCGAGTTGATGAGCCGGAGCAGACGACGCAGTGAACGACGCCGCAGTGCCTGCCGTATAGGGCGCCGTTCAAGTTCCTGGTTTTTCAGGCGCAGTGTCAAGTGATGATGGAGGTAGAACTATCGATGAACCTTCCAACAGCGCTAACCCACTAACCGGCAATAACACGCCGGCATGCGTCACGGTACCGTGACGGACTGAGGCCACAGTTCGTGGCAAAAAAAGCAAAGCCCCGCGTAGTCATAGTGGGGCTTTGTTATTTGGATCCCGACACCACAAAGAGGCATTGTGGGCGGTCAGTGAACGGCGGGTGAAATAGCCGCCGCCAAAATTCAGACGACCAGATCGCCAGATCGATATCCCCTATCCCGGCCTCTGAAATTTCAGCACAAACTCGTCGTTCGGCACCGGGTTCTTGGTCACCGGCACGTCGCGTTTGTCCGCGGGACTGCGAAGGAAATTACCCTCCTCGATCAGCCTGAAGCCCGCAGCCTCGAGGTGCTTGCGCACAAAGGCCTCCTCGATGCGATGCAGGCTCGGGCCCACCTCGCCGCCCGCGCCGGCCAGTGCGGAGTGATCGGCCACGATCAGCACGCCGCCGGGTTTCAGGATATCGAACAGGCGCCGGTTCATCTTTGCGAAATCAATCTTCGCCCTTGGCATCTCGTGGTATTCGAAGAAAAAAGTGATGACATCCAGATCACGCACCTCGGCCGGCACCGGATCATCGAAGGGGCGGATCAGGCGGATCACACTTTTCATGGCCGGGGTCGCAGCGCGCGCGGCATATGCCTTGAGTCCGTTGGGCGAGCCATTGGGAGAATCCTGTCCATACACCACACCGCCCGGGCCGGCCGCGCGCGCCACCAGCTCGGTGCTGTAGCCCCCGCCTGTGGCGAGGTCAAGCACTTTCATCCCCGGCCTGATGCCGGTAAAAGCAAGCAACTGCGCAGCCTTGCGGCGGGGGTCGGTATTGCGATCGGCGTTGCTGCGGTCCGGGGCCGCGATGATGGCTTCGTAATCAATCGCGGCTTGGCCTGACATTGCCGCGCAACCGGCAAGCAGAGAAAAAAACCATGCCGCGGCAAAGGCTCGCAGCGATCCAGTGCACTTTCCGATACGCTCCATTTTCTTCTCCACCTCCCTGGTCTGCGGAAAACGAATGTAGCACTGATCGCGCGTGTTTGAACGGCAGCGTGCGGGCAGGTGGCCAAGCGCCGAAAACGCTACACTGCCCACCGTTTATTTCGCCAGGAGAGCGGTTTGCGATTCGGTTACTTCACCCTCAGCGACAACCATTACCAGAACAACCCGCGTTCGGCCAACCAATGCATCAGCAACATCGTCGCCGAGGCGATACACGCCGAGACCGTGGGAATGCATTCGGCCTGGATCGGCGAGCATCACTTCAGCACGCTGGGGGTGACTTCGTGTCCGGACCTGCTGCTGGGCCACGTTGCCGCGAAGACCAGCCGCATTCGCCTGGCGCCGGCGGTCAACGTTCTGCCGCTGCACCATCCGATTCGCGTGGCCGAGCAGTGGGCCACGCTCGACCTGCTGAGCGGCGGACGCGTCGATTTCGCCTCCGGCCGCGGTTACGACAGGAATGAATACGGTCCGCTGGGCGCAAATTTCGAGGAGAACGCCGCGATATTTGCGGAGGGCCTGGAAGTGGTGCACCGGTTGTGGACAGCCGATGCGCCGATTTCCCACCGCGGCAAGTATTACTCGTTCGACAACGTGCAGATCACGCCGAACCCGGTGCAGAAACCGATCCCCATCTACGTCGCCTCGTTTTCAAAACCCTCGATCGAGCTGGCCGCGAAAATGAACACCGGACTGGTGGTGTCTGCGGCTGCGGCCTACTCGGTCCATGGTGGCCTCGCCGCAGTCTCCTCCATGTACCGGGAGGGCTGCGCAGCGCATGGCGCCGCACCGGGACGCCTCATCACCAGCTATTTCATTCATTTCGCCGATACCCCGGCGCAGGAACTGGCCGCGCGCGAGCGTCAGCTGCGCTATCACCAGGAATGCACCAACCCGGCGCTTCCCGGCGACCCTAAAACAGCGCCCGATAACTACAAGTATTTTGTGGATATCGTCGCCCGTCGCAAGGCCATGAAGCCCGAGGACTTCACCAGCGACTCGATCCTGATAGGGAACCCGGCAAAAATCATCGAGACACTGAAAGAGAAAGTCGAAAAGGCAGGATTCGACGAAGTCATTCTCTACTTCAATCTGGGTCTGAAGCCCCACGCCCAGGTGAAAGACGAAATGTCGCGCTTCATGGAAGAGGTCGCGCCGGCATTCGCCTAGCGAGCCAGAGGCGGGGCACCATCGGTTGGCACACCGGCGAAATGCCGGTAAAGCGTCACAGCGCGGTTTATGAGCGAGGCTTCATTCCCTGCGGCGTACGAACTATCCGCCGCCAGCAGGGCGTAAAAGCCCCAGCTGCCGCCTCCGAGACGGTCCAGGAAGTAAATTGTCTTGATCGCACCCGGACTGAAAAGTGTCACGACGAAAGCATGCACCGCGGTTACATTCTCCACCTCCACGACCAGCCGGTCCGCCCCGGACTCGAGAACCCGCAGCCGATAGACCACTTCGCCGGTGGAGCGGCTGTCGCGCTGCGCGAAGTAAAGATTGCGCCCGGGTTTCATCTCCGCCGCGGAAAAATCAGGGCGGCGATCGCTCGAGTCCGAACCGACAATCGCGGCGGCTTCGGTGACCAGTACGCGCCAATCCCTGTCGCTGACCGACCAATAGCGGATGCCCGGCAGGCTGGACACCGCGCCGAAACGGTTGAGCAACTGCTCCGCGCTGCCGCTGTAGCTCAGGGTTCCCGCCAGCGCCACCAGCAGCATGCCCTCGGCGGCGTCTTTCCAACCGGTGCATGGTGGCGCCGTCCACGGGGCCTTGCTGCTATGGCGCCAGACCAGGAGGTTGGGTTGCTGCCCGTGCTGCGCATAAGACGGCTGCCCAGGGCCCAGGCACGGCGGTCGTGGCGCGTTCTGTGCCAGCAACGAGGCCGACCAGGCCAGCAGGATTACGAATGCGGTTGCCTTCACCGGGCGTCAGCCGCGTCAGGTTTTCAAGCGATACCCGGTCCTGAATATCCACACCACCACGGCCAGGAATATCGTCAGGAACGACAGCGTCATGCCAAGGCTGATGAGCATCCCCACGTCGGAACTGCCATGGAAGCTCCAGCGAAAGCCACTGACCATATAGACCACGGGATTGAACAGGGAGACCGTCCTCCAGAAAGGCGGCAGCATGTCGATGGAATAAAAGCTGCCCCCGAGAAAGGTCAGCGGCGTCACCACCAGCAGGGGGATGACCTGCAGCTTCTCGAAGCCGTCGGCCCAGATGCCGATGATGAAACCGAACAGGCTGAAAGTCACCGCCGTCAGCACCAGAAAAATCAGCATCCATACCGGGTGCTCGATGGTGAGGGGCACGATCAGCGCCGCGGTGCCGAGGATGATGAGGCCGAGCATGATGGACTTGGTCGCCGCCGCCCCGACATAGCTGACGACGATCTCGAAGGTGGACACCGGCGCCGAGAGCACCTCGTAGATGGTGCCGGTGAATTTCGGGAAGTAGATGCCAAACGAGGCATTGGCGATGCTCTGCGTGAGCAGCGAGAGCATGATCAGCCCCGGCACGATGAAGGCGCCATAGCTGACCCCGCCAACCTCCAGCATGCGCGGGCCGATCGCCGCGCCGAAAACCACGAAGTACAGGGCGGTGGAGATCACCGGGGAAATGATGCTTTGCATTTTGGTGCGTGCGGCGCGCGCCATCTCGAAATGGTAGATCGCGCGTATCGCATACCAGTTGATGCTGCTCATGTCCGTTCCTTCATCGTCGCATTCATCGCCGGTCACTCACCAGAGTGACGAAGATGTCCTCCAGCGAACTTTGCGTCGTGTGCAGGTCCTTGAAGCGGATATGCGCCTCGGTCAGGTCGCGCAGCAGGGCGGCGATGCCGCTGCGGCTGCCCGCAGCCTGCCCTCCGTCATCGGCGTCGTGCGCGTCGTAGGTGTAGATCAATTCGCTGCCCTCGCCCGCCAGCGCCAGCTTGTAGGCGTCAAGCGCGGGCGGGATTTTCTCCAGCGCACTTTGCAGCTGCAGCGTCAATTGCTTTTTGCCGAGCTTGCGCATCAGCTCGACCTTGTCCTCCACCAGGATCAGTTCACCCTTGTTGATCACGCCGATGCGATCGGCCATTTCCTCGGCCTCCTCGATGTAATGGGTGGTCAGGATGATGGTGACGCCGCTGTCGCGCAGCGAGCGCACCAGGTCCCACATGTCGCGGCGCAGCTCGACGTCGACACCGGCGGTGGGCTCGTCCAGGAACAGCACGCGCGGTTCGTGCGCGAGCGCCTTGGCGATCAGCACGCGCCGCTTCATGCCGCCGGAGAGCGTCCGGATCATGCTGTCCTTCTTGTCCCACAGCGACAGTTCCTTCAGTACCTTTTCGATATGCGCCGGACTGGCCGGCTTGCCGAACAGGCCGCGGCTGAAGGTCGCGGTCGCCCAGACGGTCTCGAAGGCATCGGAGGTCAGCTCCTGGGGCACCAGGCCGATCAGGGAACGCGCGGCGCGGAAATCGCGCGCGATATCGTGGCCGTCGACCACGACGCGCCCCTCGCTGGCGTTGACGATGCCGCAGATGATGCTGATCAGTGTGGTCTTGCCCGCGCCATTGGGGCCCAGCAGCGCGAAGATTTCTCCCGGATGGATCTCCAGCTGGATGTTCCTGAGAGCTTGGTAACCGGAGGCGTAGGTTTTGGACAGATTGTTGACTGAAATGATGGGCTGCATGGATGCGATGATAGCGGTTTCGCAACCGCTGCCGCCAGCCGCGGCCCGGGTTCCGGTCCGCCCGGGCCTGCGACACGGCGAAAGCCCCCGCGGGGCGCGCGGCGGCCCTGTCGCCGGTGATGTGCCCGCCCTGGGGTCAAGCTGCGCTTTGCGCTGCAGACAAGTCCGGCACAATCTCCACAATGTTGATGTAAATCAATAGGCACAGACCCCATTTCCGCCACTCTGAGGGCATGCGCAATCCATGCCGCGGGCGACCGCCGGAATGAAAAAAAATGGGGCCCTTGAGCATGACCAGCCCGGCGCCGCTTCCGGAGAACACGAGGGGGATGAGTCCCCGTCACATTGTCACAGCTTTCGATCCTTCACCGCAAAGGCAGCACTATGAATAACTGGATGGCGAACGGGGCCGTTGCCCTGTTTGTAATACTGGCATCCACGGGCCTGTTTTTCTTTGTCGTAACCCGGGGGGCACTGGTGCTGCGCGGGCTGATGCCGGGGGCGCGCGACGACAAGTCGCACGTCTATCCCATTTACTCCAACATGCGCCTGATCAAGCTGGTCGATTTCCAACCGATCATCTCGGCGATTCTGCTGTTTCAGTATCACCGCCTGGTATCCAAGATAGTGTCCGGAATGCAGCAGTCGGACCTGAAGAACAAGAGGGTGCTGATCACCTCGTGCGCGTTCGGCAATGTCATCCCGCGCGTGGTCGATGCGGCCCTCAACGCCGGCGCCGAGCGCGTCATGATCGCCGACATCATTCCCAATGAGCTGGTCCATGCGAAAAGCAAGCTCGGGCATTTTTCTGGAAAAGTGGATTACGTCGAGGACAACGCCACCTCCATGACCCAGCCCGAGGGCAATGTCGACTGCAACGTCATCTTTTTCCTGCTGCATGAATTGCCGCATCACCTCAAAGGCCGCGCGCTGAGCGAAGCCGGCCGCATGCTGGCGCCGGGCGGCAAGCTCTACCTTGCGGAGTTCCACCGGCCGGAGTTGTGGCCGCTGCGCGCCCTGAGCTGGATTTACTTCAAGGTTTTCGAGCCGCTGGGACTTGCGCTCTGGGATACCCATGATCCGATCGACTGCCTGGAGAGCATGGGCGGGTGGAGCTGTGAACGGACCACCTATCTGTTTGGCAACTTTCAGGTCGTCACCGCGACAAAGCTATAGGGCGGCACTGGGCACACCTGCCTGCGGGTCCCGGGATATACCCTGATCCGGAAGCGCGCGAACAGCCCTCCCGCCGGCACCGCGGGGAATGCTTGTACTGGCGGCATTTTGATCCTGCACCGCGTGCGGGCGCAGTGTCCATGTCGTCCCGATCGTTTTTTTGATCCCGGCAGCCGATGGATGCACTCTGGATACTGGTACTGCTGATTGCCATCTCCGGCTATTTTTCACTGGCCGAAATGGCGCTGGCGTCGGCGCGCCGCTCACGGCTGCATCCACTGGCCGAATCCGGCGACTCGCGCGCAGCGCAAGCCCTCGCCATCAAGGACCAGCCCAGTCGCCTGCTGGCTGCGACGCAAACCGGCGTGACCGCCGCGGCCCTGCTCTCCGGCGTATTTGGCGAATCGGCGCTGCAGCAGGGCTTTGCGGCGGCAGTGGTGCGCTGGCTGCCGTTTGCCGCCGCCGCGAAAGAAGAATTGGCGCTGACCGCAACCATCGTCGTGGTCACCGCCTTCACCATTGTGTTTGGCGAAATCGTGCCCAAACGCATCGCCATCGCCCATCCGGAAAAAGTGGCGATGTTTTGCGCCCCGGCCATGAGCCTGTTCATCCGCATCATCGCGCCGGCGATATCGGTGCTTTCCTGGGCGGCCGACATCGTGCTGCGCACGCTGCCGGTGCGCGCGGCGCCGGCGGTCATCAGCGTCGAGGACATCCTCGCCTACGTTGACGAGGGCCGGCGCGCCGGCGAAATCGCGCCCGAGGAGAGCCATCTGCTGGGCAACGTGTTCCGCCTTGAAGACCGGCACGTCGCTGCAATCATGACCCCGGCTGCCGATGTCGCCTACATCGACCTGCTGCGCCCGCGGGAATACAACCTGGGGGTGCTGCGCGAATCGCCGCACGCGCAGATGCCGATCTGCAAGGGCCATCTGCAGCACGCGATCGGCGTGGTCGAGAGCCACGACATCCTGCAGGCGGCGCTGGCCGGGGAGATCGATTTCGCCGAAACCTCCATGAGGCCTCCGCGCTTCGTGCCCGGTTCGCTGACGCTGATCGAATTGATGCGCACCTTCCGCAAGCAGCGCGCCACTTTCGCATTTGTGGTCAACGAATTCGGCCAGACCGAAGGCATCGTCACCCTCAATGACCTGCTGCAGACCGTGGTCGGCGACATGATGCCCTTTGCCGACGACCCCGATGAAGCGCTGGCGGTGCGCCGCGCCGACGGCTCATGGCTGCTCGACGGACTGCTGCCGGTGGACGAGATGAAGGACCGCCTGGGCCTGCGCGATGTGCCCGACGAGGGCTTCGGCAACTTCCATACCGTGGGCGGCTTCGTGCTCAATTCACTGGGGCGCATTCCGAAGAAAGGCGAGAGCTTCGACTATTGCGGCTGGCGCTTTGAAGTGGTCGACGTCGAGCGCAACCGCATCGACGAGGTCCTTGCATCGCCGTTGCCGCCCGCGGCCGGCACCTGATTGCCCTCCTGGCGCGCCCGGCGTCTGAGGAGAGCGCGTTGCGCCCCGGACTCCTTGACCCAGATCAATGCCGCGCGCCCGCATGGACACTAGAGTACCTCCCATATAAAAATCGGAAACTCGCTCGCGATTCGATATGGACACAGCAACTGCCCCGGTCCCCGAACTGGTCTGCCCCGCAGGCAACCTGCCCTCGCTCAAGGCGGCCGTAGATAACGGCGCCGACTGGGTCTACATGGGCCTCAAGGACGAGACCAACGCACGCAATTTCGCCGGCTTGAACTTCGATGCCGCAAGCGCGAGCGAGGGCCTGCGCTACGCCCATGCGGCCGGCGCCAGGATGCTGCTCGCCATCAATACCTATCCGCAGGGCCTCGCCGCGACCCGCTGGCAGCGCGCCATCGACGGCGCCGCGGACTTGGGGCTCGACGCGGTGATCCTCGCCGATGCCGGCCTGATGCAATACGCGGCGCGGCGCCACCCGCAACTGCGGCTGCATCTTTCGGTGCAGACCTCGGCCACCAATTACGAGGCCATCAATTTCTACCAGGAGCAGTTCGGCATCCAGCGCGCGGTGCTGCCGCGCGTGCTCTCGCTTGCCCAGATCGCCGGCGTGATCAACAACACGACCGTGCCGATCGAAGTTTTCGGCTTCGGCAGCCTGTGCGTCATGGTCGAGGGGCGCTGCGCCCTGTCCTCGTACGTCACCGGCGAATCGCCCAATACCCGCGGTGTGTGTTCCCCGGCCAAGGCGGTGCGCTGGGAGAAGCACGGCGACACCCTCGAATCCCGTCTCAACGGCATCCTGATCGACCGCTTCGCCGAGGGGGAGAATGCCGGCTACCCGACCTTGTGCAAAGGCCGCTTCACGGTTGAAGACGAAACCTATTACGCCATTGAAGACCCCTCCAGCCTGAACGCCATGGAGTTGCTTCCGGAACTGGTCAAGATCGGCGTCACGGCGATCAAGATCGAAGGCCGCCAGCGCAGCCCCGCCTATGTTGCGGCGGTGACACGCATCTGGCGCGCCGCGATCGACGCGCACACCCGGGACGCGGCGCACTTTGCCATCCAGGCGGACTGGGCAAGCGGCCTGGCCCGCGTCGCCGAAGGCCAGCAGCACACCCTGGGCGCTTATCACCGGAAATGGAAATAACATGAAGATTGCAGTGGGTCCGGTGCTGTACTACTGGACGCGCGAGGTGCTGCTGGATTTTTACGCGCGCATCGCCGACTCGCCCGCGGAGATCGTCTACCTGGGCGAAGTGGTGTGCTCGCGGCGGCATAACCTTCGCCTGGAGGACTGGATCGGCCTGGCGCGCGAGCTTGCGGCGAGCGGCAAGCAGGTGGTGCTGTCCTCGCAGGCGCTGATCGAATCCGAGGGCGAATTGAAAGTCCTGCGCCGCATCGCAGCCAACGGCGAATTCGCGGTCGAGGCCAATGAAATGGGCGCGGTGCGCCTGCTCTCCGGGCGCGTGCCTTTCATAGCCGGACCGCACCTCAATATCTATAACGGCGAGACACTCGCATGGTTCGCCCAACTGGGCGCCTGCCGCTATGTGCTGCCGCTGGAGCTCGCGCGCGAGGTGCTGCGCGAATTGCAATCGGTGCGCCCGGCCGGCATGCAGACCGAAGTGTTTGCCTACGGGCGCATGCCGCTCGCGTTTTCCGCGCGCTGCTTCACCGCGCGCCACCACGATCTGTCCAAGGACGACTGCCAGTACCGCTGCCTCGAGAACGCCGACGGCCTGGCGCTGAAGACGCGCGAAAATACCGAGTTCCTGACCCTCAACGGCCTGCAGACGCAATCGGCGCGGGTCTACGACCTGTCCGAATCGGTCGCCGATCTGCGCGATCTCGGCGTCGACGTGCTGCGCCTGTCGCCGCAGTCGGACAACATGATGGAAATCATCGCAAGCTTCCATGAACGCAGCGCCGGTCGGGCCGGTGCGCGGCTCGACGATCTGCGCGTCGCCCCGCCCTGCAACGGTTACTGGCATGGCGCGCCCGGCATGGATTACCGGAGCACGGCATGAACTCGGCACCACCCGCCCCGCTGCTGCCGGCCCGGCTCGCCGGCCTGATCAGCCGCCTGCCGCAATGGCCGCCCTCGACAGCGGTGTGCGCGGTGCTCAATCTGCTGTTCCTGCCGACACTGGATGCCGACACGCGCGGCCTGCTCAAGGGCCGCATTATCGCCATTCAGGTCAGCGACGCCGGCATCGAATGCCGGGTGAGTCTGCACTCGATTGGATTTCTGCCGTCCCTGGCTGCGCCCGAGGTGACAATACGCGCCTGCGCCTGGGACTTCTACCGCCTGGCGCGCCGCCTGGAAGACCCCGACACCCTGTTCTTCTCCCGCCGCCTTGCCATCGACGGCGATACCGAGCTCGGACTGCTGGTCAAAAACGCTCTCGATGCCGTCGACTGGACCCGCGTGAGCGGACCGCTGGGACCGGCCATCGAGCGCCTGCGCCGGCTCGTCGAGCGCAGCCACAAGCGCCACCGCCGCTTCCTCTGAACCGATAGCCGGGCCATGGCTCCCCGGCATGCCGGGGCCGGGGCCGCGCTATTCGGCGGTGATGTTCGCCGCTTTTATCAGCCGCTGATACTTGGCCAGTTGCTCGCGCGTAGCGACGCCCAGTTCCGCCGGCGTGGAACCGCGCGGCGTGAGCCCCTGGGCGAGCAGCAGATTGCGCTGTTCGGGTTCGTTCATGGCCTTGAGGATTTCGGCATTGAGGCGGTTGACGATGTCGCGCGGCGTTCCGGCGGGCGCCATCACCGCGAACCAGGAATTGAATTCGAAACCCGACAGGCCCGACTCGCTCACCGTGGGCGCATCCGGGAACTGCGTCATGCGCCGGGGCGTGGTCACGCCGATCAGGCGCAGCTTCTTGGCCTGAATCAGCGAATTGACGGTGGCCAACCCCTGAAAGGCCACCTGGATTTCATTGCCGGCCACCCCCATGGCAGCCTGCGTCGCGCCCTTGTAGGGAACGTGCGTCAGTTGCACACCGGCGCGGTCTGCAAACAGCGCCATGGCGATATGCTGCGGACTGCCGTTGCCGCCGGAACCGTAGTTGATTTTTCCCGGTGCCGCCTTGGCGGCCGCGATCAGGTCCTGCGCATTCCGGTAGGGCGCTTCGCTGCCCGCCACCAATCCCCACTCCACCGTGGCCACCAGCGACACCGGCTCGAAGTCCTTGACGATGTCCCAGCTGATTTTGGATATCAGGTTGGGCAGCATGGTCATGATGCTGTCGTTGAAACCGCCGATGGTGTAACCGTCGGGTGCGGCGCGCGCGACCCGTTCCGTGCCGATGATTCCGGCCGCGCCCGGTTGATTCTCGATCACAATCTGCTGGCCCAGGTTGGAGCCCATCCTGGTGGTGATGATGCGCGCCGCGTTGTCGACGGCGCTTGCCGCCGCGAGCGGCACGATCATGTGAATGGGTTTGTTGGGGTAGGCCTGCGCCGCCGCGTCGCGCGGCAGCGAGGGCAGCGCCAAAGCCGCGGCCAGGGACAACAACAGGGCGGAGACACGGGGTGTGGTGTGCATGTTCGCTTATCCGGGTAAGTGGTTCAGGTCGTCATTATGCAAGCAGACGGGAAATGCCGAGTTCACCCGCCAGTTTGTCGAGGCTCTCCAGCAGCGCCGGCGCCAGCGGAATGCCCTCGCGCGCATAGTCTTCGCGCTTTATCCGGCTCTGCTCACCGGGCATCCAGATGCGCTCCACCCCGGGCATGCGCCGGCTGTCGCGCAACTCCCGCACCAGGGTATCGATGCGCGTCTTGAACCCCGCACTGTCGCCCCAGGCGTCAATATCGATCATGCAAACGGCCTGGCCGGTGTTGGTGACGCTGGCGTCGTCGTGGTTGAAGTCGATCACCTCGCGGCCCATCGCGGCGCCGTTGAGCGTGCCCGCCAGTATGCCCACGATGAGCGACAGGCCGTAGCCTTTGTATCCGCCGATGGGCAGCAGAAAGCCTTCTTCCGCGCGTTTCGGATCGAGCAATGGCTTGCCTTCGCGGTCCATCATCCAGCCCTCGGGCATCAGCTCGCCGCGTTGCGCTTTTGCCTTGACCTTGCCGTAGGCGGCAACCGTGGTGGCCATGTCAAGCACCACCGCGGCTTCCTCGCCCGCCGGAACCGCCACGGCGATCGGATTGGTGGACAGCAGCATGTCCAGGCCGCCCCAGGGCGGCAGGTGGTTGGCGTTGCCCACTGCGAAGTACAGCCCGATCATGTCGTGCGGCAGGGCCATGCGCGCGTACAGCGATGCCGGCCCCGCATGGTTGCTGAACTGCGAGCCGACCCAGGCAATGCCGGTGTTGCGCGCCTTCTCCACCGCCATTAGCGCGGCGCGCCGCATCACCAGGTGGCCCATGCCGTTGTCGCCGTCGAGCAACGCCATGCCGGCGCGCTCGCGCACCACCTTGATCTGCGGGCTGAGGTTGACGCCGCCGGCACGGATGCGCCGCGCGTACTGCGGCAGACGGATCACGCCATGACCGTCCGAACCCTGCAGATCGGCCTCGGCCATCAGCGCGGCAACGATCCGCGCGTCGCCATCGGGCATGCCCAGTTTGCTGAAAGCGCAGGCTATGAATTCGCGCAGGCGGTCGAAGCTGATTTTGGCGTTCATGTGTGTGCGAAGAATGCTGGGGTTAAACGGCGGGCTTATGCGAAATGGGATACCTGACGCGCGCTTTCGGGTGCGGCCCGGGCATCAGGATAATAGCCGCGAATCCTTCGGGGGACGATAGCAATATATGGCGGCGGGAAAGCCGCTTGAATCCCCCCGCAATACCCCGGGCAACCGGGGCGCCACCCCCCTTCAACGTCAGCGTCTGCGCTGAAAATATTCCGCACGCTGATGGATTACCCGCGCAATCTCGATGCTGCGCGCGCCGGTGCGATAGACGAGGATGTACGGATAGCGGGACATCACACATTCACGCGCCCCCCCGCCGGATGCCGGGTCGGAACATCAGACCAAGCGCCGCGATTTTCTCAGCCTGAGAAAGAACGGCATCGACAATGCGATCCGCGACCACAACTCCCGCTACTTCGAGGTGATATCTTTCCAGCGCTTCGGGATCGCGCCGCGCGCGAACGGAATATTCAAGCCGCTTTCCGGACACGGCGGGCGGTTCGGCGTTTTTCGAAATGCCGGCGCATTTCATCGCCGCCGATACGGCGGCCCGCGTCAAGATCGGCCAGGCCTTCGTTGGCGAGTTTGACCGAATATTCGCAGTATTCGAAACCGTCCCGGAGAACGAACAAAAGCATTTCTTCCGTCGTCCGGTCCGCCTCGCGGGCGAGCTTTTCAATGCGCCGGGAATACCGCGATGGCAGGGCGATGGGTGCTGCGGACATTACTGCCTCCGGAAATATCAGGCTAGGTGATCCTATCAGATGACTCTTGGTCGAAGGAAGCAGTTTGCTCAAGCCGGGCAGACAAAATGACTGCAATAGCCGGCCTCAGGCCCTGAGCGGCGGCGACAATTCGGCTGCAGGGCTCGCCAGCGTTTCGCGGATCAGCAGCCCGAACAGCGACAGCGCGAGACTGGTGACGCCCCAGGTGAACACCGCGCCCCACAGCCCCAGCATCTCGGCGACAAACCCGAACACCAGCGCCCCCAGGACCATGCCCAGATTGAACGAGGTGAGGAAATAACCGAAGGCCTCGCCCCTGCGACGCGGGTCGCACACGTCGGCGGTCAACGCCGCCACCGCGGGCGTGCTGAACGCCGCGCCGGCGCCGGCGAGGCCCACTGCGGCGAACAACGCCCAATAGCCGGTGGCCGCCGAATACCAGATGACGCCGGCGGTGGCCACCAGCGAACCGGCCAGCGCGGGAAGCCTGCGGCCGACGCGATCGCTCATCATGCCGCCGGGAATATTGAAGAACGCGAGCCCCAGTCCGTGGATGAACATGATGCTGCCGATCATCGCGGGCGTTGCATCGAACAGCGCCACCGCATAAAGCGGCAGCAGTGCGTTGTTGAAACTGGAGCACACCCCGCCGCGTGCGCGCACCACGCAGCCCGCGGCAAAGGTGGGCCACAGGCCGGGTTTGATCAGCGGCGCATCGGCGGCGGCGGTCGCGCGCGCATGCGCGGCCGCGGCGCGCCGCTCCTTGGCCGACTCCTTGATCGTAAAAAAGCACAGCAGCGCGCCCAGCAGGGCCACACCGGTCCACGCGGTGAACACCGCGTCGTGTCCGAACGCACCGGCGATGTAGCCCCCGATCAGCGGGCCCATGCCCACGCCAAGAAAAAACACCGTATTGAATGAGCCGAGCAAGCGTCCGCGCTCGGCGGGCTCGACGTTTTCAGTGAGCATCGCCATCAGCGGCGGCCACAGGCAACCGCCGCCCACCCCCGCGAGTGCCTGCAGCACCATGAACTGGGCGGGGCTGGTGGCGAAGTGGTACAGCGTGGCGGCGAAGGCCATCATGCCGAATCCGAACACCACCAGATAGACCCTGCCGATGCGATCGGACAGACGCCCCATCGGAATCTGCGTCAGCAGTTGCGCCGCGGCAAACGCGGAGATGATGACACCGATGGCCGAGTGGCTGGCCCCGAGCGAATGCGCATGCACCGACAACGTCGGGATCATGATCCCGTAGCCGAGCGTGGCGAGGAAGGCCAGCGCGAACAGCACCAGGATTTTGCGGGTGATCATGTCGGTTCTCCATAACGCAAGGTGCGCCCCGGCCGGATGTGCCGGAAATTCCCTCGTGAGGCGCGATCATAATCCGCGCGGGCCGATCGCGTTTAGCGCCCCTGCGCGGCGGCCGGCGAGTGCCGCTTGCGACAGGTAACGCTCAGGGACCGCCCTGGGATTGGACGTAGACTATGGGGTTCGCAGTGCTTCGCACCCGCCATTTACCATTAACCGATGAGCATTCAGTACGACGACTCCCGCGGCGACCGCGACGTCCTGCGAATTCCGGTCATCCAGGTGGCGTTCGCGCTGTCGCTGCTGATCCACGCGGCCGTGCTGTGGCCCTGGATGCCGCCGTTGCGTTTTCTCTCCCCCAGCGAGGTCGATCCCAAGGAATTGCCCAGCCGCTTCCAGGTGCGCCTCGCCCCGTCGGTCGCCTCGACGCCCCCGTCCGCGGCTGCGCCGATCCCCCGCCCGGCGCAGCCGCGCGCCGCGCCGGCGCCGCGCAAGCCGCCAGAGATCGGAAGAGCGTCGTGTAGGGA
>CAIOLO010000124.1 GCA_903859155.1 uncultured beta proteobacterium
TCGAACTGCTGCCCACCGCAACTGGCAAAGGCCTGGGTTTCGACCATCTGCCGCCGTTTGACGACGGCGACTTATTTTTCGACATGGAGGGCGACCCGCTCGAGGTCGGAGGCTTGGAGTACTTGTTCGGTGTGGCGTGGATGGAGCAAGGCAAGCTCTGCTATCGGTCTTTCTGGGCGCACGACCGCGCCGAAGAAAAGCGCGCCTTCGAGGCCTTCATGGATTTCCTGGCCGCCCGCCTGGCAGCCCATCCCCGGCTGCACATCTACCACTACGCCCCTTACGAGAAAACCGCCCTGCAGCGGCTCATGTGCATGCACGGCACGCGCGAGGCCGAGGTCGATGACCTGTTGCGCCGCGGCACGCTGGTCGACCTGTACCGCGTGGTGCGCGAATCGATACGCGTATCCGAGCCGCGCTACTCGATCAAGAACCTCGAAGCCTTCTACATGGGCCCGCGCAGCGGCGCCGTGAAGGACGCCGGCGCCAGCATCGTGTATTACGAACGCTGGAAGGAAAGCCGCGATCCTGCAATCCTCGAGGCCATCCGCGCCTACAACGAATACGACTGCCGCTCGACCCAACAGCTGCGGCAGTGGCTGGCGGGCCTGCGCGACAAAGCGGGCCCCGCGCTCCCCGCAACGCCGCCTCCGGTGGAAACCGCGCCCGCCGCGCCTTCGGAGCGGCTGCTGTCCATAGAAGCGACGCTGGAGAAATACCGCGCATCGCTGATCGCGCCCCTGCCGAGCGATCCACTGGCCTGGACGGGGGAGCATCACCTGGGCGATTTGACCTTTTCCCTGCTCGACTTCCACCGGCGCGCGGCCAAGCCCGAGTGGTGGGCCTTGTTCGCGCGAATGGAAATGACCGAAGAAGAATTGATCGAAGACGTCGAATGCATCGCAGGCCTGGAGCTTGACCCCGCGCGACCGCCCCGCCCGGACAAGAAATCGATCGCATACACCTACCGCTACCCCGAGCAGGAATTCAAGTTGAAGAACGGCGACGACTGCACCCGCGCCGACACTGCAGAAAAACTCGGTAAAGTTTCAATCGATGAACCGACGCGCACCGTTCACATCCGCATAGGCAATAGCAGGCCGGCGCCGCCTGTGCGCTTTTCCATCGGACCCGGCGGGCCGTTGGATACGGATACGCTGCGCCTCGCGATCCCGCGATTCGCGCAAAGCGTGGCAGGCAATGCGCGCTCCTACCCGGCGCTCGAGGCGGTGCTCAGGCGGGAGACCCCGCGTATTCGCGGCCTTGCGCCCGGCGCGGCGATCATCGAAGAGGGAAAACCCCTGCTGCCCCAGGCCATCGACGCGATCGCCAGGCTCGAGCAAAGCACCATTTTCATACAGGGCCCCCCGGGTGCGGGCAAGACCTACGCCGGTTCGCGGATCATCGCCGAGCTGCTGCGCCGGGGTAAGAAAATTGCCGTGTCCGCCAACAGCCACAAGGTCATCCACAACCTGCTCGATGCCGTAATCGAAGCCGCCAAAGCGGCGGGCACCCGGTTTCGAGGAGTGAAAAAGGCGACGGCCAGAAATGCGGATACCGAGTTCGACGGCGCCATGTTCACCAACATGTACCTGAACCGCGGCATCGACACTGCGGAATTCGACCTTGTCGCGGGCACTGCCTGGCTCTTTGCCGACCCGCGCTTCGATCAGGCGTTCGATTACCTGTTCTTGGATGAGGCGGGCCAGGTGGCCTTGGCCAACCTCGTTGCGACAGGCACCTGCGCGAAAAACATCGTCCTGCTCGGCGACCAGATGCAACTCGGACAACCCATACAGGGTGCGCACCCCGGGCGCTCGGGCGAATCGGCGCTCGAATACCTGCTGGACGGCCGCGCCACCATTGCCGCCGGGCAGGGAATTTTCCTCAAGACCTCCTGGCGCATGCACCCGGATGTCTGCCGCTTCATTTCCGCTGCCGTCTACGACGGCCGCCTCGAGCCCGAACCCCGCAACGCCAGCCGCCACCTGGTGCTCGGGAAAGCGGCGCACCCCGCCCTGCGCGAAACCGGCGTGCGCTTCGTGCCCGTCGCACATGAGGGCTGCTCGCAGCGCAGCGAGGAAGAGGCCACGCTTGTAGCTGAGCTGGTCCACAGCCTGCTCGCCCAGTCTTTCACCGACGAGAACGGCAATACGCGCCCCATGACCCTTGCGAACATCCTTGTCGTCGCCCCCTACAACATGCAGGTGAACCTTTTGCGCGAACGCCTGCCCGATGGCGCCCGCATCGGCACCGTGGACAAGTTCCAGGGACAGGAGGCCGAAGCCGTCATCGTTTCCATGGCGACCTCCAGCGAGGAATACCTGCCCCGCAACATCGAATTCCTGTTCAGCAAGAACCGCCTGAACGTCGCCATATCACGGGCGAAATGCCTGTCCCTGGTGCTCGCCAGCCCGAACCTGCTCACGGTTTCGTGCAGGACGCCGGAGCAGATGGCGCTGGTGAATACGTTGTGCTGGGTGAAGAGTTACTCGGCGGACTGAATTGCAGCGTAAGCTCCCCTGAACGCCCGCCACTGCAAATGCCCGTGCCTGACAACCTCGCCCGCTACCTGAAGGCCTTGCGCACCCTGCACGTCAACCGCGCGGGCGGCCGCGCCAGCCCGCGAGAAGCCGTGCATGCTGCTCGCGGTGCCGGGCATGGCCGAAGCGGGCGACCTCGGGCAGAACCAGATCCGCTTCGACCCGGCGCTGCTGGAGCGCTACATGAAGTTCTTCGCGGCCGTGCGCGAGGAATCCGACCACGCCAATATCTGTTAATTTGGTGGCATGAAGGTCACCCTTTATTTCCAAACCGTCCGAAGTCGTCCAGACAGGGCGCTAATCCAGGAGCAATGGATCGACCGGGCCATCAAGACGCCAATTCGGGAGCTTGTACAGGCGGATGGTAGGATTAGACGCTGGGTCCAGGTTCCGGAGATGGAGAATCGATATCTGCGTGTGGTTCTCTTGCCCGACGGTGAAACGGTTCACAACGCTTTCTTCGACAGAAGGTATGCGCCATGAAAGTTCGATACTTTGCTGACACCGACACGCTGCTGATTGAATTTCGAGATTCTCCGGTCAACGAGACCAGAGATCTCGATGAAAATACCGTCCTCGATGTCGATTCCCAAGGGAATATCTGCTCGATAACAGTTGAGCATGCTTCTCAACGTGCTGGCGCCCCTCAGTTTTCCTACGAGCAAATTGCCGCATAACTACCCGGCCCAGCCGGACCGCCTCCAGCGCTGCGCGTCCGGCCGCCAATCCAGCCCGTAAAAGTTTAACTTTATTGTCCCGCTATGCCCGGCGGGCGTACCTATCCAGGCATGCCGGTTGTTTAACGCGACAACGGCCAATCTCCCGAACGGCGGCCCTGATCCAGGCGTAAGCTTCCCCGAACGTTCCGCCGCACTTTTGCCGGCATACCGGGAAACTTCCGCTCGATGACCACCCTGCCTGATGACCTAGCCCGCTACCTGAAAGCCTTCCGCTCCCTGCACGTCAACCGCGCCGGCGAGCGCGCCAGCCCGCACAAGCCGTGCATGCTGCTCGCGGTGCCGGGCATGGCCGAAGCGGGCGACCTCGGGCGGAACAAAATCCGTTTCGATCCGGCGCTCATTGAGCGCTACATGAAATTCTTTTCAAGGCATGAAATACCGCGCATCGCTCGATTGGGCAGGCCACAGGTGCCATGACCTCGATTGATTTGACTATCATTTATCGGCCCATGCGTCTCACGTGCCGATTTGATTTTCCTGTTTTTTTTGGAACCTGCTCACACTGCCCGCTTTTCAATCGGACTAACAGCGATGCGCAAACCAAATGTACCGAGCACGGCGGAAAGACTTCGGTATTCGGGATTGCCAACAGCCGACAGCATTTTGTAGGCGGCTTCCCGAGAGAGTTTTGCCTGTCGCGCAACTTGGGCGACGCCGCCTTGCGCCTGCGCTACTTGTCGCAGCGCGAGCATGATGGCGGCTTGGTCGCCCTCCGCGAACACGGCCTCCAGGTATGCCGCCGCTTCGTCTCTATCCTTCAAGCGCTTGATCAGCCAATCGGAATAGGAACCGCTAGGCGCGACCCTTTGGGGCGTCTTTTTTCGAGCGGGCTTTGTGGTCTTCGAGGCAGGTTTTCGCACGTTCAATATCCTTTTGCTGCGTTCCTTTGTCGCCCCCACAGAGGAGGAGCACGATAACTTGGCCCATCCGGGCGAAATACACACGATAGCCCGGCCCCCAATCAATCCGCAGTTCCATCACGCCATCGCCCACCGAATGAAAGTCGCCCAAGTTGCCGACCTCGACGCGGGCAAGCCGCGCTTGGATTCTTGCTCGTGCCTGCTTGTCGCGCAAATCCCCCAACCAATCGGTAAACGGTTGCGTGGCGTCGCTTGTTCGGTAGTAGCGGATTTCGAATGGGTTCATTGTAATTTATAGTACACAGTCTGACAAGATGTTGATTTTCACTCGCCTCAGCAGACCGGCGGCCCCTCCGCGCACGCCCGGATTGGCCAGGCTGTGCGTAGCCAATTCCCGCTTCCCCGAGCAGCAACGGAAAAGCCAGGTAGAACTGGCGCATCAACTTGAGGTTGGCATAGGAGTATCCCGCGCCGAAATCAGCGCGCAGTTTCCCGGCTAATGCCTTGAGCAGGCGTTCCCCATACGCAGCCCGCCCCTTTCCGTTTTGCTCTTCCTCAACCAGAGCCTGCCCGATCAGCCAGTTCGACACCACTTGCGCAGAATTGACCGAGCGCGCAACGCCCGCGCGTGCCGACTCGAGGATATCTCGAACCCTGCCGAAGAATGCGCTGGGAATCCGCCGCTCGATAGGGGTCATTGCTCCAGCTCCTGCTGTTTAAGCCCGGTTCATAGCCTTTGGCTTAACGCCCTCATCGCGGTTCAGGACTACCGCGTCAGCCTCCTGTCAGCCCGGCGTCAGCCGGAGTGATCGACGGGAGTGCCGCCGGCCGGGGCAGATCAGGCGCCGGCCGCCAATCCAGCCCGTAAAAGTTGAACATTATTTTCCCGCTATGCCCGGCTGGCGTACCTGTCCAGGCATGCCGGTTGTTCAACGCAACAACTGCCAATCTCCTGAACGA
>CAIOLO010000125.1 GCA_903859155.1 uncultured beta proteobacterium
AAAATGACGCAACGCAGGCTGACGGCAATGATCGGGGACTATCCTTGCACACGAGCGTTGAGGACAGGCGAGGTTCGGTCGGACACGATCGCCCTGGATTTTGCGGACGTGAAGGTTCCCAGTACCGCGTTCAAGCGTGTGGTGCGCAATCAGGAATTCGACGTGGGCGAGCTGGCCATCTTCACCTACATCATCGCGAAGTCGTTCAACAAGCCGGTGGAACTCCTGCCCGTCGTGGTGATAGCCCGCTTCCAGCACTCCTACCTGCTCTACAACGCCGCTCGCGGGGTGATGGCGCCGGGGGACCTCAATGGCAAGCGCATCGGCATCCGCTCGTACTCGGTGACCACCAGCGCATGGTTGCGCGGCATACTGCAGGCCGACGCGGGCGTCGACCCCAAGAGCATCACCTGGGTGACCTTCGAGGATCCCCACGTGGCTGAATTCAAGGATCCGCCAAATGTCGAGCGCGCCGCCGAGGGCAAGGAACTGACCGAAATGCTGTTTGCGGGCGAAATCGACGCCATGGTCGGCACCGATCGGCTGGCGAAGGACGACCGGCTGAAGACCGTGTTCCCCGATCCGGCCGCTGCGGCAAAGGACTGGCACACGCGCTACGGTGCGATCCAGATCAATCACATGGTGACCGTAACGCGTTCGCTGCTCGATGCCGACCCCGCGGCGGTGCGCGAGGTCTACCGCATGTTGCGCGAATCCAAAAAGGCCGCGCCGCCTGCGGAAGGCGGGCTGGACCTGAACCCGGTGGGGCTGGAAGCCAACCGCCGCAATCTCGATGTGGCCATCGAGTACACCTACCGGCAGGGCCTGATCCCGAAGCGCTACTCGGTCGAGGAACTGTTTGACCCGCGCATCCTCGCCATGGAATAAGCAGGCTAGCCGCTTGACCGCATCAATATGAATTCGGCATCGCTGGCATGGGGCCGAAAACTCGCAGGTAAAAGCGCGTTCTTGGTTCCAGCGTGGTGCCCAGCCATCACTCCGGCTGCACTTTCAACTCCCTCACGATCCGCCCGTACAACTCGCGCAGATCCTTCAGATACACGGCGATCGACTCGGGCGTTCCCGCGCCGTTGATGGTGGTGCCGCCGGCGTTGAGGCGCTGCACATAGGCCGGATCGCGCACCAGCGGATCGATTTCGCGATTCAGCCGGCGGATGATTTCATTCGGCGTGCCGGTGGGCGCAACCAGCACGCCGGTGCCGCCAATGAAAAATCCCGGCAGGGTTTCGGCGATCGACTGTACCTCGGGCAGTGTCGGAATGCGTTGCGGCGAACTGATGCCGATCACGCGCAGCTTGCCGGCCTTGGTCATGGACTCCACCGCGGTGTACGAACCCAGCACCATGTCCAGCCGTCCACCCACCACATCCTGCAGCAATTGGGCCGGTGCCTTGTAGGGCACGCCCAGCATGTCGATTCCGGCGACGTGGGTCAGCCATGGTCCCCATAATGCCGGCCCACCGACGGCGAAAAATCCATAGGAATACTTGCCCGGATTGGCTTTGGCCAGTGCTGTCAGTTCCGGGATGCTTTTCACCGGCAGGCCGGGATTGACGGCGATGGTGAAGGTGCCGGTTTCATAGATCATCGCCACCGGCGTGAAGTCGCGCTCAGGATCATAAGAAATGTTTTTGAACAGCAGCTTGTCCGTCACCAACCCCACGCCGCCGTACAGATAGGTATAGCCATCAGGCGCCGCGCGCGCCACGTTTTGCGACGCGATAAGGCCCTGCCCGCCGGTGACGTTGTCGATCAGAAACTGCTGGCCGAGTTTCTTTGACAACTGATCGGTGAGTACCCGCCCGATCACGTCCGGCGAAGTTCCCGAACCCACCGACAGCACAAAGCGCACCGGTTTCGCCGGCCAGGTCTGCGCCGGCGCGCACGCTGCGTAAATCAGTGACGCCGCTCCCAGCAGCACCGCAATGAATTGCCCCATATCCGCCCCTTGTTTTTCGCCTGCGGGGCGCCAAGATTACCGCATGGCGGCAAAAGCCGCGGCGTGAATTGGGTAACATGCATGCCACGGGCTTCATTGAAAAGAACATGGCACATAACGGACTGTTTCCGGGCTTTGCGCCGCACACCGTCCCGGTGGGGCAGGCGCACGAGGATATTGCCATTCACTGCGTTCAAGGCGGGGAGGGGCCGCCGCTTTTGTTGCTGCACGGATATCCGCAGACGCATGTGATCTGGCACAAGGTTGCGCAACAACTCGCCAGGCACCATACCGTGGTGTGCGCCGATCTGCGCGGCTATGGCGATTCAGGCAAACCGCCGGGCGCCCCTGATCACGGCAATTATTCGAAGCGCGTGATGGCGCTCGACCAGGTGCGGTTGATGGAGGCGCTGGGGCATAAGCGCTTCGCCGTGGTCGGTCATGACCGTGGCGGGAGAGTCGCGCACCGCATGGCGCGCGACCATCGCGAACGCGTGACCCGCTTGTGCGTGCTGGACATCTCGCCAACGCTCACCATGTATGAAAACACCACCATGGCGTTCGCTGCGGCCTATTACCACTGGTTTTTCCTGATTCAGCCGGCGCCGTTTCCCGAAACCCTGATCGGCCATGACCCGAAGTATTACCTGCCGTGGAAGTCCGGCGGGCGTCATGGCAACCCCCTGGCCTATACGTCGCCCGAGGCGGTTGCCGAATACGAGCGCTGCTTTTCGGATCCCGCGGCCATACACGGTTCCTGCGAGGACTATCGCGCCGCAGCCAGCATCGATCTTGAACACGATCGCACCGATCTCGCCGACAAGATCCGCTGCCCCCTGCTGGTGCTCTGGGGAGAGCGCGGCACAGTCCATCGCCTGTTCAAACCGATGGAAGACTGGAGCGCGGTGGCCACCGATGTGCGCGGCAAGGCGCTGCCGTCGGGGCATTTCATACCGGAAGAAGTGCCGGATCTGCTGCTGGCCGAATTGTTGCCGTTTCTGGCCGGGCAGTAGCGCCAATGAATCGAGCGGACAAGGAGGCATCATGCAAAAGCTGAGAAAGAACCTGTTGGCCCTGGCGTGTGCGTCGCTGTGCTCATTCGCGGTCTGCGCCGGCGCCCAGGAATGGCCGGCGAAACCCGTGCGCATTATTGTCAGCGTTCCCCCCGGCGGCGGCATCGACCAGATCACCCGCGTGTTCTCGCCCAGGCTTGGCGAGGCGCTGGGCCAGCCGGTGGTGGTGGACAACCGCAGCGGCGCCGGCGGCAACATCGGCGTCGAGCAGGTGGTGCGATCGGCGCCGGACGGCTATACGCTGCTGGCCACCATCGGCAGCACCATCGTGATGGGCCCGCACCTGTACAAGCTGTCTTTCGACATGGGGCGCGACCTGCTGCCGATTGCACCGATCGCGCGCACGCTGATGTTCCTGATTGCGCGCACCAGCCTGCCCATCAACAACGTCGCCGACCTGGTCGCCATGGCGCGCGCCAATCCCGGCACGCTCAACTTCGGCTCACCCGGTGTCGGCACCGGGCCGCATATCGCCGCTGAAATGATGCTGAGCAAGGCCAGGGTGCAGGCCACGCACATCCCCTTCAAGGGATCGGCGGAAACCATGGCGGCACTGTTCGGCAACACCATAGACTTTGCCTTCGACCCGGGATCGGCGGTACGCCAGGCGCGCGCCGGAAAGCTGCGCCTGCTGGCGGTGGCCAGCGCCGCCCGAACACCGCTCGCGCCCGATGCGCCGACCATGATCGAGGCGGGTGTGGATGTCGATTCGAGTTCGGTGCATGGCTTGTATGCCCCGGCCGGCACGCCAGCGGCCATCGTCGCGCGCCTCGCGCGCGAGATGGACCGTGTCATGCGCATCCCGGAAGTGATCAAGGCCGTCGCCGCGGTAACCGCCGAATCGGTGTACGCGTCACCCGAGGAATTCGCCGCGAAATTGCGCCGTGACCGCGAGCGCTACGGTGTGGTGATCCGCGAGGCGGGTATCAAGGCGGAGTAGCGCTGCGCCGGATCAGCATCGACTGGCTTTGCCAGAATGCTTTTGATGCATCAAAGCGGACTGGCGCCGGTTCCCGATTTCTGCACCATATTCCTCAAGTCCTCACTGCGGCTTGATACCGGCGGCCTTGATCAGCTGGGCGTAAGTGGCTGTTTGCTCGCGCACAAAAGCGGTGAATTCCTGGGATGACATGTCCATCGTGTCGTTGCCCAGCGCCTCCAGTTTGGACTTGACCGCCGGATCGGCAAGCGCGCGGCGCACGTCGGTATTGATTTTGCTGATG
This sequence comes from uncultured beta proteobacterium, assembly GCA_903859155.1. GTDB lineage: Bacteria > Pseudomonadota > Gammaproteobacteria > Burkholderiales > SG8-39 > 2-02-FULL-62-17. Next base: position 4,257 of record CAIOLO010000125.1, read on the forward strand.
ATGCCCGGCGGGGTTCCGGCGCGGGCCCATACGCCGAACCACAACGGCGCATCGGCATTCTGTACGCCGGCTTCCGCGGTGGTGGGCACCTCCGGCAGCTGCGGATTGCGCTTTGCAGTGCTTGCGGCGAGCGGCCGCAATTTTCCGGATTTGATGTTCGGCATGGCCGCCGAGATCGGCGCCCAGTAGCCGTCGACGGAGCCGCCCAGTATTGCCGCAATCACCTCGGGAGTTCCCTTGAAGGGTATCTGCGCGATGTTGATGCCGGTGGCGGCGACCAGGCGTTCGGTGTTCAGGTGCGTGCCGCTGCCGATACCGGCGTGGCCGATGTTGAGGACCCCGGGTTTTGCTTTTGCGGCGTTCACCAGTTCCAGCAGCGTTTTGTACGGCGAACTCGCGGATACCACCATGATGTTGGGCTGCACGGTCAGCGGCGCGATGTCGATGAAATCCTTCTGCGTGTCGTAGGGAAGTTTCGCGTATATGGCCGGCGTCACCGAGTGCGCCGAAGAGTCCACCAGCAGGGTATAGCCGTCCGCCTGCGCATTGGCCACTGCGGCCGTCCCGATCGATCCTCCGGCGCCGGCACGATTTTCGGGCACCACGGGCTGACCCCAAATTTCCGCGACTTTCTGGAAAACGATCCGGCCGACAATATCGGTCGAAGTGCCGGGGATGATGGCGATGATCAGGCGAACCGGATTTACCGGATAGTCCTGCGCAATCGAGGACAGGGATACCAGGGTCATTGCAATTGCCAGAAGATGGGAACGCTTCATGAGGAACCTCCTGCTTTGTGAAAGTGGTTGTTTCCTGTTGAAACCTGGAATGACGGATGGCCTGCTTGCGGGTTCAAGTATGAAGGCAAATGCCGCGCGTAGCAGGGGTGGTCGCCGGCAAATGGCGGTTCGGCCGTAGCGGAATCGCCAACTGCCGATCATGGCGCGCGTTGAAGGCTAAGAAAAGCAAACGCCGTGGACGAAAGCAATACCAAAAGCGGAATTAAAAAGTTCCAAACCAATAAGCCAATATTGGCACCTTATTATTTAATTCACTCAATTACCGGATATCGGTCTTGCTGGTTGCGTTGATTTTTTTGCGTTTCGCTCCAGCGCCTGCGATGCGTTGCGCGCCAGAATCTCGTCGGGGTCCTGCGCGAGCTTCTCCAGTATGGCGGGCGGCGTGGCCTCGTTATAGGTCAGGTTGAAGCGCGTGTAGCGGTTGGCACTGCCAGCCAGTCGCTCCAGCACTGCCGCCGGCGTGACCGGATTGAGCGCCAGCGCCCACTCGACCAGATAGTCGCTGGAATCAAAGTAGCGCTGCAGCACTTTCACGGGCGTTTTTCGATTGCGCAGCACGTCGTGCAGCACCTTGTCGGCATGCGGTCCCTGCGCCAGATGTTCAAGCGTCGCGGCGCTCACGTTCGGGTTGTACGCAATCAGGCGCATTACCGCCAGGCCTTTGCGGTTCTCGCCCTTCACGTCCCAAAGCGAACCGAGGGATTCGTACAGTTCGGGATCCGGCAGGCGCGCAATGCGCTCGAGCAGCGATTCGCTGGCCGCCTTGTTCTGCGCCAGCGCCCCGATGAAGAAGCGGTTGTCGCGCCAGGGGGATTCCTCCAGAGCCCGCTCAAGTTGCGCGCTGTTCATCGCGGCGGCCGCTGCGACGGCGCGCTCGAGTGCCAGGCCTTCCCGGATTTGCCATCCGGCGTAGGCGGGAACACCCAGTGTCAAGGCCCACGCCAGAAGCAGCACGGCGCGATAATAACTTTGATTGCCGCGAGCGGCGTGCCAGACGCAACCGAGGGCAAGCCCCCAGACGCCGGTGAACACCATGGCGCCGGCCATGACGAAGGGCACGAAAACAAAGCCGATGCCTGCGGTCGAACTCGCCGAGCCGAAAATCGCAGCAACGGCAATCACTGCCGCGGCCAATCCGCCGGCAATGCCGGCGACCAGGCCAAAGCGCGCTTCAGGACGGGCGCTGAGGGAGGAACTCATGCGGGAATTATACGGAGGTGGGGCGCCGGGATCGGCGCGCCGGTTCGCTCTGCCCTTCGCCGCAATTAGTGCTGTAATCGCACTTTGTATTGTTCAAACGGAAGAGGCAGCAATGCGCGTCATTACCCTCGAAGACCATTTCGCCACGCCCATGGACCGCGGGCTCATTCCCAAACCGGTCGGTTCCCGTGCGGAAATGCTCGCGCAACTCGATGACAGGGTCGGTTACAGCATCGATACGGGGCTGCTCGACCTGGGCGAGATGCGCCTTGCTCACATGGATCGCGCCGGCATCGACTATCAGGTGATCTCACTCACCCAGCCGGGCGCCCAGGGGTATGGCGCGGCCACCGCCGTGCCGCTGGCGCGCGACGCCAACGACCGTCTGGGCGAAGCATGCAGAAAGCATCCCACGCGCTTCGGTGGCTTTGCGACGCTGGCCACCGCCGATCCTGCCGAGTCGGTGAAGGAACTCGAACGCTGCGTCACCACGCTCGGTTTCAAGGGGGCGCTGGTGAGCGGCAGCACCGGCGGTGAGTTTCTGGACCACAAGAAATACTGGGGCATTTTCGAATGTGCCGAGGCGCTGGGGGTGCCCTTCTACATCCACCCCGGCCCGCCGCATCCGCTGGCAATCAAGGCCTACTTCGAAGGCCCGGTCGACCCCATGGCGCGCGCTGCCTGGGGATTCGCCATTGATGCCGGCACGCATTTCCTGCGTATCGTCATGGCGGGCGTGCTCGACCGCTTTCCGAAACTCACCTTCATCCTCGGACACCTGGGCGAGGGCATTCCCTTCGTGCTCGATCGCATGAACTCGCACACCGAGCGCGCTTTCAAGGTGGCGGGGCTGAAGAAGAACATCAAGGAGTACATGTGCGAGAACGTGATGGTGACCACCAGCGGCAACTTCGCGGTGCCATCGCTGCTGTGCACGCTGATGACACTGGGCGCCGACCGCATCATGTTCTCGGTCGACTGGCCTTATGAAAAGAACGAGTGGGGGCAGCAGTACCTGAAGCAGTTGCCCATCAGCCCGGAGGACCTGGCCAAGATCACGCACCTTAATGCCGAGCGGGTGCTGAAACTCTAGAGGGTGAGGCGGGCTGCAATGTCAATTTTTGCGAACGCGTTTCACTAGCCGCGCGAAATGTCGTAAAGACTTTCGGTGCGCACGTCGGTGATCATGGCGTGCCGCGGCGTGTACGAGATCATGAAAGGCAGTTTGGCTTCGAGCGCCACCTGCAGCGGGGTGACACCGCAGCCCCAGTAGAGCCGGTCGGTGCCTTCGGGTATTGCGGTTATGCGTTTGCCCCACCAGTCGACGTCCTTGTCGATGCCGAGTGCCTCCCAGTTGTTCCTGCCTACCGGCGCGCCGTGCACCAGTGGCAGGTGGCTGGTGTATTCCCAAATTTTGTCGGTCATGTCCGGGTCGAAGGCGCGCACTGTGACTGCCATCTTGCCGCGATACTGCCCTACCGGTTTGCAATCCACACCGCTTTGCTGCACGGTGCCGATGAAGCGCGGCTTGAAGCCCTTCATCGGCAACAGGCCTTCGAATGAAGTGCTGGAGCCGATGAGGAAGGTGACCATGCGCTCGTTGAAGAGCTCGACGATATCTTTTCTCTGTTCGATCACGCCGTTGCGCACCACGTCATACGAGCCCAGGTCGGTGCGGATGTCCAGATCCCCGGCATATTTGTCGCAGTCGATCTGCCCGGGCGCGAGGCGCTGGATAATCGGACAGGGCTTGGGATTGGCATTGCAGAAATCGGCAAACTCATCGGCGTAATCGCGCTCGAGGATGATGACGTTCACGCACAGGTAACCGGGCAGCGCATGCGAGGCCACGCCGTTCAGACGGTTCTCGCGGCAGGCAAGGCGCACTTCGTAGGGCGTCTTGAAGTGCCGGTCCTGTTTGCTGATGTCGGGCTGGGTGGTATTGTGAATTGGCATCGGCTATCTCATGTGCTGCAGGCGCTGCCTTCGTAGTACCCTGCAATATCGATATTCTAGCCATACACGGAATCCATGACTCTGCTCATACTTGGCCTGCTGGTGTTCCTCGGTGTCCACTCGGTGCGGATCTTCGCTGAATCCTGGCGCGTGCGGCAGGTGGCAAAGCTCGGCGCGAATCCTTGGAAAGGCCTGTATTCGCTGGCCTCGCTGGTCGGTTTTGCGATGATCGTCTGGGGCTATGGCATGGCCCGCGGCGAGCCGGTCGTGATCTGGTCGCCGCCGGTCTGGACACGGCATCTGGCAGCGCTGCTGACCGTGTTCACGTTCGTCCTGGTTGTGGCGGCATATATCCCGCGCAACATGATCAAGGCGAAACTTCACCATCCCATGATCCTGGGGATAAAGGTGTGGGCGCTTGCCCATCTGCTTGCCAACGGCATGCTGGCCGACATCATTCTTTTCGGCGCTTTCCTCGTCTGGGCGGCGCTCGATTTCCGCGCGGCGCGTGCACGGGATCGCGGTGTGGCTTATGCGGCGGGAGCCGCGGGCGGCACCGCGATCACGATGGTCGTCGGTGTGGTTGCCTGGGCGGCGTTCGCCTTCTGGCTTCACGCCAGGCTGATCGGGGTTAGCCCGTTCGGCAATTGATGCCGCCCGCCGGGTGGTCTTCCAGTTAGCGCCGGGTGGACGCCAGGGCGTCCGTCACCAGGTCTTTCAACTGCGCCATACCGAAGCTCGGCAGCGGCTTGCCGTTGACGAAATACTCGGGCGTCTGGGTAACATTGAGCGCCTTCGCATCTTTGAGGTCCAGCGCAACGAGGTTGCCGATTTCGGGCGCCATGACGTCGCTGCGCATCTGGTCCATGTTCAAACCGAGTCCATCGAGTTGCTTCCAGGCCAGGTCAACCTGCGCTGTATGGTTGGGCGCCCATTTTTCCTGCGTCGCGAAGAGGGCCTCTAGTACCGGCAGGAATTTGCCCTGCTTGCGCGCCGCCTCCAGCAGAGCCACCACCTTGTCCGAGCCGTTATGGAACGGCGCATAACGCAACACCAGGCGAATCCTGTCGGGGTTGGCATCCATCATGGACTTGACCTGCGGATAGAAATCCCGGCAGGTATCGCAGGCGGGGTCGAAAAACTCGACGATCACCACCGGGGCGTCGGCCTTGCCGAAGGTGGGCGAGTGCATGCGCACCAGGTTGTCGCGATTACGCTCGGCCGACTGAACGGACTCACCCGCCGAAAAGCGCTGGTAAGCCAGGGTACCCAGGACGAATACCAGCAGCAGGGATGCGACGGCAACGATGAAAAGAGTTTTTTGTTTCATTTGGAACCCCGAAAATAGGCCAGAACGAGCAATGCAATGACGGTTGAAAACGCCAGGAAGGATAGCAGCGGAATGGTCACGAATCCAAACCATTCGATCACGGTTTCGGAACAGGGTATGCCCTGCCTGCAGGGCTTGATGTCCTCCGGGATCACCCCGGCCACCAGGAGCAGGTGAAACACCGCAATCAGCCAGCCAAGCGCCGCCAGCGGCAATGCATAGCGGACCACCTTCCGGTCTGGCGGAAACAGTCCGATCGGCAGAATCAGCGCCAGCGGAAACATGAAAATGCGCTGGTACCAGCACAACACACAGGTGGGCAGATGCATGACTTCGCCGAGGAACAGTGCTCCCAGAGTCGAACTGCTCGCCACTAACCAGGCGCCAAAGATCAGCATCCACGCCGTGGATTGGTTTTGGGTACGTGTTGTCATGGCCAGATTATTCGAGTCCGGGATTCAGCGAAGGTGAAGTGGATTGCAATCGGTTTTAGAGCTTCAGCAACCGGGCCGCATTCTCGCCGTAGATCTTGGCCATATCCTCCTTGCCAAGCGGCACCTGCTTCATCCAGTCGGTGCCCGGGGGGTTGTCGACGAAGGGCCAGTCCACCGAGAACAGAATCCGGTCGACACCCATTTCCATCATGCTGCAGATGAGCGCGGGCGTTGAGAAATTGCCGCTGGTGGTGATCCAGAAGTGCTCGCAGAAAACGTCGCGGAAGTTGTTGGGCTTGTTGCCGCCGCGACTGAGCGACTGGTTGATGCGCCACAGCGAGAACGGGATCGACTCGCCCATGTGGCCGGTGATGATCTTCAATCCGGGGTAGGCGTCAAACACGCCAGAGAGAACCAGGCGAATGGTCTGTGTCGCGGTCTCCACCGTATAGCCCCAGGCGGATGTGGCGATGTTCGGGTAGTCCTTGATGTAGTCCTTGTAGTAGGCGTTGACCACTGCTGGACTTGGCACCGCCGGATGCAGGTAGATCGGCACGTCGAGCTTGCTGGCGCGCTCGAAAATCGGCCAGAAGCGCTTGTCGTCGATGAACAGACCCTCCTGGTTCAGACCATGCACCATGGCACCCTTCATGCCGAGCTTGGTGACGGCGCGCTCCAGTTCATCGGCCGCCGCCTTGGGATCGTTGATGGGAAGGTTCGCGAAGGCGGCGAAGCGATCCGGATGGCTGGCAACGCCGGCGGCCAGGCGATCATTGGCGCGCTTTGCCAACGGCACCGAGGTGACCGCATCGATGCGTTGCATGGCCGGTGCTCCGTGCGAAATCACCTGTATGTCGATTCCCGCCTCGTCCATTTCCTTGATGCGCAGCGCCCCCAGATCGTCGAGTTTCGCGCGCAGCTTCGGCGAGCGCGCCTCGGCGCCGTCAAAATGCGTGGCGACTTCCGCATCCCAGTAATGTTCCTCCAGCGCGACCACGCGCGGCTTCTTGGCCATGATGTTCTCCCTGATTCCAACCCGCCGCGGCGACATGCCCGGACCGGTGAAGGGCGCAATTCTACGTTGCCTTTGCCCGAAAGGCGCTGTGGCCGGCGCGGATTACGCCGAAGCGGCCGGCAACCTATACTTGCCCTTTTCAATTATCCGGAAGCGAGGATTTGCCATGCGGACACTGTCCCTGTTCATCGTCGTTATCGTGACCCTGTGTGCGCCTGCCGTAGCGCAGGCGCAGGCGTATCCCGCCAAGGCGGTTCGCGTCATCGTGCAATTCCCGCCCGGGGGCACGCCCGATATCTATGGCCGGGTGATGGCATCGGAACTGGCCAAGGTCTGGAACCAGTCGGTGGTGGTGGAAAACCGCACCGGCGCATCCGGCAACATCGGCACCGACTACGTCGCCAAGTCGCCTGCAGACGGTTACACCTTGCTGTTTGCCGCCGATGCGCCGATGGCGATATCGCCGGCGCTGTTTCCCGGACAGCTGGCCTACGACCCGATCAAGGACTTCGCGCCCATCGTCAACGTGGTGCAGGGCGGTTTCGTGCTGATGGCGCATCCTTCGGTGCCGGCGAACAATCTGAAGGAACTGATTTCTCTGGTTCAGTCGCAGCCGGGCAAATGGAGTTATGCCTCCTCGGGTGCGGGCGGATCGCAGCACCTGGCGATGGAAATGATCCGTTCGATGGGGGGCAGGATGGAGATGGCGCACATCCCCTACAAGGGATTCGGTCAGGCGCTGGTGGACGTGTTATCCGGCCAGGTGGCCATGCTGTTCGGCGGCGCCACGGCGTCGACCCCCATCATCCAGAGCGGCAAATTGAAAGGCATCGCCATCACCAGCAAGACCCGCGGACGCATGCTGCCCAATCTGCCCACTGCGGCAGAAACGCTGCCAGGTTATGAAGTACTGGGCTGGTACGCCTTTTTCGCACCCGCTGCGATTCCGCGCGAGCTGGTACGGCGCATCAACAGCGACACGCTCGGCATTGTGCGGCGGCCGGATTTCCAGGAACGCGCCCTCAAGGACAACCTCGATGTGGTGGGCAGCACACCCGAGGAACTGGCCGCGCAGCTGAAGTCCGACATCGACATGTGGACCCGGCTGGTCAAGGTGGCCAACGTCAAGGCCGAGCAGTAGCCGGGCGGATTCGGGGACGTATCCGCTTTCTAAACCGCGAAATCGAGCGTCCCCGGTTGCCTATTCGCCCTTGATGCCGGCCCGCTTGGCGACATCGGCGACGATGCCCAGCTCGGTTTTCACCCGATCGCCGAGCTGCCGCGAATTTTCGTAGAGAATCGAAAATCCCATGCCTTCGAGTTTTTCCACGATCGCGGGATTCTTCATGATGTGCTCGAACGCCGGCGTCAGGCGTGCCATCACGTCCGGAGGCAGATTGGCCGGGCCAAACACCGCAAAGAACACTTCCAGGCTGGCTTGCGGAAAACCCCTGCTCGCGAAGGTCGGTATGTTTGGAAATCCCTTGATGGGACTGGTGGCGGCCAGCGCGCGCAGTTTGCCGGCTTTGACCTGGCCTTCCACCGCAGGCCACACCAGCGACGTGCAGTCCAGGTGTCCGCCCAGCAGGTCGTTGATGATCGGACCGGTTCCCTGGGCATAGGGGACGCGGGCCAGATTGGCGCCAGAGGCCAGCTTGAGCAGTTCCATGTTGAAATGGGTATGGCTGCCCACGCCGATGATGCCGCAGGAGATCTTGCCGGTGGCCTTGGCTTCGTCAAGCAACTGCTCCAGTGTGTTCCAGCGCGAACCGGCGTTGACCAGAATCGCCAGCTGGTTGGTGACCAGCGTCGCCACCGGGGTGAAATCGCGCACCGGGTTATAGGAAACGTTGTCGTTGATGACGGTGACAGTCGACACCACCGAGGCATGCAGCAGGCCCAGTGTGTAGCCGTCGGGTTTGGATTTGGCCAGAACGTCGCCACCCACCACGCCGCCGGCGCCGCCGCGGTTCTCGACCATCACCTCGGTTCCCAGCTCGCTCCTCAAGGGCCCGGCGGCGAGAAACCGCGCCAGCGCGTCGGCGCCCGCGCCCGGTCCCAGCGCCACGATGATGCGCACGGGCTTGCTGGGGTACTTATCCTGCGACCATGCAGCGCTGTGGCACCAGCCGATTGCGACGGCCGCGGTGATCGATGCGAATTTACCTAGTGTGCTCATTTGACTCTCCCATATTGGCTGCGCATATTGTAGCCCCGGGTAGAGTCTGGACTCAGCGCTGCATCGGATCGCTGGTATCGGGGTTTTTCACCGCTAACGCCTGCTGGTAAGCCGGCCGCGCCTGGATCCGCTGCCACCACTGCGCCAGGTTGGGGCGGCGCGCCGCCTCCACCATCTCGGGGCGCTTCAACACCTCGATGCGATTGATGAACGGCGCCATGGCGATGTCGGCCAGCGAGTACTCTGCGCCCGCAAGCCATGGGCCGCGGCCCAGCGTCTGTTCCATGTTGTCGAGCAGAAAATCGAGCGCCTCGTAGGCCTGGTTTTCTTCCGCGTCGGTGACGCCAAACGCGGCCCGGTGCAGCAGGCGGTTGCGGATGACCGGGTTGGGACAGCCGGCTGCCATACGCTTGAGATCGTCGCTGGTGTGACCCTTGGCCCGGTGGCGCGCGGCATGGCGCGGGTTGTAGGAGCAGGTGTTGACGTTCTCGTGCGCGATTTCCTCGGAGTTGAACAGCCACAGGCGCATCTGTGTTTTTGCGTAGGCATCCTCGGGACGCAGCCGCACCTGCGGAAAGCAGTCCTCGAGGTACTCGAGAATCACGTTCGATTCGACCACGATGCGCCCGTCGTGGTCCAGTGCCGGCACCACCGCCTTGGGGTTCATCTTCAGGTACTCGGGCCTCCAGTGGTCGAACTCGAACAGGTTGACGTGGCGGTTTTCGAAGGCGAGACCCTTTTCGGCCAGACAGATGCGAACCTTCTGCGAACACACCGAGCTCCAGTAGTTATGCAGTGTCAGCATGATTTCTTTCAATGATTTATAGAGTTGCCAGGTATTCCATTTTCGGATCAGGCGGCGTCTGTTTGCCCTTACTCCGGCACGATGCCGGCAGCCTTCACCACCCTGGCATAGATCGCGAAATCTTTTTTCATCTGCTGGGCCAGTTCCTCCGGCGTGCTGGCAATCACCTGCAGCGACTGCCCTTCCAGGGCAGTGCGCACGTCGGGCAGGTTCAATGCCTTCACCGTTTCGCTGTTTAACCGGTTGACTATCGGCCGCTGCAGGCCGCCCGGACCGAAGAATGCAAACCAGTCGGAGAACGACTCATAGGCGGGCAGATCCTCCTCGACAGTCGGCACATTGGGTGCCGCCGCATAGCGTTTGGAGGTGGTCATCGCGATCAGTCTTACCTTGCCGGCCTGGATCAATTGCCTCATGGCGCCAGGAACACTAAATGTCATGTGGACGGTGCCGGCCAGCACTGCGGTCACCAGCTCGTTCGAGCCGCCGAAGGGAACATGAATCATGTCTATGCCGGCGGCCATCTTGATCAACTCGCCTCGCAGGTGATGCGTGGAGCCGATGCCATTGGTTCCAAACGCGACCTTGCCCGGATTCTTCTTCGCGTACTCGACCAGCTCCCTGATCGAATTGACCGGCAGTGCGGCGTTGACCACCACGCCGGTGGCCGCGCTCGAGGTATTGGTGATCGGTGTGAAGTCCTGGAACGGGTCGTAAGGCATGCTCTTGACGATGTGCGGGGCGACTGCGTGCGTGCTGGCGCTGCCCAGCAGCAGGGTGTAACCATCGGGGGCCGCCTTGGCCACGGACGTCGCCGCGATGCGCCCGCCTGCGCCGACACGGTTCTCGACGATCACCGCTTGGCCCAGCGCCGGGCCTGCCTTGTCGATAACCTGCCTGGCAATGATGTCCGGGATCGAGGCGGCGGGGAAGGGCACCAGCACCCGTATTGGTTTGGACGGATAAGCCTGCCCGAGCGACAGAGTCGGCGCGAGCAGGATGGCGATGGTCAGTGCCTGGAACAAGCGAGAATTCATGACAGCTCCCTGAAAAACAAGGCGGGTATCGAAACTGCGAGCGCAAAGGGTGCGTCGTTCTACCATGGAAGCGGGGTGCCGTCACGCGACAGGAACGATCCGGAATCTTTTGATGTCAGGCGCCCGATGACGCCGCGCGTGCAGTTCGCTTCCGCCCTCGAGTGCCTGCAGCGCCTGCGCATTGGCAGGATCACGGCTGGTGGCGAGGACGCGCCAGCGACTGCCGCGCGAATTCCAGTCCGAGCCCGCGGTTGGCCCCGGCAATAAGTATGCGCGGCACAGGTGATCCTTTGCAATGCTGGGTATTATGCCGATCGTCGGCAGCAGGATCGGCGGGCATTCACGGAGCGTGATTATGTGGAAACGCGTGATTTCAGTCATGGCTATGGGCAGCGCCCTGGCTGTCATTGCGGCGGTGCTCGCCGCGTTTGCCGCCGGACAGGGTAACCGGCTCGAGTGGTGGGACTATCGCATGGCACTCACCATCCTGCGCGTGTCGGTCTGGACGGGGCTGGGCGGCGCGCTGGCCGCGCTGCTGTGTGCCGCCGCACTGCGCCGAGCCAGGACTGCCTGGACCTGGGCGCTTGCCGGCACGCTGGTGGCCGGATCCTTGTATGCCGTACCCCTGTGGCATCAGCAGCAGCGTCCGCCGGGACCGGGCATGCACGACATCACCACCGACACTGAGGATCCGCCGCAGTACGTCGCCGTCCTTGCATTGCGAAAGAATGCGCCACTGCCCACCGAATACACCGCCGAGAAGGCGCGGCGGCAGAAGTCGGCCTATCCGGAGATCGCGCCGCTGCTCGTGCCGCAACCGCCCGAGCAGGTCTACGAGCGCCTGCTCGCGCAGGTGAAAGCCTCCGGCTGGGAGGTGGCCGCCGCCGCGGCCGGCGAAGGACGCATCGAAGCCACGGCCACTTCGTTCTTCATGGGCTTCAAGGATGATGTGGTGATCCGCATCGCCGCGCGGGGCGGCGGCACGGTGGTGGACATGCGCTCGATGTCGCGCGTGGGCGGCAGCGATTTTGGCGCCAACGCGCGGCGGATACGCGAATTTTTCCGCAGGGTTTCCGGAGATTCATGATAAATATAAAAATTAATCTATTATCAGCATATATTAAACGGCATATTTAATTCCACATATAGGATTTAATACAGGGAGCGCCGCTTGCCGTACCATTCATTCCATCTAAAATTTGGAGGTCACACCATGAAATCGTTCCGCGCCCTGATTCTGGCCGCCGCCGTCCTCGCGCCGGTTCTGGGCAATGCCCTCGCGCAAAGCTATCCGACCAAACCCGTCCGGCTGATCGTGCCCTATGCGCCGGGCGGCGCCACCGACGCCATGGCGCGGGTGTATGCGGGGAAATTCCAGGAAGCGTGGGGACAGCCGGTGGTGGTGGAGAACCGCGCCGGTGCCGGGGGCAACATCGGCGCCGAAGTGGTCGCCAAGGCGGCCCCCGATGGCTACACCTGGTTGCTGAACACCTCGGGCCAGGCGATCGCCCCGGGGCTGTACAAGAAGCTCAACTACGATCCGGCGAAGGATCTCGCGCCGATCACGCAACTGGTGACCACCTCGCTGGTTCTGGTGACCAGCGCGCAATCGCCCTACACCAGCGTGAAGGACCTGGTCGCCGCGATCAAGGGCAATCCCGGCAAGTTCAATTACGGCTCCACCGGCATAGGCTCGGCGCCGCATCTCAATGGCGAGATGTTCCGCAGCAGCATGGCGCTGGATGTCATCCACGTTCCCTACAAGGGCGACGCGCAGGTGTTTCCCGCGCTGCTTGCGGGCGAGATCCTGTATGGATTCATCCCGCCGCAGTCGGGACTGGCGCAGATCAAGGCGGGAAAATTCCGTGCTCTGGCGGTCACCGGCAGCAACCGCCAATCGGCGATGCCCGAGGTTTCCACGATGATGCAGTCGGGCGTCGCCGATCACGAGTACAACGGCTGGGTCGCGTTCTTTGCCCCGGCCGGCACGCCGCGCGAGATCATCGTGAAAATTGCCGATGAGGCCGCGCGCATGCTGCACCAGCCCGAGGTCATGAAATACAACCCCGGCTGGGGCGTCGATCCGGTGGGCAACGGCCCGGATGCGTTCGCCGCCATCTATCGCCGCGAAATCGAGCGTTACACCCGGATCATCCGCGAGGCCAAGATTCCGCAGGTGGACTGAGCCCGCAGACGGCCGCGGCCCTCGAGCGCCGCGGCTATTCCTGGCTTAACTGTGCGATCTTCATCACCTTGGCCGTGGTGGCGTACTCGCGCACCAGGAATTTCTGGAATTCCTCCGGCGTGCCGATCACGGTTTCCGCGCCCTGGTTGCTGAAGGTCTCCTTCACTTCGGGATTGCTCAGCGTCTTGGCGATGGCCGAATTCAGGCGGTCGATGATGGCGCGCGGTGTTCCCTTGGCGGCGAGCAGGCCCACCCAGCCATTGAAGTCGTAACCGGCAACGGTGTCGCCAAGGGGTGCCAGGTCCGGCAGCAGCGCGGTGCGCCGCGGCAGGCTCTGGCCCAGCGCGCGCAGCCGCCCGCCTTTGACCAGCGACACCACCGCCGGCGCCGGCGTGAGGGTCCAGTGTGTCTGTCCGGCCACCACCGCATTCACCGAGGGGCCGCCGCCTTTGTGCGGCACATGCACCGATTCGAATCCCCCCATGGCGAGGAGCAGCGCGCCCGAGAGGTGGCTTTGCGAGCCCACGCCGGCCGAGGCCATGTTGACCTTGCCCGGGTTGGCCTTGGTGTACTCGATCAGTTCGCGCACGCTGCGGATCGGCAGGTCGGCAGTGACCACCAGCACATTGGGCATCAGCGCGAACAGCGATACATAAGCAAAATCCGTGAGCGGATCATAGGGCGGGTTCTTGCGCAGCAACGGCGTGATCAGCATGGCGCCGTTGGCGGCGCTGGTGAGGTTGTAACCGTCTGGCTTGGCATTCTTGCCCTGCTCCATGCCAATCAGGCCGGCCGCGCCGTCGCGGTTCTCCACCACGATCGCCTGTCCCAGCGCCTCGCCCATGCGCGCCGACAAGGTGCGGGTCATGATGTCGATCGAGCTGCCCGGCGCGTTGGGCACCACGATGCGCACCGGGCGCGATGGATAGTCCTGCGCCAGTGCGGCGGCGCTGGCGAGCGCCGCTGCGAGGACCAGCGGAACGGATCCCTTCATGATGTTTCCTCCTCCTTGCGTTGCGGATTACCGGGGCGTGGCGACCCCGGGAAAACTATTTCAGTTTAAGCAGTTTGCGCGCGTTGCCGCTGAGCATCTTGTTGACGTCTTCCGCGCACAGCGGAATGTGCGGTATCCAGTCGACGCCCGGCTTGTTCATCACGAACGGATAGTCGATCGAGAACAGGATCCGGTCCACGCCCATTTCCTGCACCGCGCACAGCAGCGCCGGATTGGAGAAGTTGCCGCTGGTGGTGATCCAGAAGTGATGGCAGAAGCGCTCGCGGAACGAAAACGAGGTGTCCTTGTTTCCCTGGCGCGACAGCGCCTGGTTGATGCGCCACAGGCTGAAGGGAATGCCCTCGCCCATGTGACCGAGAATGATGCGCGTGCCCGGATGCTTGTCGAGCACCCCCGAGAGGACGAAACGGATGGCCTGGGTTGCGCACTCCACGCCGAAGCCCCAGCCGGCCGTGAGCAGTCCCGGAAAATCGGCGAGGTACTCTTTGTAATAGGCGTCGGCCACTTCCTTTTTGGGCGTGGCCGGGTGGATGTAGAGCGGCACGTCGAGCTTTTCGGCGCGCTCGAATATCGGCCAGAACTGCTTGTCATCGAAGAAGATGCCATTGGTCGGTCCGTGCACCATCGCGCCGACGAATCCCAGCTTGGTGACGCAGCGCTCCAGTTCGTCGGCCGCGGCCTTGGGGTCGGGCGTGGGAATCTGCCCGAAGGCGGCAAAGCGCTTCGGATGGGCCTTGACGATTTCGGCCAGGCGGTCATTGGCGCCCTTGGCCACACGCACCATGGTTTCCGCGTCGCCGCGCTGCGTCGAGGGAGCGCCGTGCGAGAGCACCTGGATGTCGATGCCGGCCTCGTCCATCTCCTTGATGCGCAGCGCCGAATAGTCAAACAGGCGCTCCATGATGTGCGGCGCGCCGCGCATGGCGTCGCTGGCGCCGAAATGAGACGAGGTTTCCTTGTCCCAGTAATGCTCTTCGATGGTGATGATTTCCGGTTTGCCTTGCGTGGCCATGTGCTATGTCCTCTTGTGCGAAAATTTAACAACGGGCGAGCGCCCGGGATTGCGTGGAAGAGCGCAGTCTAGCACCGCATTATTGAGCAGACACGTCCGCATCCGCGCCGTGTAATTTCGGAAGGTTGCCGCATAAAAATGACCGAGGACCTGTTCATACCGCTGCACGCGGGCGACCTGCAACTTGCCAATCGCATCGCCATGGCCCCGATGGCGCGCCGGCGCGCCAGCGACGGCGGCATTCCCTCGGAGCACGCACCGCTTTATTACTCGCAGCGCAGCGCCGCCGGCCTGATCATCTCCGAGGGCACGGCGCCCTGTGCACTGGGCAAGGGCAGCCTGCGCATGCCGGCAATCTTCGACGAGTCGCACGTCGCCGGATGGCGCAAGGTGACCGATGCGGTGCACGCCCGTGGCGGGCGCATCGTGGTGCAACTGATGCATTCGGGCCGCGTGGCGCATTCCTCGCGCATGCCCGATGGCCAGTTGCCGGTGGCACCCTCCGCGCTGCGGCCCGCCGGACAGGTGATGACTGCGGCCGGCTTGAAAGAGTATGAAGTGCCGCGCGCTCTCGAACTGGACGAAATCCCGAAGGTGGTGGAGCAATACGCGCATGCCGCGCGCTGCGCCATCGCCGCGGGATTTGACGGCGTGGAATTGCACGGCGCATCCGGATTCCTGCCCATGCAGTTCCTGTGTTCCAGCACCAACAAACGCACCGATGCTTACGGAGGCTCCGCAATAAACCGCGCGCGCTTTACCGTGGAAGTGCTGCAGGCGCTGGCGGCGGCCATCGGCGCGGGGCGGGTGGGCGTCAAGTTGTCTCCGGAGAATCCGCACAACGACATATCCGACGCCGACCCGGTGGAGACCTTCGGCACGCTGGTGTCGGCCATCAACGCGCTGGGGTTGGCCTATCTGCATGTCGCGGTTGCCGCGAATGCGCGCGCCGATCACCTGAGCCTGTTGCGTCCGCTGTTCAAGGGGCCGTTTTTTGTCGGCGGTGGACTGACGCGCGACAAGGCCGGCGCTCTTCTCGCGGAGGGCAAAGCCGATGTCGCGGTGTTCGGCGTGCTGTTCCTCGCCAATCCGGATCTGCCGGAGCGCTTCCGGCGCGGGTCAGCGCTCAATGTGCCCGACGACAGTACTTTCTACACCGTGGGCCCCAAGGGATACATTGACTATCCGTTTCTCGCGGACGCGACGGCGTAACTGG
Source organism: uncultured beta proteobacterium (assembly GCA_903859155.1). Taxonomy (GTDB): domain Bacteria; phylum Pseudomonadota; class Gammaproteobacteria; order Burkholderiales; family SG8-39; genus 2-02-FULL-62-17. Next base: position 20,441 of record CAIOLO010000125.1, read on the forward strand.
ATCTCACGATCAACCTGCGCGCTCGACCCACGCCGGGCACGCGGGCCGGCGCAGACGGAGTGTTTGCTCTCGCGCCAGGTGCAGCCATTCACGCAACGCCACCAACGTGGCTTGGCCCACTTACAAGATTGCTGTCGTCAGGTATTGCATAGCAACCCCGGCTGCTCAATGTTTCCCAGGGACATGCGTGGGCAGCGAGTTGCGCCTCAACATCAACATGAGATTCAGGCAGATCAAATGCGCGATTCGCTGCTTGTCCTGGCGCGCGCGCTGGTGGCGCAACTGACGGCACAGCAGGTGCGCCGTCTTCAGCTCGGGCGAGGAGCTGCGCTTGGCCACCGCCTCTCGCCGGATGATCTGCGGCTCGTCAAATAGATCACCGGATTCTCCGGTAACGCCAATGCAATTTGACATATCGCACCTCGCATTTGGTAATGGAGCGTTCGCCAGCGTACTTAGTATGCAGATTTCATATCACGCAGTATTGCGCCAGCGCAAACAGGGCGAGAATGTTTTTTACAGCTTCAGGTCGCTGTGCCGCACCCGGTGCCGAGGCTTTTTGCCCTCAGCTTCTTGCTCAACGACTTTAATAAAGTTAGCTATGTGCTTGCTTGGATATGCAAAACAACATTTGTGACCGGCGAAACCGGCGCTACCGTTCTGCAAGCAGGTGCGCTCCGGGCAGGTTTTTGCCAGTTTCGGCCCACACTGGCGGTGGACATGTCGAGCAGCAGCGCCATGCCGATGCCCGCGAGGGAGGATTATTCCTGCTGGACGCCCAGGCTCTTCAACACCGGCCCCCAGTACTTCAGATCGCGATCGACGATCTGCGCGAGTTGCTCGGGGGTGCTGGTGAGCGGCACGAAGGCGTTGTCGGCGAAGGGCTTCTTGACCCCGGGTGCGAACACCGCTTTGGACAGCTCGCGGTTGAGGCGATCGACGATGGGCCGCGGCAGGCCGGCCGGTGCGACCACCGCAATCCAGTCGGGGAAACTGAAATCGCTGACGCCCGATTCGGTCATGGTCGGCACATCGGGCATGTCGGGAAAGCGCTCTGCCGTCGCCATGGCGAGCGCGCGCAGTTTGCCGGCTTTCGCCTGCGAGGTCAGCTGCGCCACCGGCGGAAAGAACAGCACGTCGATGCGGCCCGCTATCAGTTCTGGGATAAATTGCGCGGCGCCCTTGAAGGGAATGTGCTCCATTTTGATATCGGTGCGGCGCTGGAAGAATTCGGTGGCCAGGTGAAAGCGCCCGCCGACGCCCGAAGTGCCGTAATTCAGCTTGCCCGGATTGGCCTTGGCGAAGCCCACCAGCTCCTGCACGGTTTTGGCCGGCACCGAGGCATGGATGAAAAGCCCCATGACGCTGTTGGCGACGATGCCGATATAGGAAAAATCCTTTTGTGAGTCGTAGGGCAGTTTCGCGTAGGTGAGCTTCTGGAACACCAGCAGGGCTGCCGGCGCGGTGAGCAGCGTATAGCCGTCGGGGGCGGATTTCGCCGCCGCTTCCGCGCCGACGATATAGGCGGCGCCCGCGCGGTTTTCGATGATCACCGGCTGACCGATGGCGGCCGCGAGTTCAATGGCCACGGCGCGCGTCATGATGTCGTTGGGACCGCCGGCGGCGATCGGCACGATCCATTTGATCGGTTTCGCCGGATATTGCGCGACCGCTGCGGCGGCCAGCGTGAAAGCGCAGGCGCCCGGCAGCCATCGCCAGTGCTTGAGATTGATTGCCATGTAGTCCTTTGCTTGCTGTTGCCAACCAGTGCATCGACCCGTCATGCTACCGTATATTCGAATGGCGCCAGCGCGTTGCAGAAAGGGAGATACCTGTGATGGCCAATCCTTACGAAACCGATCTGGACAGAAATCACGCCAATTATGCGGCGCTCACGCCGCTGGGTTTCATCGAGCGCGCAGCCAGCGTCTATCCCGGCCGGATCGCGGTGATTCACGGCCGGCAGCGTTACACCTGGCGGGAAACCTACGCGCGCTGCCGGCAACTCGCGTCGGCGTTGGTGGCGCGCGGCCTGGCGAGCGGCGACACCGTGTCGGTGATGCTGGGCAACACGCCGGCGATGTACGAATGCCATTTCGGCGTGCCGATGAGCGGCGCGGTGCTGCATTCGATCAATACGCGCCTGGACGCTGCAACCGTGGCCTTCATGCTCGACCATGCCAATGCGAAGGTTGTGATCACCGACCGCGAATTTGCGCCGGCGATGAAGGCGGCGCTGGCGCAGGCCGCAGTGAGGCCGCTGGTGATCGACCTCGATGACCCGGAGTACCAGGGGCCGGGTGAGCGCCTGGGTGCGATCGAATACGAGGCGTTCATCGCGCGGGGCGACCCCAACCATGCCTGGGCACCGCCGGCCGATGAATGGAATGCGATTTCGCTCAACTACACTTCGGGGACCACCGGCAATCCCAAGGGGGTGGTCTATCACCATCGCGGCGCCGCCCTCAATGCGGTGAACAACCTGCTTGCCTGGGCGATGCCGCACCACGCGGTCTACCTGTGGACGCTGCCGATGTTCCACTGCAATGGCTGGTGCTTTCCCTGGTCGATGGCGGCCAATGCCGGCACCAACGTGTGCCTGCGCAAGGTCGATGCCAAGCTCATTTTCGAGGCGATCCGCGAGCACCGGGTGACACATTACTGCGGCGCGCCGATCGTGCACTCCACGCTCATCAATGCCGATCCGAAGTTGCGCGAGGGCATCAACCACAAGGTCAGCGCTTTCGTGGCAGGCGCCGCGCCCCCGGCCGCGATGATAGAAGGCATGGAACAGATGGGCTGGGATCTCACCCACATCTACGGACTGACCGAGACCTACGGGCCCGCCGCCATGGCCGCCAAGCAGGACGACTGGCAGGCGCTCGACATCGGTGCGCGCGCCGAGCGCAACGGCCGCCAGGGAGTGCGCTACCTGCTGGAGGATGGCATGACCGTCATGGATCCTCAGACCATGCTGCCGGTGCCCGCCGATGGCCAGACCATGGGCGAGATCATGTTCCGCGGCAACATCACCATGAAGGGCTACCTGAAGAATCCCAAGGCCACCGCCGAAGCGTTCCAGGGCGGCTGGTTCCACTCGGGCGACCTTGCGGTGATGCAGCCCGACGGCTACGTCAAGGTCAGGGACCGCGCCAAGGACATCATCATCTCGGGGGGCGAGAACATTTCCTCGCTCGAAGTCGAGGATGCGTTGTACCGCCACCCGGCCGTGTTTGCCTGCGCGGTGGTGGCGCGTCCCGACGCCAAATGGGGCGAAACGCCGCTGGCTTTTGTCGAACTCAAACCCGGCGCCACCGCCACCGAGCAGGAAATCATCGAACATTGCCGCAAGCACCTGGCGCGATTCAAGTGTCCGGGCGAGGTGCGCTTTGCGACGGTACCCAAGACCTCCACCGGAAAGATCCAGAAGTTCCAGTTGCGCGCGCTGGCCAAATCGGCCTCGGCGATCGAATAGGCGAGGTCGGTTTCCGGGTTACTGAATTTCAATGGCCGGTTTTCGGCTTCGAGTTTGTGCTGCTCAGTGGGTACTCTCGGCCATTATGGAGAGCTCTCCATAAGGGTCGTTATGCACAGTTCTCAGTTATGTATAGTTGGCGCAATCCCAGCGAGGCAGGGCAGGCATTTTGCTGTGCATAATCTTCGTGATTACCCGCAGCGCTCATCCAGGGAAGTTTGGTCAGCTGAAGTCGATTGACATGTGCGGCAACAGAGGCGCAACGATTCGCTTTCGGCCTGACACTGTTTGGATGCGATGTTCGCGAATCCGGAATTATGTAAAGTGAGCACGACATCGTCATGCCCCGTTGGCATAGAGCACATTCATGATACATAGCCGGCAACTGTTCCTAATTAGGAACTGTGCATAACGACCCACAGCAGCCGGTCGCGGTTTCGGAAAGCAGCCGCTCGCGTTCCTACTCGATCACCTTGTCGGCGCGCACCAGCAGTTCGTTGGTGAGTTTCATGCCGAGCCCACTCGCTGTCTTGCGGTTAAGCAGTATATGTCATTCCTGCTGGCTCACGTACCTTTCGGGCTTCGCAGCCAGACGCTTGGAACGCCGCCGCGGACGGAACGTGTATGCCAGTTGGGACACGGTGAAAATGCCTTTACCTCTGTACCTTGTCCGCTCCTTGTCGGTCAGGCTTGAGAATAGGCTCAGATCGTCTTTGTCGACAGCAGTCTTCCTGCACCGGTCATAGAACCCGCATTCGGGACAATGCCGGTTGAGAACCGTGTCCGGCGGAGAGGTGGCAGACAACAGTGATGCGACCAGAGAGACCTTTCTATGCAACGCGCGCGACAAAGCGGCGACATTCACCGAAAACGTCGCATGTTTCTCGCCATGCACGATTTTCCCTGCACCGATCTTCGTGCCCAAAGCTTTGGCGATGGAGAGCGCCTCGAACGCGGCCATAGTTTTTTCGGAAGCGGTCAGCCTGTTTTTCGCCGCAAAGCGGATCGGCACAAATCGGGACGGCGCTCCCGCCTGCGTGATCCGCTGGATCAGCGCGATCTCGGCCTCCCAGCTTTCGGTCCGCACGGTTTTGCCGACGGCGAACTGCCAGGACTCGTGCTTCCAGAGAGCGGGTTCCGTCGAAGCGATGTCTGGTCCCGTCTCTTGGGATATCAGCTTCCGGAAGCTCTCGCGCCGGTAAGATTCCTCCCTTGCGGCGGCCCATGCCGAGTATTCGGTACCGAAGGGGACCTCGCCATTGGACAGCAGGTGGCACTTAACCGGGCACGCTAGAAACGCCTCGAGCAAACGCGATGTGACCACGCTTCGCCGATTATAGTTAGGCAGCCATAAACCCAGGCAACTTGGAAGCCTTCACATCGAAGGTTGCCGTCGCTCGACATCCAAGCCGTCGGTTTTGGACACCGATCAGACAATCAGCGAAATCGGCAGTCGTATCCTTCCATATGAAAAGAGCCTCCTCGATGGCCGGCTCATCCTCGAATCGAACATCGGTCGCATCGAGCAAACCCGAGATG